>CAMBVX010000544.1 GCA_945871085.1 Opitutus sp. GAS368 | reverse complement strand
CCGCCGGCCTCACCGAAGTCGTGTTGCTGGGTGTCGCCGCGCAACGCACCCAGGCCCGCCTCGAGTGGGATGCCACATCAAGCCGTTTTCCCAACCGCCCGGATTGTGATGTCTTCGCCGGTCCCGGCTACGTCTATCGCCCCGGTTGGAGCGTGTAGTCACCGCGACGGTTGTTCCGCCTGCGAGCACACCGCCGGTTCGCCGGCACGGCGCCAACTCGACGGCTTGCATCCGAATTGAAGGGTTTCAATGACACGACCATCGCTGCTGAAGAGGTGAGCGCTACGGTTCGCGCAGTCCCTCCACCCCGAGCCCCAAATAAGACCGCCCGTGCGGTCACTTCCCCATGAACGCATCTTCACCCCGATCCATGTTTCGCCCCACGTCTGCCGTCCTCAGCCTCATTCTGTTCTATTTTGTCGTCACAACCGCCAACGCCGAAACCGCGACCGGCTCCGTGCGCGGGCGCGTCAGCAGCGAGGGAACCAAGTCCTACCTGCAAGGTGCCGACGTCGCCATCACCGCGCTTCGGCTCTCCGCTTACACTGACCGCGAAGGTGAATTCATGCTGGTCGGAGTTCCGGTCGGCACGCATCAGTTGCGCGTCAACTATACCGGCTTCAGCACCCGCACGGTGGCGGTTACCGTTAGTCCGGGAACCACGGCGCGGCTCGACGTTGAAATGGGCTCTGAGGTTCAGCAGTTGCAGGCTTTCACTGTCACGGCCGACAAGGAGGGACGGGCGCTGGCCATCATGCAGCAACGCGCGGCGGACAACGTGAAGAACGTGGTCTCCGCCGATGCGTTCGGCAGTGCCGCCGAGGGCAACGTGGCCGACCTTTTGCAGCGGCTGCCCGGTATCACGGTCAGTTACACTTCGGCCGATCCGGATCAGGTGAGCATTCGCGGAGTATCGCCGGAGTTGAGCACCGTCACGATCGACGGGGTGCCGGTGTCGAACGCGGTCGCGGGCACCGCGCGCACGTTTCGGTTCACGCTGACGTCAAATATTTCGATGTTGGAGAGCGTCGAGGTCACGAAGGCGCTCACCCCGGACATGGACGCGGCGTCGGTGGGCGGAGCAATCAACATGCGCTCGAAAACGCCGTTTCAGTCGAAAGTCACGCAGTCGTTCGACTACCAGCTCGGCGGCAATCTTGAGACGCGGTCAGACTCCGCGCACCGGATGAATCCGACGATGAGCGCCAACTATTCGCGGGTGTTTGGCACGGAGCGGCGCATCGGCCTCACGCTCGCGGCGAACTATACGCCTTACTACCAGATTCAGGATCAGGTCGGGTTCACGTTCCAACCCACGCTCGCCACACCCGCCTACGTGACGCGCTTTTTTTATGTCGACGGGCCGAAGGTCACTTACCGGCGCAGTGGCAGCACGCGGCTTGATTTTGAACTCACCAAAAATTGGACGACCTATGCCAGCGTCAGCGCCAACTACTACCGGGCGGAACTCGCCAACAAAGTGCGCGATTGGACGACCGCCGCCGCTGCGGTCGCGCCGGGCTACACGGAATTGGTCACCGAGGCACTGGTCAGCCCGAGCTCGGCGACGAGTTTCAGTTTGAACAACAGCATCGTGAAAGCGACGAGCCTCCTCTACCTGGCCGGCGGTCGCAACAAGTGGGACGATCTCAACCTCGACTACGATTTTTCGTTTTCACCCGGTGAACAGGTGGTCGACAGCAGCGGCAACCGCGGATCCGTGACCGGCAATCTGACCGGCGTCGGCTGGCGCCTCGACCGCGGCATCAGCACGCAGTATCCCGGGGTGCGGTATACAAGCGGTCCCGATCCGCAGGACCTGAACAACTACGGCGCGCTCCGTTACAACACCGGTCTGAACTTCACCGAAGACAACGTCTGGAGCGCGCGGACGAACCTGCGCAAAACCTTTGCCACCCGTTGGCCTTCGGAGCTCAAAATGGGCGGAGTGTTTAAGGAGCACCGCCGGGAGTTTGAAAACAACGCGGCCAATTTCATCTACGTGGGTGCCGACGGCGTGGCGGGTCGCAACGCGGGCACGGGTATCAACGACGACCAGTTCGCCCGTTTCGCCGAAACCCAATACGTGCGCAACCCCACGACTGGCGGATATCCGAGCGCCGTCTGGCCCAGTGCCGCGAAGCTGGCGGACCGGCGCCTGTCGGCGCCCAACGAGTTTCTGGCCGATACCTACAACAATCGGCGCACCTATTATCAGAGCCAGCGCAATGCCCACGAAAAAATCTCCGCGGGTTACCTCCAGGGAAAAATCGCTTTCGGGAAGCTGTCGTTCCTCGGCGGCGTTCGGATCGAGTCAACGGATGTGCGCGGCGTCGGTCCGGTGCAGGGCCCCATTCTCAACACTGTCGTCGTCAACGGCCAGTCGCGGAAGGAAACGGTGGCCGAGGCGCTGCAGCGCATCCGCACGGAGACGGCCGCGCAACGCACCGCGCGCACCGCCGCCGAAGCGGCGCGGCGCACGGCCGACCCGGCGGGCGCGGCCTTCGAGGAATTCGGCTCGGTTATCCGCACCAACAACTCGAGCTACAAAAAATACTTCCCGAGCCTCCACGCGCGCTACGCGTTTACGCCGAACCTGCTCGCGCGCGCCAGTTGGGCGACGGGCATTGGCCGGCCTAATTTCACGAACATTATGCCGAACGAAACGGCGAACTATACGAACAGCACAGTCTCGGCATCGAATCCCGAACTGAAACCGCAATACGTGAAAAACTCGGACGTGACCCTCGAATATTACTTTGAGCCGGTCGGGATGTTGTCGGTCGCTGTGTTTCGCAAAGATATCAGCGATTTCATCTACACCGACGGCGCCGGGATCATCCCTAGCGGTGCCGACAACGGGTTCAACGGGCTCTACGACGGGTTCACGCTCTCGACTTCGAAGAACGGCGGGGCCGCGCGCATCCAGGGCGCCGAGTTCGCCTACCAGCAGCAGTTCACGTTTCTGCCGCGGTATTTCAAAGGGCTCGGGATGTTTGCGAACTATACGAAACTCAACACGAGCGGCGACTACGGTTCCAACGTCCCGCGCAACACGTCGAGCGTGCCGGGCTTTGTTCCGGATTCGGCCAACCTTGGCGTCTCCTATAGCTACGGACGGGTTTCGCTGCGCGCGAAATGGAACTACAAGTCGCTCGCCCTGTTTTCCTTCAGCACGAACCCCGCCTCGCTGCGCTACAACCCGGGCCAGGGCCGGATCGACCTCAGCGCTCGCTTCAAGCTCACCCGCCACCTCGATCTCTATGGCGACGCGATCAACGTCACCGCGGTGCCGATGGTTTTCCAAGGCCCGATGCCCGGCCGCCGCGACAGTATCTCCGACTACGGCGCGAAGGTGAACTTCGGACTCTCGGGCCGCTATTAGCTCTGCGGCATCGATGGTGCGCTCCGTTTCGGCGTCCCAACGCGGACGCCGGGAAACCACGTCCGGTTTTGCGCGACGCGTGATGACCGACCAGACTTTCCCCGCGGCGCCAGCGCACGTCGCGAGGTGCGCGGCTGTTCCTAAATTGAAGCGTTTCAATGATGGTGTTGTCGCATCCGCGTCCACGTGATTCACCGTCACTGTTGCGCCCCTGCTTCCTCCAACCTTGGTTCGCTACCTCGCTTCCTCAACCAATACCCCGATGAATATCGCAAGCCCGGTTCGGACGTTACTGTTTCTCGCGGCCGGCTTGCCCGCCGCTGTCGCGCTCGCCCAGACTGCGCCCAAACCCGCCTCCGAAGAAGTCCAAGTATTGACCGAGTTTCGCGTTAATACCTCCAAGGACGACGGCTTCATCGCGACGGAAAGCGCCTCGGGCACCCGCGTTGCTACCGACATCATCAACCTGCC
>CAMBVX010000543.1 GCA_945871085.1 Opitutus sp. GAS368 | reverse complement strand
TCAAAACTTTGGCGTCATGGGGCCGGCTCCACCAATGTTGCCTGCTCCGGCTTGATCGGGCCTACGCACCGCCGCCTGACTGCTCACCCCCACGCTTTTTCCCGACGCTCAGCCGCATCGGGCTATCTTCTAACTGCCGTTTTTAGGATCACCACTCGCTGGCGCTCGCGGCTACCCGGCAAATCAAAGTCTCAATCATTTGGGCGATTGATATTAGGCTGTGGGCCGGCTTGGCGTCGGCGGTTCTAGCACCGGCGCGGTTGGTGGTCGTGCTATCTGCGGAGGAATCCCGCTGGCATCGATCGAGTGGGCGAGGGGAAGGGAAGGGTGTCGGGGGTGACGGCGATGTCGGTGGTGAGCTTGAGCGGCGTGTCGGCGCCGAGGGCGAAGGTCAACTCGATGAAGGAGGCGGTCCAGCCGGCGGCGGGCGCGGTAACTTTCGTGGAGTAGGAATCGCCGGCGGCGTCGACGGGGGTGGAGGTCCAGACGGGGCCGAGCGTTTCGAGGCGGAAGTCACGGGCGGTGGGATTCGTCGCCTGCCAAAGGAGGACGGACGTTGGTTTAGTTTTCGCCGTGACGGTGAGCGTGCCTTCGGCGGAGCGTTTCCACGAAAACTGCGGGAGCGGTGTCCGTTGGAGAATGGCCTGATGCCACGCGCTGAGCGTCTGGTAGGCGTCCGTGTTTTTCAGACCGTGATCGGTATTGGGAATGTAGCGGAGAAATTTTTCGCCGGGGAGTTGGTCGAAGTAGAATGGCGAGGAATCGGGAAGGAAGAACTGATCGCCGCAGGCGTTGATCAGGAGCTTTGGCATCGTGAGTCGGTCGCGATATGAAAACGGATCTTCGATGGCGTAGAGGGCCTTCAACTCGGGCGTGCCGTTCCAATCCATAATGTGGTGCGTGACGTAATCGCCGACAGCGGGGGCGTAAAAGCCGTAGGCGCGGAAATGGTGATCCATAGATTTTTCGACGTTGAGCACGTCAATCACCATGGGGGCGAGGGCGACGACACGGCGGTCGACGGCAGCGGTGGTCCACGTGGTCCAGCCGCGCTTGGAGCCGCCGGACACAACGAAGGTCGTGACGGTGGCCTGACCGCCTTCGTCGCTGGCGAGAAACGCGGTCACGGCGTCCATCGCGCGAACGACGGACTTCGTCATCGGTAGGCGCGCGGGCCAGCGTTCGTCGCCGGTGCGGAGAAATTGGTCCCAAGAGTAGGCGATGAGATCGTCTTCGGTGCGGGGTTGGCCGTCGCCGTGAAAGGTGAGTGGCTGGTTGGGCACCATGCGGATTTCGGCCACGACGGAACGGGTGGCTTTGGCGACTTCGATGAGTTCGCGCGAGGGTTTGGGTGGGTTGCCGGGTTTATTGGAGCCGCCGGAGATGACGAGGAGGGCGGTGGAGTGCGTGAGGTTGGCGGGCTTGATGATGGTGAGCCAGTGGCGCCATTCGGTGCGGTCGACCTCGGCGGGAGTGAGCCAGTTTTGGGAAACGAGATCGAGCACGTAGGCGGTGCCGCTGGCGTTGTTGACTTCGGCGGCCTTTTTCCACGCGAAGGAGGCGTCGGGTTTTGCGACGTAGCGGTCGAGGGCGGTCTCGGTTTTTCCGCGGCGCGCGGTGTCGGCGGCGCGGAGCGGAAGCGCCGAGATGAGCGCCAGGGTCAGGGCAACGAGAACGAGTGAGCCGGGGAACGGTGAGCGGGGTCGGTGCATGGGCGTGGCTAATCGGCGGGGCTAATCTTTTCGACGAGGAGGGTGATCTCACGGGCACCGGCGGGGACCGCGAGTGCGAGCAACAGGACAGAGATGAGATGGCGGGCGGAAGGACTGCCCCACAACGGAAGTGAGGCGCGGTCGAGCTGGGTAGGGAGGTCGAGCGGGATGGCTACGTCGCTGCGGCCGAGGGTCGCGCCGGTGACGAGGAGGCAGGAGGTCTGGAGAAAGCGACGTCGGTTCTGGGGCGGGGCAACGCCGACGGATCGCTTTGTCATGCTTACGCGGAGACGCCGCCGATTATTTCGTGCGGACGGGAACAGCTTCGTGGCGGGTCCACCGTTTGAGGACACGGGTGAGCTCGGCCTTGTGCACGGGCTTGGCGACGAAATCACTCATGCCGGCGGCGAGACAGCGTTCGCGGTCGCGGGCAGAGGTATTGGCGGTCAGGGCGACGATCGGTGGAGCGACCCGGTTGACGGAAGTGAGGATTTTTTGCGTGGCTTCGAAGCCATCCATCTCGGGCATCTGGCAATCCATGAAGATCAGGTCGAACCCGGTCTGATGGGCGAGGCTGATGGCGGCGGCGCCACTCTCGGCGAGTTCGACGTCGCAGCCGAGGATCTCGAGCAATTGCGAACTGACCGAGCGGCTGATATTGTCGTCGTCGACGACGAGGATGAGGGGGCGGGTGCGCGAGACGAGTGGCGGGACGGCCGCGAAGGGGACGCGGGAGCCCTTGGGGGTGGGGCGCAGGGCGTCCAAGAGGACTTCGCCCCGGAGGAGAGGTTTGCGGAGCACGGCGGCCACCGGGAAACCGTAGACGGTGGTGGCGACGCCTTCGGGATCGCGGGAGAGAAGCACGATGCGGGTCGAGCGCAAGTTGGCATCGGGGGCGAGGAGCGCGGCGAGTTCGGTGCCGCTGGCTTTGGCGACGGACTCGTCGAGGATGAGGACGAGGTCGCGGGCTTCGGCGTCGAGGGCGTCGTGCAGCATTTCCACGGCTTGCGCGCCGGTGTCGGTCGTATCGTGGTCGATCCCGAGTCGCGTGAGCATGGCGGACAAAGCGACGCGGGCGGCCCCGAGATCGTCGAGGACGACGACGTGCAGATCGGCGAGGCGCACGATCGCGGACCCGGGTTGGTCTTCTTGGGCGGGCAGGGCGAGGACGGCCCAGAATTCGGAACCACCCTCGGGGAGACCGCGGGCGCCGATTTTTCCGCCCATGAGTTCGACGAGGCGTTTGACGATGGCGAGTTCGAGGCCGGCGCTGCCGAAGTTGCGAGGGGACTTCGAAATGGAGTCGGAGGGGCGATCAAAGATGGTCGCGTGCGCATCCTCGGGAATGGTCGGGCCGGTGTCGGTCACGCTGAAATGGAGCCAGCGGGCACCGAGTTTCGAAGTAGCCGAGGAGCCGGGGGCGAGAGAAACGCGCAGCACGACGCGGCCCTGCGCCGTGAACTTGACGGCATTGGCGGTCAGGTTGAGGAGCACCTGGCGCAGGCGGCCGGCATCGCCCGTAACGTGGAGGGGCACGTCGGGCGAGACGATGAGGACGAGTTCGAGGGCCTTGAGGAGGGCGAGGGGCGAGAGGGTTTCGATGACGTCGGTCAGCGGCTGGCGCAGTTCAAACGGGGCGTGGGCAATTTTGATCTGGCCCGTTTCGATGCTGGAATAATCGATGACGTCGTTGAGGGATTGGTGGAGTGATTCGGCGGAAGCGCGGAGGGTCGCGAGATTTTCGCGTTGGCGGGGCTTGAGGCTGTGGTCGACGAGCAGATCGGCGGAGCCCATGATGCCGTTGAGATGTCCGCGAATCTCGCGGCTCAGCGTGGCGAGCATCTCGCTCTTCGCTTTGTTTTCGCGGGTGAGGTGCTCTTTTTCCAGCGAGGTCTGGATATTTTTTTCGCGCTCGTGGGCGAGTTGGCGGGTGCGTTCGGTCAGATCCGCAGTGGTCTTGGCCTGAGTTTTTGAGAGGCGCCACGCGAGCACGGCGAGGGCGATGGCGCCAATGGTGGCGGCGACGGGCTCAAACCAGCCGGCCTCTGCTAGGAAAATTCCTAGGGCGAGGACGGGCGAAAGAGGGGCGACCATGCACTAGTTACGGCAATTCTACTGCACTAGCTCAAACTCATAATCCAACAAAGTCACGGGCG
>CAMBVX010000542.1 GCA_945871085.1 Opitutus sp. GAS368 | reverse complement strand
CGCGGTCGAGGATGGCGCTGGTGATGCCGGCATCATGGTTGAAGATCTCGGCCCAATTTTTGTAGGCCTTGTTGGTCGTGATGATCAGCGAGCCGCGTTCGTAGCGCTGGCTGATGACTTGGAAGAGCAGGTCGGCGCCGGTCTTGTCGAGCGGCAGGTAACCGAGTTCATCGAGTAATGTTTAGCTAAACATTACTCGATTGATGTTAAGTGGTCAAAAATGTTGAGCTGAACGGACGCGGTTTCGCTCGCACGCGGGCTGGGTCGGCGGCCCAACTCAACATTATTGACGACTCTTTGGACCATCCCCGTGGCTCGGAGGGATGAAAATTACGTCATTCCTAAAGCAGATCCGCCCGCGTGCGTATGCGCGCTATCAAGCCTTGCCCCTGTTCGGCTCCGTAATCGCAGACTACAGCGCGTGGCTCCGGCAACGAAGCTACACGACCAAGACGATCCGGTTCTGTCTCAAAGGTATTCGCCATGTCGAGGGGTGGCTGCGCCACAAAGGCCGACGTAAGCTGGCGGACCTTTCCGATCGCGATATGCGCGCAGTTCATGATCGGTTCCGCACCGAGAGCAATTTGGGCGGTGCCGCTCGTTCACTTGGGACATTCCTCTTGGAACGTGGCTTGATCGCCGTGGCGACACCGCCGACGCCAAAGTTTTCTCAGCGAGAACTCGCTCATTTTGGTGAGCATCTGCGTGCCGTTTGCGGCCTCGCAGGAGCGACAGTTGTTCGCCACCAGATGCAAATTCGGTTGTTTCTCGGTTTTCTCCAAGCTGATCGGCAGCCCTCAGCTCTGCGCGATATTTCCGTCCGGCAGATCGAGGACTACCTCCGCCTCGCGGCGAAAACGAACACCCGATTCAGTCTCCAACAGGTCGTCGCCAGCCTCCGCACGTATCTGCGCTGGAAACACGCCGAAGGCCTCCTTCGCTCCCCACTGCACGAGCAGATCGACTCCCCGCGATGTTACCGTCTGGAAAGGCTGCCTCGAGCGTTGCCGTGGACCCAACTCTCGGCACTACTCCGTTCCATCGATCGTGCGACGCCCATGGGGCAGCGTGATTTCACGATTCTCTTTCTAGCCGCACGCTATGGTCTGCGCAGCTGTGAGCTCGTCGGGCTCAAGCTGGAGGATTTTAACTGGAGGGCGGGCACGATTCGCATCCAACAAAGCAAGACCAGGCAAACGCTGCTCCTGCCGCTGACGGACGAGGCCGGTGACATCGTCGCGCGCTATCTGCGCACCGCCCGGCCGGCCAGCCCGCGCCGCGAAGTTTTCCTGCGCCAGCGCGCCCCCATGGGACCGCTTCTGCCCACGACGGTGTATGATATTCTGGAGTCCCGGGTTCGCCGCAGCGGCTTGCCCCTCAAAACCATGGGAACCCATGTGCTGCGGCACTCCTTTGCCGTCCATCTCCTGCGCCAAGGCGTATCCACCAAGCATATTGGTGATGCGTTGGGGCATCGGGATGTCGAGAGCACCGGCGTCTACCTCCGTTTGGCCGTCGATGATTTGCGCCAGGTCGGGTTGCCGATCCCGGCCGCCGGCCGGGCAGCCACGTTGGTCCCCTTCACCTGGGCTCACGGTTTGCCCAAAATCCGCTTGGGGAAACTGCCCGCGCTCCGCTCCCAAAACTTTCGCGGCCCATTCGCCTTGTCGCTGCAACGCTATGTGGCCGTTCGCCGCGCGTTAGGCCGCGGCTTCACCAGCGCGGAGCGGATTCTGCGCCATTGGGATGATTTTCTCGCTCGCGAGCAGCGCCACGAGTGCGCAGGCGAAGCGTTTCAACAGTGGGCCGACGAACTAGGGCGACTCAATTCCACCGTGCAACGGAACCGGCTGCGCGTCGTGCGCAATTTCCTCCTCTTTCACCGCCGGGACCACCCGGCGACTTGGGTCCCTGATCAAGCGCTATTTCCCAAACCCCAGGCTTACCGCGCACCCCGGATCGTCAGCCCTAAGGAGATGGCTCGCATTTTGGCCACCGCTCGGCGGCTACCCGCGCTCAACTATAATCCGCTGCGCGCCCAGATCTTCCAGGTAGCTTTCGTCCTGTTGTTCTGCTGCGGCCTCCGGCGCAGCGAACTCCTGCGTCTACGGCTGCGTCATTACGACCGCCGGGGAAAAATTCTGCGCGTTGAAGCGACCAAGTTTCATAAATCCAGATTGGTCCCGCTCCACGCCACGGTCGCCCGCGCATTGGAGCGATTTCTCGCCCGCTGGCCAGCGCACGGGCAACGCCTTGATCCAAACGGTCCCCTGATCTCGAGCGGCCGCGCAACGGGCACCGGCGATGGCATGACCGGCACCGCCTTGCGGCAAAACTGGCTGCGACTGTGCGGCAGCGCCGGCGTCCTCGATCGTCACGGACGGCCTCCGCATATCCACGACCTGCGGCACAGCATGGCCGTGGCGGCACTTCACCGCGCTTACGCGCAAGGCCAGGACCCGAATGCGCTGCTGCCACATCTGGCTTCCTATCTCGGTCATGTCTCCCCGGTTTCCACGCACCATTACCTGCATCTGACGCCTGAACTGCGGCAGGCCGCCAGTCGGCGCTTCCACGCCGGCTGCGCCCAGCTCTTCCAGTCGGGAGGTGCCGCATGAACACCACCCTGGCCGTATCCCTCCAGACGTTTTTCCTGGACTATCTGCCGAAGCAACGCGCGCTCAGCCCGCATACTCGGCAGAGCTATCGCGACAGCCTCAAGCTGCTGTTGGCCTACTTGGTCGGCAAGGGCGGTGATCCCAGCGGGCTCGAGGTTGCGACCCTCACTCCAGAACGCGTGACGACGTTTCTCGAGTATCTGGAAACCACCCGCCACAATGGAGCCGGCACCCGCAACGTCCGATTGAGCGCCATCCACTGCTTCTTTCGTTATTTGGGCGCTCGCCATCCCGAGCATTTGGCCCACGCCCAGCGCATTCTCAGCATCCCGTTCAAGCGGGCCGCCAGCCGCGAGATTCACTACCTGGATTTGCCCGAAATCCAAGCGGTGCTCAAGACCATCGATCGCTCGACTCCGCTCGGTCGGCGCGACTTTCTTTTGCTGACACTGCTCTTCAATACCGGTGGTCGCATCAGCGAAGTGGTTGGACTGCAGGCCTGCGATTTCCGCTTAAACGCTCCCGCCCACGTGCTCCTGCGCGGGAAAGGTCGCAAGGAGCGGACCTGTCCGTTGTGGAAAGAGACGATTCGACTGCTCCGTGATTCCTTGGCGGAGCAACACATCGCGCCCACCGCCCCCAGCTGCGTATTTCGCAATCACCGCGGTCATCAGCTGACCCGCTTCGGGGCATGGTTTATTCTGAAAAACCGCGTCGCTCATGCCACCATTCGGACTCCGACCCTGCGCCACAAGCGAATCCATCCGCACAGTGTGCGCCATTCAACGGCGATCCATTTGCTCCGCGCGGGAGTCGATCTCAGCACGATTGCTCACTGGCTTGGTCACGTCAGCGTCAACACCACCAACAAGTATATTACCCTCGATCTGAAAACCAAAGCGGACGCTTTGAGCCGCGCGAAGCCACTGGTCCGCACTTCGAAGAAGGGCGGACGTTGGCGAAAAGACCCCAACTTGATCCAATGGCTGGAGGCACTCTAGCGGCAACAACCCTCGTCAATAATGTTGAGTTGGGCCGCCGACCCAACGCGCGTGCGAGCGAAACCGCGTCCGTTCAGCTCAACATTTTTGACCACTTAACATCAATCGAGGACGAGGACCGCCGGCGTCAGATAGCGTTTCAACTCGGCTTTGAGCCGTTGCGCCGCCTGGGCGGCGACCAGGTTGTTGAGGGCGTCAACGGCGGTCGTGAAGAGGACGGCGTGGCCGCGCTGGCAGGCTTCGTAGCCGAGGGC
>CAMBVX010000541.1 GCA_945871085.1 Opitutus sp. GAS368 | reverse complement strand
TTGGTGACGTCGGTGAGGTAACTGGCGCGCTCTTCACGGGTGACCGGTGTGTCGACGTGCGTGGGCGGAATCTTGACCGTGGCGGGATCGTAAGTGCGGTCGGCGCTCCAGACGGTGTGCGGGTGGCGCGTGCCGACGAAAAGGCAGAGCGGTTTGGATCGATCACGGTTGGCCAGAAATTTCGCGACGGCCGTGGTCTCGGCGAAACCGGGATTGGGGCCCTCGACGTAATCGAAGCCGTGGTCTTTCGCGTAGGTGTTGTGCGCGACTTTGCCGATGGCAGCGGTCTCGTAGCCGAGCGCACGGAGAGCGGGCGGGAGCGAGGCGACGCCGGGATTTTTTGGTTTGTGATTGGGCTCGGCGCCGTTGCGCGCGGACCAGAGGCCGGTGAGCAACGCGGTGCGGCTCGGACCGCACGAGGGAGACGCGACGAAGGCGTGCGTAAACTTCAGGCCGTCCGCGGCGAGGCGTGCCATGTGAGGCGTGCGCACCTCGGTGGAACCGTAGGCCTGCGAATCCAGCATGCCGTGATCATCGGAGATGAAGACGACGATGTTGGGGAGGGGAGAATTTTTCCCGGCGGCGGAGGCCGCGGTGGCGGGAACGGTGGCGAAAGCGAGACCGACGAGAACGGAGAGGAAGGCGAGGCGAAGGACGCGAGATTTCATTTGAACGAAGAAAGTGAAGAAGGTGGGTGAGCGGCAGAAGTGTCGCCGGTCCGTCGAATCGTGATTTCGGCGGAGACCGGCAATCGGAAAATATGCCTTCACAATCGAAGACAGACGGGGCCGGCGCGCGGCGGTTGCGCGGTTAGAATTCAAATGAATTGCTCAAGAGAAACGTGCGGGGTTCGGGCAGACTCCAGCGGACGACGACGGCGCGGCCGGTGCCGTCGTCTTGGGCGGTGATTGCCCGTAATTTTTGGTTATCCAAAAGATTGCGGGCGTTAAGTTGGATGCGCCAATTGATCGCGCGCGCGTCTCCGAGTTTGAGCTTGCGGGAATACGTGAGCCAAAGCCCGTTGCGGACAGTCTGCTTGCTCTTGACCGGGGCACTGCGGTCGTAGACGCCGGTGGGGTCAGCAGATAGCCGATCACCGAGGGGGCCGTGAGCCCGAGATTGGTGCCGATGGCATAGCCCTTGAGCCGACCTTCGCCGAAGGTGTAGTTCGTCACGAGGTTCGTGGACCACTGCGGGATGGAGGAGGTGGAGATCCCGGACGAGGCGATGATGCGGCCGAGTCCGAGGTCGCCGGAGTCGAGCACGTCTTTGATGGTGTTGCCGGTCGCGCCGCCGGCCCGGTCGAGGAAACGTTCGCGCTGCGCGTCCGGCGTGGTGGCGGTCGCGACGTCGATGACACCGTTGCCGTTGAGATCGCGGCTCGGGAAATTGCGCCAGAGTGGGGAGAATTCCTTCCAATACTGCTGAAGTACCGGACCGAGGTTGGTCTGGTGGTTCTTCTGCGTGCCGCCGTTCCAGGAGATGCGCCAGTTGCGGGTCGGGTTGGCGGTGAGGGAAAATTCGTAGCCCTGCGCGCTGTTGTCGAGGTAGTCGGTGAAGGCCTGAGCCAGCCGATAGGGCGGGCTCAGATACTTCGCGTCAGCCGAGAGCGCGTTGGCGACATTCCAGAGCTGGGTAACGGCGCCGTTAAAATTGAACAGACCGAGTTGATTGCGGATGATGGCGGTCGACTGGCCGTTTTGGTCGGAGGTCCAGCGGCTGAGGGAGGCGTTGAGGCGGCCGCCGAGCAGGGAAATCCGCGTCCCGAGTTCGGTGCCTTTGCCGTCGGCGTTGTTGATGGAGGTGCCGTAGAGATCGGTGGCCGTCTGGTCCTGCGGTGAAAAACTGCTGGCTTCATTGTAGAAGAACCGCAGCCAGGGCGTCGCCACGAGCACGATGCCGCGGGTAAAGGTGTCACCGGACTGGGTGAGCTTGGTGCTGGCGGGATTACCCTTGGCGCTGAAGTAGCGGGGATCGGGGAAAAGGGAATTCGCGTTCCGCGGGATCGTAAGCGTGTCCCGATCGATCTCGTCGTGACGCCAGCCAAAAAGGGTGATCACGCGATCCTTCAGCCAGTAGTTCTGCATCGCCAACATGCGGGCGTCGGTGCGCAGGTATTGCACCGTGGGTTGGTTGGAATTGGCGAAGCCCAGCGTGACGCCGGTGGCGGCATCGGGGGCGATGGTGGAGCGGATTTCCGCGAGGTTGTCGGCCGTCGCGAGGAGCGGGAATTGCCGCCAAATGCTGGGCAGGTGGGTGATGCCGGCGGCGGGGTCCAGATAGTAGCGGTATTTGAAATTGTTGGTCGCGACATTGACGGCGGGATTCCAGATTTGGGCGGCCCCGGGCAGCCGGGTAAGCGAAGGGGTGAGGTTGCTCATGGTGATGGTCCCCATGTTATTGTTACGGTCTTCCTGCCGTTGTCGGAGGAGCGCCACGCGATGCTTGCCGAGCCAGCGGCCCCAGCCGGTGAAGTGTTCTTTCGCATCCCATTCGTAAGAAACGGTGGCGCGGGCAACATCGGTCCGGAGTCGGGCGAGGAAAATATTGCCGTCTGCTTCGTAGTAGAATCTGCCGAAATTGGGATTGGGCCGGCCGTCGGGAAGGACGGTATTCGGATCGACGTAAAGATCGTCGAGCGCGGCGCGGGCGGCATTTTCGCTGAAACGCACGCTGGCCTGACGGCTGAGGGTGGCCTCGACGTTCAGGTGGCGGACGACCTCCTGTTGGACGGTCACGGCGTGGGTGTGGAAATCGACTCGCATCGAGCTGGCGTAGCCCATCAGGTTGGTGTCGAGCGGGAGGGGCAGCGGGTATTTTTCGTTTTCCGACACGCTGTGGATGGAGCTGCCGATGTTCGGCTCGGCGATCAAGGTGCTGCCCATGCTCGCCCAATTTTGCAGTCCGAGCGGAGTCGTCGCGCCGCCGATCGCCCGGATCTGGGCGGTGCCCAGGGTGTTGAGGCCGGGGAGGGTCGTGTTGTTGATGACCGAGCCCGGCACCGTGACCCTCGGCCGGCTCGCCGCCGGCAGATTCAGCCACGAGCTGTAGCCGTCGGTGTAGGTCTGGTTGCGCGGGAGGGCCCGCCGATCCTGGTAACCGCGCTCGGTGTTCACATCGATGACGGTCCGTTTCCACGGCTGGAAACGCAGCGCGGCGTAGGAGCGGTAATTCTGGTTGTCATCAGGTTTCAAATACGTGCCGCGATTGTCCTGCAGGCGGGCGAGGCGCAGCGCGAGCCGGTCTTTGATCAATGGCAGATTGGTGTTGGCGGAGAGGCGAAAGCCGTCGTTCGTGTCGGCGCTGAGATCGATCTTGAAGCCCGGGCGGTGGAGGTTGGCGCGCTGCGAAACGGTGTTGGCCATGCCGCCGGGATTGCCGAGGCCGTAGAGGATGGCGTTGGGTCCGCGGGTGAAGCTGATGCGCTCGGTGTTGTAGGTGTCGCCTGGCACGACCTCCGGGAGAAAATCGCGCTGCGAGCTGGTGACGGAAAAGCCGCGCGAGGTGTAGTTCACACCGGCAAAGAGCGGCGAGTTGTTGGCGTTGCCCCCGAGGCTGGCCTCGCTGGTCGAGGTATTGGGGACGAATTCGTAAGCCTGATCGAGGGACGTGAGGCCGAGGTCCCGCATGAACTCAGGCGTCAGGATGGTTTCGGCGACGCCGGTGTCCTCGATTTTCGTATTGAGGCGGGAACCGGAGAGCGTCTCGGTGGCGGCGTAACCATGGTCCTTGTTCGCGCTGACCTCGAACACGCTCAGGACGAGCGCTTCGCCGATCGCCGGCGGTGAGCCGGCAGATGGAGAATTTGGGGCGGGTTGAGCGAGTAGCGGGGCGGCCAGGAGCAAGAGCGCGCCGACGCCGGAGGGGAGAAGCGGCGTGT
>CAMBVX010000540.1 GCA_945871085.1 Opitutus sp. GAS368 | reverse complement strand
TTCGGACCATCGAGTAACAAGTATCAGGAGGTCGATGATCGTCCGGGTTTCTACGGTCTCAAAACCGACGAAGAGCTGCGCGGCCCAGTGGGGCAAAAACTTCGCGCCGACTGCGACATGCGCGGCCTGATTTCCCGGGATGATGCGCCAGTGTTTCTCAATTCCGGCATGCCCGGCGGCGAGATCACCAGCCGCGGTCACTTGTTGCATCATCCGCTGCACGCCAAGGCCATCTACGACCGCTGCCGTGAACGCGGGGTCGGCGTCGTCGCGCAGATTCCCGGCGTGAGCATCGAGCCGGGCAAAGATGATCCGAGAAATCTGCGCGAGTTTTTGTTCAAGTATCTCAAGGTCGCGCCTCCGCCGGCGAAGGCAGCACCCGTGAACTGAGACGACAATCTCGCGTCCACCGCTGAAGCGGCTGCGGCTTTATGTTTCAACTTCCCCAACGTGCCCGGTGTTTTTCGGCGGAACTTGGTCCCGTGATCGCCCGGCGCCGATCCGAGCACCGCCGATAGGACGAACTTAGTCTCACGCCCATGGATCGCTCCTTCTACCTTTATTCGCTTTGGCTGATGACGATTTGTTTCGTCGTTTCCGCGACGAGAGCAACGGGTGCCGCCATGGAGCGCGTGCGTATCAGCTCCGATGGAAAATCGTTCGTGCTCGCCGAGTCCGGCCGGCCCTTCCGCGTATGGGGCGTCAATTACGACCACGATAGCGTCGGCCAGGGACGGCTGCTCGAAGACTACTGGCAGGACGAATGGGACACGGTGCGCGGCGATTTCCGGGAGATGAAAGAACTGGGCGCGAACGTCGTGCGGGTTCACCTGCAGTTTGGGAAATTCATGCGCGGGCCTGATCTCTTAGAGCAGAAAGCCTTCGCTCAGTTGCGGCGCCTGCTGGCGCTCGCAGAGGAGACCGGCCTCTATCTGGATATCACCGGCCTCGGTTGCTATCATCAGGCCGACACACCCGCATGGTATGACGCGATGAACGAGACTGAACGCTGGGCCGCCCAGACCCGTTTTTGGTCGGCGGTCGCGAAGACCGGTCGCGACTCACCGGCGGTGTTTTGTTATGACTTGATGAACGAGCCGGTCATCGACGGAAAGCACCACGAGGGCTGGCTCGCGGGCGAATTCGGCGGCAAGCACTTCGTGCAACGCCTGACACGTGAACCCGGCAAGCGCACGGCGATCGAGATTGCGAAAGCATGGGTGGACCAGCTCACCACCGCGATCCGAGCGGAGGATCGCGGGCATTTGATTACGGTGGGTGCGATCCCGTGGGCCTTGGTCTGGCCCAAAGCGAAACCAATTTTCTATGCTCCAACCGTGAGCCCAGCGCTCGATTTCGTGAGCATCCATCTCTACCCAAAGAAAGGCGAAGTGGACGAGGCCCTCACGGCGTTGGCAGTCTACGAGATCGGCAAACCGCTGGTCATCGAAGAGACCTTTCCGCTCGGCTGCACGCCTGCGGAGATGGATGATTTTCTGCAACGCTCCAAGGGCCGCACGGCGGGCTACATTAGTTTTTATTGGGGCAAGACCATCGCCGAATACACCGTGGCCACGGAGCAGAAAGACGTCGCGGCTTTGATGACGGTTTGGCTAAAGTATTTTCAACAACAGGCGGATTTCATGAAGCGGCCGTGAGACCTGCACGTTTCCGCCGCGTGCCGAGAGATCGTCCCGGCGCGCGGGGTGAGATCACTTGGCCGTGGGGGCTTTCAGCTTTGCGATCAGGTAGTCTTGCGCGGTGGCGTGTTTCGCGCCGGTGGCCCCGGGATACATGAGTTCGCAGGCGACGCCGAGGGAGCGGCAATGCTCCTGGAGTTTTACTCCGAAGTTGGCGGTGTGGGTCGGGTCTTTCTGGTCCTGACCGAGGGCGGGCGGGGCGCTGTAGACGAGGTAGATGGCCGGGTCGTCTTTCGTGACGAGGTGATAGGGGGAATATTCGGCGATGAGGGGTTGGAGGCGGTCGCGGGCGGCGAGGAAGGCTTCGAATGAGGGGATGCCGAAAGCGTGGCCGCCGTATTTGCTATTGGGCGTCCAGGTTTTCATCTGCACGGGATCGAGGGTGGTCTGCGCACCGATGACGGCGGCGCAGAACAGGCGGGTGGACTCGCGGGCGACGGGATCGGCGCTTTTCGGATCGGCGAGGTCGTCGTGGAAGGCGAGCCAGAGGCTGGAACAGGCGCCGGCCGAACCGCCGGTGGCGCCGATGCGGGATTTGTCGAGATTCCAAGCGGCGGCTTGGCTGCGGACAAATTGCAGGGCGCGCGCGGCGTCGTGGAGCGGGGCCTTGACGGGCGGCGTGACGCCCTCGGCCTCGGCGTGTTTGATGAGGCGGTAATTGATCGCGACGACGGAGATCCCCTGCGCGAGCAGTCCCTCGACGTTGACGAATTTGTTCACGCGTTCTTTTTCGCCGTTTTGCCAACCGCCGCCATGGATGACGAAGACGAGGGGCGTGGGCGTGGCCGATGCGGCGCGCCAGAAATCGAGGACGTGGCGCTCGTGCGGGCCGTAGCGGACCTCGGCGAGCGTGGGTTTGACGACGGGCGGATTTTCCGGGGCGGCCTTGGTGGCTTGCTTCGCGGCTTTCGCTTTGGGCTGGTTTTGCGCGAGGGCGATGGGCGCCGGGGCGAGGACGAGGAGGGTGACGAGTGCGGGGAGGAGGCGGATGGTGATCATGGGAAAATTAGGCGATGAGGCGGTGGACGACGTGGCCGTGGACGTCGGTGAGGCGAAAGTCGCGGCCGCTGTGGCGATAGGTGAGGCGCTCGTGGTCGAGGCCGAGGAGGTGGAGGACCGTCGCTTGGAGGTCGTGGACGTGGACGCGGTTCTGGACGGCCTTGAAACCGAAGTCGTCGGTGGCGCCGTGGACGTAGCCGCCCTTCGTGCCGCCGCCGGCGAGCCACAACGTGTAGCCGTGGTGATTGTGATCGCGGCCGGCGGTGGGGCTGACTTTTTCGCCTTGCGAGAGTTCGACGGTGGGCGTGCGGCCGAACTCGCCGCCCCAGATCACGAGCGTGTCGTCAAAGAGGCCGCGCTGTTTCAGATCGGTGAGGAGGGCGGTGAGGCCCTGGCAACATTCGTTGGCGAGACGACGGTGGCTTTTCTCGATGTTGTCGTGGCTGTCCCACGGTTGGAGGGTGCCGTGCCAGACTTGGACGTAGCGCACGCCGCGCTCCACGAGGCGGCGGGCGAGGAGCATTTGTTTGGCCTGCGGCGTGTCGCCGTAGAGCGTGCGGATGGACTCGGGCTCGCGGTCGATATCGAAGGCGTCGGTCGCAGCGGTCTGCATCCGAAACGCTGTCTCGAAACTTTGGATGCGCGCCTCGAGGGCGGGATCGGAGCGCGTGGCCTGATGCCGGCGGTTGAGCGCGGTGGTGAAGTCGAGTTGGGCGCGTTGGGCGGCGGGATCGAGGTCGGGATTGGTGAGATGGTCGATCAGGTCGGCGGCTTTGCGGTCCTGCGTCTCGATGTAGGTGCCCTGGTAGGCGCCGGGGAGGAAGGAGGACTGCCAGTTGTCGGCGCCGGCGACGGGCATGCCTTTGGGGACGAGGACGACGAAGCCGGGGAGGTTTTGGTTTTCGGTGCCGAGGCCGTAGGTGATCCACGAGCCGATGCTGGGCCGGGCCATGATACTCGCGCCGCAGTTCAGGAGGCGGAGACAGTTTTCGTGGATCGGCGAATCGGAATGCATCGAGCGGATCACGCACAGATCGTCGGCGTGTTGGGCCGCGAGCGGACCGAAGAGTTCGCTGACCTCGAGGCCGGACTGGCCGTAGCGCGCGAAGGAGAACGGCGAGCCGAGGGCAGTGCTGGTGGGGCGCTCGGTTGCGAGGTGGAGGGGGAGGCGCTGGCCGTGGAG
>CAMBVX010000539.1 GCA_945871085.1 Opitutus sp. GAS368 | reverse complement strand
AGCGTCTTCGAGCTTTCGCCATAGGTGAAGACCTTGGTAGGTGACATCTAGTTTTGCGGCCAAGGCTTTCCAAGTTGGCAGGTCCATACCTCGTTCGAGACTGTAAAGAGTGAAAAAAAACCTAGCCGCTCGCTTTTGATGTAGGCTTTTCAACCCGCATCTCTTGTCGTCGCCGGAAGCCTTCGTGCCCCCTGCCGGCGCGCCCTTCCCGTCCACCAAGAGCCAGATCGCAGGGATAGAAGTGACAGAAACTCGCATTGCTTCACCGCGCAGGGCGCTCCAACCTAGCGACATGAAACAATGGGTGGCCGTGGTTCTCTTGCTTTGCGCTTCGCTGGCGGCGGTCGGCGCAGACTCGCTGAGCGAGACGCGGCGAAAGGCGGAGCAGGGAGATGCTGACGCGCAGATTGCCCTCGGCATGATGCACCACAAAGGCGAAGGCGTCCCGAAGGACCTCGCCGAAGCCCTGAAGTGGTATCGCAAGGCGGCGGAGCAGGGTGATTTCAAAGCGCAATACGCCCTCGGCAATATGCACTACTACGGCACCGGCGTGCCAAAGGACTATGCCACAGCTGTGAAGTTGTATCGCAAGGCGGCGGAGCAGCATGCCATCTTGCAGCACTTCATCGGTCTCTTAGCCTACTCGGGCAATGGCGTCGTGCCGAAGGATTTAGTTCAGGCTCACGCGTGGTTGAATATCGCGGCTACGAAAGGAAACGAGGACGCCAAAACTATTGTGACGCAGGTCCAGCAAGAAATGACCTCTGAGCAATACACCAAAGCTATGAAGTTGGCGCGGGACATACTACCTGCTTGGTTTGAGAAGAAGTAGGCCGAAGCGTCAGTAGAACGTTCACCGGATGACGCCAAGGGCGCGGCGGGCGGGCCGACGACAAAGCGGTCGTGTGACCGGTCAGCGCTGCGCAGCCGCACCAGTCCCGCGCGCGAGGTCGTTGGCCTGGCTGACGATCTCACGACACACCAGCCACACCCAACGCTCAACGAGTAGCGCGGCGGCGGTGTCGTCTTCCACGAACACGAACGGCACACCGTAGCGGACTTCAAAAGTATCGCAGGATGCGAGGACGGCGCGCGGGTTGGCGTTGGAGCGGTAAGCGCCAGCGGCGATCACGTCGCGGCTGGCGGTGACGATCACGCGGGCGAAGTGCATCCCGCGCAGCCGGTGGAGCTCGCGTTCGAATCGGTCGCGGTCGTGAGTCACGGACGAAACGAGGTCGGCAGCGCTCTTTCGTTCGATTGCTGCGATGTGTTCAAGTCCTCGCGGCGCGTAGTCGCCACTCGTGAGGGTGCCGGGGAGGGTCGCGAGGTTTGCGAACCGCAGCGGGGTTTGCTCCCTTGTGTCGGTCACGATCACAGGTCGGGCGTCGGCGAGGGTGCCGAGACTGCGCAAGGCGGGGAGCGTTGGGATTTGGTCGGTGTTCATGCGGTCAGCTTCCCCCTCCGCTACCCCCTGCAAACCGAGCTTGTGCAAGTGCAACCCCTACAAGGGGGGGTGCACAATGCACAAACTCCAGCGGGCAAACTTGTGCACGGTGTTGTGCAAGTTGCACGAATTTGCACGAGGTAGTCATAACTTCTTTTTCCCTAGCGTGTAATGTCCGCGCGGTTGGCAGGGGGCAAGGTAGCCGCTAGCCACGGCCTCGGCCAAACGCGACTTGATCGTGCGTGCACACGCTCCGGTGCTTTGCTTAACCATTTCGACGATTTTTCCGGTGGCGTGATACCCTTCCCGAACAGCCTCCACAACGTCCCGAACAGAGCAGGATTTTCCGCCGCGTTTGCCCTCGACGTCCGCGCGCCATGCCTCGACGTCGAACTCGGGGTTGCGTGAGTAGAGGTGCGTCGAGTCGTCCATGACGGCGCCGCGGGTGGTGAACTTCCGCGCGTTGTTCATCTTTCCGCACGCGATCACAACGCGGGCGCCGTCGTCCGCGTCTTCCGGCGCCACGTTAATGCCAAACCGCGCCATGCTACGCAATGTCTTCGATCCCTTGGCGAAGGCGCCCGCGTCGAATCCTTCGGCTTTACGGGCCGCTTCCGCACCCTCGCGGGCATGGTGCACGATCAGTGGCGTGAAGCGCTGGCTGTGCGGCGAGAAGATGCCGCGCAGTTGGGATACGCCGGCGCGCGTTGCCACGGCGTCGTTACAGTCGCCACCGGGAATGACGGCTTCCCACGGATCCACGACGAGCACGTCGGCGCGCACCTGTGCAGCGGTCGCCCGCCATAGCTTAACGGCAATCGGATCGTCGAGGGAGAGCGAGTCGGCGGTGTCGTCCACGAGCGCCTGAATGAACAAATGCCCGGCAACCAGGCTTCGCTCCTTCGGCGTGAGGTCGGCGAGCATGAGCCGCAGTTCGCTCTGGTAACGTCGCGCGCTGTTCTCGTTGCCGATGATGAGCCAGCGGCGCGGCGAGCCGACGAGTTGAAAGTCGATCCAGTTGCGACTGAGGATTTGCGCAATGGCGAGGTGCAGCGCGAGACGCGACTTGCCGACGCCACCGGGACCGAGCAACAGCGCAAGCTCGCGGTCGCGCCAATAAACGTGCCCGCCGTCCTCGCCCATTAGCGCGTCGTCCTCGGGCGGATTATACTTTTCGAAATCCTCGATAGTCCAGACGGTGAAACCGCCCGAAAAAACCGTCGTCGTCTTCGGCTCGACGAACACTTCGGTGGACGTGCTCATAATGCGCCTCCGATCTCTGCGCGGCACGCGGTCAGCCACTCGTTCAAATCCTTGTGCGGTGCCACGCTGAACGGCTGCACCCACAGCGCACCGGCGCCGAGTAGTTGTGCGGTCCAGTTGAGCCGAGCGCGTTCGCCCGCGTTATCGTGATGCGGGAATAACCAAATGCCCTTGCCGCGGAAGAGTGGCAGCGCGTCGGCGTGCAACGTGTTCCCGGCGCCGGCCACGCAGACGGGCGCAATCTTCTCGGCCTTGCCTTCCCACCACGCCAGCGACCACGCGGCGAGCGTATCGGGTCCACCCTCACAGAGAGCGACGAACGGCTTGGCGCCAATGTCCGCGGCGCCGATGGGCCACGCGGCTTGTGAGCCGGGGAGCGTCTTTGCTTTCACGTCGCCGATACCTCGCCACGGTTTGCCGTCGAGTCGGCGGGCTTGTGCGCAGCGGTGCGACGAGTCGAGCAGGAGCCACGCCGTCACGGTCTCGCCCGCGTCGAGCATCTCGGCGCAGCGGAGCACACCGGCTTGCACGGCGAGTTCTAACCCGGCGAAGAACGGCAGTTGCCGCAGGTCGGCGAGCTGCGCGAGTTCGCCCACCGTCGGGATGCGAAGGACCGGCAGGTCGAGCTTGCGCGGTGCCGGCGCCGGCTGCGGTCGGACCGGTGGTCGAGCGCGGGGCGCGAACGTCGCGTCGGACTCGATACCAACGAGGGCCGCGATCTGGCGCCGGTGCTCCTTGTCGCCGGGATATTGCACGCAGCCCCACTTGCCGGCGCCGTCTTCGAAGACGACGAGGTGCTGGGCGGACTTGTCGCCGCCGGACTGAGCGCAGGCGGGACACTGGGCGATGAGTTTGCCGGCGCGTGTTTGCGGGCGGACGAGCCGCGAGAGGTCGAGGGTGCTCAAGCGCGCGTCCTCCGTTTTTGGCCCATGCGGGCTGCGTATAGCTTCGCCGATTTCGCGGCGTCGAGTTGGTCGCGGTTTTTCGGTTGCCAGATTGTCGTATTGACGGAACGGTTACGGGTGACACGCGAGATTTGAGACGCCCGGTGGGTTGACGCCCCCGGGCTTTTTATTTGGTAGGTCATGGCGTGGTGGGCGGCGTCGAGGGTTGTGGCGAATTGCTAGCGAGCACGCGGGCGGCGAGTTCGGCCATGATTTCGGCTCGGCGTTTTTCGAGTCGGTCGCGTT
>CAMBVX010000538.1 GCA_945871085.1 Opitutus sp. GAS368 | reverse complement strand
GGCGTCTCCGCCAGCACCGCTCGCAGCACGCCCGAAAGCGTCCGCGCCGCCGTCACGCAGTCATTTGCCGCCGGCGCTTCCGGAATCTTGATCTCCCGCGAATACGACGAGATGCGCGTCGAAAACCTCCGCGCCATCGGCGACACGCTTCGCGACCTCAGGAGGGTCTAAACGCCACGTTTTGCCGATTTCCCCCGGTCGCAATCCGCCCCGACTCCCATGAACCCCACAATGAAAACCGCAACCGTGCTCCTTTGCTCCGTCCTGGCGACTACGCTCGCCAACGGGCAGTCCGCGCCCTCTCCCGCCGCACCCACCCCGCCACCGGGTAACACCGCCATCGTCCTTTCCCCCTTCGAAGTGAAAACCGACGACGATGTCGGCTATCTCGCCACCAACACGCTCGGCGGCAGCCGCCTCAACACTTCCCTCCGTGATACGCCGGCCATCATCGACGTGTTCACCAAGGAATTCCTCATCGATATTGGCGCGACCAGTCTCGAACAGGCTATGGTTTACGCCAACAACAGCCAGATCGACGATGGCGACGCGCAGCGCGTCAACTCCGGCAATACCCAACTCGCCGCCGCAAACTCCTTCAATTTTCGCTCACGCGGTCTCCTGGGCAACAGCACGCGCAACTACTTCGAGACGCGCCTCGGCACCAATTTCTACAACGTGGAGCGTCTCGACGACTCGCGCGGCCCCAACTCCGTCCTCTTCGGCATCGGCTCCGCCGGCGGCATCGTCAACAACTCACCGAAGCGCGCCCAATTCGGCCGCACCTTTGGCGAACTCGGCGTGCAGGCTGGCAATCAGGAATATTCCCGGTTCAACGCCGATCTCAACGTGCCGCTCCTCCCGCGCAAACTCGCGCTGCGCGTCAACCTCCTCCACGAGGACAAGGCCCACTGGCGCCACTATCTCGGCAACATCCGTCGCGCCGGCAACGTCGCCCTCACCTACCGCCCTTTTGCGCACACCGAGATTCGAGCCGATTTCGAAAAGGGTGATGTGCGCGGCACCATCGGCCGCAACTATCCCGTGAACGACAGCGCGACGCGCTGGTGGCGCACCGGCCAGGCGGTGGTTTCCTCCGTCACCACGACCGCTCCGACCGCCGCGCAAACCGCCCTCGGCATCAACCGGCCGCTCACCGCCACCCGCCTTGTCTTCGTCGAAAATCAGAATCTCGTGCTCAACGTCCAAAACTACTTCGCCACCGTCGCCGACAATCCCTACATCCCGAGCATCCTGCGCCAGCCCGATGCCGTGCCCTACACCGGCTTGCAGACCGGTCCGGGCGGACGCACCCGGCACGATTTCGACAACTCGACCCTGGTCGTCGAGCAGCGCTTGACTAAAAATCTCGTCGGCGAAATTGGCTACTACCACGAAAAGGGGTCCTGGCTGAATTACGACGTGGGCGGCTCGAATGTCATCATCACCGGCGATCCCAACGGCCTGCTGCGCAATCCGACCAACGTGTTCTCCCTCGGCTCGTTTCGCCCCGCGACCACCGCCGGCGGTGATCTGGTCAATCCCAATGCCGGCCAGAGCTACATGGAAACCGCATGGCAGCGTCGCTTCGGCAGCACTTCAAGCGACAACTACCGCGTCACACTCGCATACGAAAAAGACGCCGGCCGCTGGGGCCGCCACCGCATGGCCGCGATGGCCCAACGGCAGGAAGAGCGCCGGCTCAACTTCGCGGAACGCGAGGTCTGGCTCGGCGCTCCTTTCAATGCCGATCCCGCCAACGACAATAACTCCGTCTGGCGCCGCGCTTACGTCACGCTTGGCGACGCCCGTTCCCAGCGCGTCCCCGATCCTCTGGCCCAGCCGAACTTGACCGTAAACTACCCCGGCCGCGCCTCACCGCTGACCAACGGCTGGATTCCCAACGGTGGCGGCACGATTTCCGGCCGCAATATCGACAGCCAGATGGCCGCGCTGCAAAGCTCATGGTGGCGCGACCGCATCGTCGCGACCTTCGGTTTCCGCCGCGATGTCGCCGAACAGACCCGCACCACGACCATCCGCGACGCCACCGGCATATGGGCGGGCACGCAGGGCATCCAGGTATTCAACGCCTCGTCGCCCAGCTCTGGATTTGAATTCACCGGCCGCACGTCCACCGCTGGCGTGGTCGTGCATCCGTTCCCCTGGCTCTCCGTCTTCGGCAACACCTCGCGCAATCTCGGACTGCCTTCCTACACGCTGCGCTACGGTCCCGATGGCGTCACGCCTCCCGCTCCACAGGGTCGCGGTTTCGATGCCGGCTTTACCCTCAGCTTCGCCAAGGACCGCGTCATGGTTAGGACCAGTTATTTCACCACCGATTCCCGCGACGAGGCCGCGACGATGGGTGTCGATGGCGCGTTCACGCCCGACTACAATCGCATCATCGGCATCCTCAATGATCCGAATGGCGACGGGAACACCTCTGACCGTCTCTACACGCCGGCAGAGATGGCAAAATATTCCGCGCTGCGCCCCGTGGCCACGGCCAATGCCGACACCCTCGACAACCAAAATCGCGGCGTCGAATTCCGTGTCGTCGCCAACGTCGGCGAGAAACTGCGCTTCATCGTCAACTACTCCTACTCGTTCCAAGAACGCGCCAACGTCTACAAGCAAACCTACCCGCTCTACGCGCAGCTCGACCAGTTCCTGACGGATATCCAACGCGCCCGGCCGGGCGTCGATGTGCGGGGCGCCCGCGGCACCGAGGGCCAGACATTGGAAACCCTCCGCGTAACCCGCGTCGAAGACCTTGACGTGCGCCGTGGCGATTTTGAGGGCGCCTACGGCAACCGACCGCACAAGGCCAATTTCTTTGCCAACTACAATTTCAAGTCCGGCCTGCTGCGGAACTGGTCCGCCGGCCTCGGCGGGCGCTACCTCGGTCGAATCTTCACCGGCCGTGTGGCCACCGCGCCTGGCGTGCCGCCTAGCATTGCGGCCGGCGCCGTCGCCGACGACATACATGGTCCGGACGTTTTCGGCAACGACAGCCTGCTCTTCGATGGGATGGTCCGCTGGCAGAGCACCGCGCGATTCCTCGGCCGCAGCCAGCGCGTTTCGTTCCAATGCAACGTGCGCAACCTGCTCGACGATCAGTCGATCTCGCTCCGCCGCTACAAGACCGACGGTATCACCCTCGACCGCTGGGCGCTCACCGACGCTCGTGAGATCGTCTTCTCAACCACCCTGCGCTTCTGAGTTTTTTCATGACGCCGTTTTCTTTCACCGCGCGCACGCTCGCCGCGTTGCTCCCGCTCACACTCGTTTTCGCCGCGTCGTCGCGCGGGTTCGCCGCCCCCGACTTCGCCCGTGACATCAAACCGCTGCTCGCGAAATACTGCTACGACTGCCACGACGCAGCCACGCAGAAGAGCGGCCTCGATCTCGAGCGCTTCGCCGATTTCGCCGCCGCGGAACGCGAACGCCCACTCTGGGGCTCCGTCCTCGAAAAGATCGAGTCGCTCCAAATGCCTCCCCCGAAGGAGGACCACCCTCCAACGGCTTCCGAGCGCCGGCAGCTCGTCGCCTGGATCAACCATCTCGCCGGCCTACCCGATCCCACGCTTGGTGCGCGCGATCCCGGCAAGCCTCTCCTCCGCCGCCTCACGCGCCTCGAATATAACAATTCCGTTCGCGACCTCCTTGGGCTGGGCACGGATGCCTTCATGTTTACCGAGCGCCTGCCGTTCGCCGACAAATCCTACTTTCAACCCGCCGCCGGTCGCCTGGGCGACTCGCTCGAAGTCCGCTCACGCGAATACGGCCAGAAATACCCCGTCCTTCTTCCCGCCTCCGGTCTCCCTGGCGACAACCGCGCCGAACACGGCTACCGCAATCGCGGCGACGCCAACAATCTCTCCGCCGTCCTCCTCGAAAA
>CAMBVX010000537.1 GCA_945871085.1 Opitutus sp. GAS368 | reverse complement strand
TCCGCGCCCTGCGCCCGGGGAATTGAGGCCGCAGCATGACCGCTGCTCGGTCCAGTTTGACCATCGCGCAAACGCAGTGGTGAAAAAACTCATTCTTTTTGCGTGAAGTCTCATGGTCGCGGGCGACGGAACCTGCTATTCTCTCAGTTCAAACTTTTCACCCACACGACCCCAATCGTGCCGCTAAAACGCCCTTTCCGCTTCGTCCCCATGACCCTGTCTCACGTCCGCTTCTATTGCGCTCTCGTCGTCGCTGCCTCCGCGCACCTCTCTCACGCCGCCCACCTCACGCTGCGCCAAGACCCCGCCGCGCACACAATTTCCGTGTATCGTGACAACGTCCCCGCCCCCATCCTCACGCAGAACGCGAAACCCGATTTCCGCCCCTACCTGCATCCGATCGTTTCGCCCGACGGGAAAAGCGTCCTCACCGAATTCAGCCCCGGCCACCACAAGCACCAGACCGGTCTCTACTGGGGCCTCACGCGCGTCAATGGCCGCGACTATTTCCACAATCCCGCCAACGGCTACTGGCGCCGCATCTCCAGCGCCATCCTCGCCGAGCACGGCAGCACGGTGAAGTGGTCCACCGTCTACCATCTCCTCGACGAAGCCGGCCAGCCGATCATGGCCGAGACGCAGACGTGGACCCTGCGCGACTCCGGCGACCGCTACTTCCTCGACCTCGAGTGGCAGGGCGAAGGCCTCATCGATCTCACCGTCGCGAAATACGACTACGGCGGGCTTTTCGTCCGCATGCCGTGGCGCGCCGGCATGGAGGGCGGTGTGGTCAACAGCAACCGCCAGCGCAACGACCGCGCCACCGGCCAGCGCGCCATCTGGACCGATGTCGGTCTCAAACTCGACGGCCGCACCGATCAGGCGCACATCGCCGTGTTCGATCATCCCAAAAATTCCGGATATCCGCTGCCGTGGCGCGTTGACGGCCAGCTGGGCGTCGGCCCGAGCCGCGCCATCTCCGGCGATTGGTCCATCGCCAAAGGTAAAATCGAAACCGTCCGCCACCAGCTCGTCGTCTACACTGGCGCGCTCAACGACCTTGCGCTCACCGACGCGTGGAAGAAATACACCGGCCAAAACGGCGACGGCGTGCTCTGGGGCCTCGCCAAAGCGGAGGGCTTGAAAGCCACCTTCCTCACCGGCGAACAGGCCGCCGCCAAGATGACCGTGCCCCCCGGCTTCGAGGCGAAACTCGCCGCCGCCGAACCGATGATCACGCAACCCATGGCGTTCTGTTGGGACGACCGCGGACGCATGTGGGTCGCAGAAAATCGCGACTACGAGACACGCAAAACCGGTTTCGCCAACCACGGCGACAGCCGGATCGTCATTCTCGAGGACACCGACGGCGACGGGAAATTCGACACGCGCAAGGTCTTCGTCGAAGGCATCCCGTTTCCCGCCGCGATCGCCGTCGGCTTCGACGGTCTCTGGCTCGGTGCGCCGCCTAATCTCCTCTTTGTCCCCGACAAGAATCGCGACGACCAGGCCGACTCCGCCATCGAGATTCGCCTCACCGGCTGGGGTATCCAGGACCGCCACGAAACACTCAACAGCCTCAACTGGGGCCCCGACGGCTGGCTGTATGGCTGCCAAGGATTCGCCACCCGCTCAACCGTCGGGAAGCCGGCCGACGGCGGAAAACTCTTCAAAAAAGGCGAGCCATTCCCCGAGAAAATTCCCGTGGTTGACGGCCAATACATCGACGGTGGCGTCTGGCGCTACCATCCCACGAAGGACCGTTTCGAGATCGTCGCGCACGGCTTCAGCAATCCCTGGGGCCTCGATTTCGACGACCATGGGCAAATGTTCATCACGGCCTGCGTCATCCCGCATCTCTGGCACGTCATTCCCGGCGGCATTTACCACCGGCAGGGCGGCAAACACATCAACCCCTCCATCTACGACGACATCAAAACCATCGCCGACCACAGCCACCGCTCGGCGCACGGCGGCGCCCGCATCTACCTCGCTGACGAATTTCCCCGCGCATATCGCGACCGGATTTTTATGGCCAACATCCACGAGCACGCCGTCCTCACCGACATCCTCGAGCCCAAGGGCTCCGGTTTCATCGGTCGCCACGGCGACGATACGCTGCTCGCCAACGACGGGGCGTGGGTCGGCTTCAGCGTCGAGATCGGACCCGACGGCGCCGTCTACGTGCTCGACTGGCACGATGGCGACATCTGCGGAAATTCCCTCACCGCCAAAGAAACCGGCCGCATCTACCGCCTCGCCCCCCAAGGTCTCCCCGGAGCGACCGGCCTCAACCTCGCCGCTCTCGGCAACCAAGCATTGGTCGAGCTCCAGCTCCACCGCAACGACTGGTATGTCCGTCGTGCGCGCCTCATCCTCCAGCAACGCGCCGCCGAGGGCCGCCTCGACGCCACGGTGCCCGCGCGCCTCTGGGACATGTTTCAACAGCAGTCTGACATCGGCCGTAAACTCCGCGCGTTGTGGGCCCTTCACGTTACGAACAACCTCCCCACCGACCGCCTGATCACGTTGCTCGACCATCCCGCGCCTTACATTCGCGGCTGGGCGATCCAGCTGCTCGGCGAGGACCATTCTGTCGGCCCCGCCGCGTTGAAAAAATTTGCGACCATGGCTGTCTCCGATCCGTCGCCCGTCGTGCGACTCTATCTAGCCTCCTCCCTCCAACGCATGCCCCTCGCGGACCGCTGGCCGATCGCCCAAGGCCTCGTGGCCCACGCCGAGGACACCGCCGACCACAATCTGCCCAAGCTGATCTGGTCCGGCGTCGAACCGCTCGTCCCGGTCGACGCACCCCGCGCCCTCGATCTCGCCGCCCGCAGCGCCATTCCGCAACTGACGCAGTGGTTCGCCCGCCGCGCCGTCGCCGCCCAACAACTCGAAGCCGTCGCCGCCACCCTCGCGACGTCCTCCTCACTCACCACTCGCCTCGCCCTCCTCCAAGGCCTGCGCGATGGCCTTGCCTCGCTCGGTCGCCGCGCCGCGACCGCCCCGAAAAATTGGGACGCCACCTCCGCCGCCCTCGTCGCGAGCGGCGACGCGAAACTCCGCGAGCTCGTCACCCAGGTGAGTCAGCTCCTCGGCGACACCAAAGCCTCCGCCTCCCAACTCGCGATGCTCCAAGACCGCACCGCGCCCGTGGAGCGCCGCCGCGACATCCTCCGCAGCTTCGCGCGCGATGCCTACGTCGAGTCGCTGCCCGCCACCCTGTCCCTGCTCGACGAAGCCCCGCTCCGCCGCGACGCCATCCGCGCGCTCGCCGCGTTCGACGATCCGCGCGTCGCCCAAAATCTTCTCGCGCGTTACGCCACGCTCAACGCGGCCGACAAAGCCGAAACCATTTTGACGCTCTCGGGCCGGCAAACCACGGCTCAAAAGCTCTTCGCCGCGCTTCAGCAGAACACGATTCCGAAACGCGACGTCACCGCTTTCGCCGCGCGCCAACTCCAGCGCGTGCTCGGCCCGTCCTTCGTTGATTTCTGGGGTCCCGTCGCCCAACCCGCCGGCGACAAGCAGGCCGACATCGCGAACTACAAGCGCCTCCTCACCGACGCCGAGTTCGCCCGCGCCAACGTCGCCCACGGTCGCGCCCTCTTCGAGCGCACCTGCATCGCGTGCCACACACTCTACGGCACCGGCGGCAATATCGGGCCCGACCTCACCGGCTCCAACCGCGCCAATCTCGACTACATTCTCACCGAGATCATCAACCCGAGCGAAGTGATGCTGGAGACCTACCAACTTGTCACCGTCACCACGCGCGACGGCCGCACGCTCTCCGGCAACGCCGCCGCCGAAGACGCGCAGCAACTCACGCTCCGTCTCATCGGTCAGGATACCGTGATCGCCAAAGCGGACATCCTCTCCCGCGAGAAATCTCCGGTCTCGATGATGCCCGAAGGCCTCCT
>CAMBVX010000536.1 GCA_945871085.1 Opitutus sp. GAS368 | reverse complement strand
TCATTTTCGATGAAACAAAACGGCGGCCAGTTGGGAATGTCGGTGCCGAAGTAGGTGTCGAAGCCGCGCGTGGTCGGCCCGCCCGCGATCGGCTTGGCGAATACTTCGCGCCACGCGGCCCGATGTGCGGGGCTGGCGGTGACGGAAGCGATGCTCGGCGTGGCCTCGTCGTTTTTGCCCGCGGGGCGGGGAACTTGGAAGAGCTTGCGCTGTTCGGGCGCGATGGGCCAATCCCAGCCGAGATGCCACTTGCCGATCGTCGCCGTGCGGTAGCCGTGCTGCTGCGCGAGCGTGCCGATCGTCATGCGGTCCGGCGCGATCAACGGCTCACCAAACACACCGACGATGCCGCTCTGCAATTTTGTGCGCCAATGATAGCGGCCTGTAAGCAAGGTGTAGCGCGTTGGCGAGCATACGCCGGAGGAGGAATGTCCGTCGGTGAACCGCAGGCCTTGCGTGGCGAGCCGGTCGATATGCGGCGTGGGAATTTTTCCGCGCTGAGGGTTGTAGCACTGCACATCGCCGTAACCGAGGTCGTCGGCAAGGATGACGAGGATGTTGGGTTTCGCGGCGTTCGGCGTGCTGGCGGTGGCGGCGACCGCTGCGGCTCCTGCGAGGGAGAGAAGGAGGGAAAGAGAGAGGGGGAGAAGGCGCATAAGCGTTAACTTAGAGCGCATCACCCTCAACTTGTCATTGCGAGGAGCGAAGCGACGAAGCAATCCAGCTCGAATTTCAGATGGATTGCCGCGGTCGGCTTCGCCTCCCTCGCAATGACAAACAAGGGAACGCGGCTTTAGGTTTACGCCTATGGAGAGAAGGAGGGAAAGAGCGAGGGGGAGAAGGAGAGGCGGAGAGAGCGGGAGAACGGAGCGGCAGAGTGGGGTAGGGCGACATTTCATGGTGTGACGGAGGGGGCTTTGTTTTTCAGAAGGTCGATGGGGGCGTCGTTGGGTTGGCGAGGACCGGGGGTGCTGCGGCCGTCGGCGACGTAACGTTGGAGGAGAGCGGTGAGGCGGGTGACAACGGCGGGATTCTCGACGTGGACGTTTTTCGATTCGGCGGGATCGGAGGCGAGATGGTAGAGCTGGATTTCGGGGAGTCCGGCTTTGCGCGCGGCCGCGTCCAGGGGTGCGGCCCAACCGCCGGAGCCGGGGCAGAGTTCGATTTTCCACGGGCCTTGACGGAGGGAAAACATCCCGTGGATCGAGTGGTGCACGACGGCCTCGCGCAGCGGCGCACGGTCAGTGCCGAGGAGTGCGGGCAAAATACTCACGCTGTCTTCGCCGGCATTCGCAGGGAGCGTGAGGCCGAGGAGATCGGCGCAAGTGGCGAGGAGGTCGACGTGGCAGATGAGTTGGGCGCTCGTGGAGGCGGGTTTTATTTTGCCGGGCCAGCGGGCGAGGAAAGGCACGCGGTGGCCGCCCTCCCAAATGTCGGCTTTGTAGCCGCGGAATTGCGCGCTGGCGAAATGGCCCTGCTTTTCTAGGGCGGGCGTGCCGGCGGCCGGCGAGCAACCATTGTCGGCGGTGAAGATGACGAGGGTGTTGGCGGCGAGGCCGTGTTCGTCGAGGGCGGCGAGGATTTTTCCCACGACGGCGTCGGTCTGCATGACGAAATCGCCATAGGCACCGAGGCCACTTTTGCCCTGCCACTCGGGTGTCGGGAGAATCGGCGTGTGCGGCGACGTGAGGGGGACGTAGAGGAAAAAGGGTTTTCCGTTTTTCGCGGCGACGGCGTGCTCTGCGACGTAGTTGGCGGCTTGGCGCTCGAGGCGCGGGAGCATCTGGATGGGCGGGAGACTTTCGATGACGCGGTCGTTTTCGATGAGACCGGACATCGTCCGGGCGTTGGAGCAGCCCCAGAAATAGTCGAAGCCGCGCGTGATCGGGCCGCCAATAATGCGCGAGCCGACGGGGAGACCGGCGTCGCCCTGCTTGTTTTTCTTCGCGGCGGCGCGCGGGGTGGGGGCTTCGGTTGCGGCGGAGGCGGGGCGCTCGGACGTGAAGCCGAGATGCCACTTGCCGATGGCGGCGGTGGTGTAGCCGTGCTGCTTGAGGAGGGCGGGCACCGTGAGGCGGTTGGCGGCGATGAGGGGCGGATCGTCGGAGCCGTCGAGCACGCCTTTTTGCAGGCGGGTGCGCCACGCGTAGCGACCGGTGAGCAAGCCGTAGCGCGTGGGCGTGCAGACCGACGAACCGCTGTGCGCATCGGTGAAGGTGATGCCCTGCGCGGCGAGCCGATCGAGGTGGGGCGTTTTGATTTTTCCGCGGGTGGGGTTGAGCGCCTGCACGTCGCCGTAGCCGAGATCGTCGGCGAGGATGTAGACGATGTTGGGTTTCGGCGTGGCGTCGGCGGCGAAGGCGACTGAGAGGGAGAGAAGGAGGGATAGGAAGACGGAGAGAAGGAGCGACGGAGAGAGGGGGAGGGGCGAGAAGAGGCGCATGGTGGTGCGGGGAAATTGGGCAGGGGTGGAGCGAGAAAAACTCGGCGCGGTGTGCTGCTTGCCTAGGGCGTGGCGTTTTTCTTTTTGCGGCCGGACTTGGCGGGTGGAGTGGAAGCGTCGGTCGGGCTGGCGGGGACGACGGGGATTTTGGCCGCCATCGCTTGCTGGACGGCGCGCACCTCGGGGCGGCCGGCGAGATTCCTCCATTCGTGTGGGTCGTTGACGGAGTCGTAGAGTTCTTCGTTGCCATCGGCGTAACGGAGGTAGCGCCAGTGCGCGCCGGTGACGGAAAAGTTGCCGGCGTCGAAGGACGTGAGGATGTGGCGTTCGCTCGTGGTAGCCGGATTCTTCAAGCGCGGCACGAGCGATTCACCGGCGAGACCGGGGCGGGCGGCGAGGCCACACGCGTCGATCAAGGTTGGATACAGATCGATCAGGCCGACGGGATCGGCGCAGGTGGTGCCGCGAGGAAAGTTCGCGGTGGCGCCGCTTTTCGGAGGAGCGATCAGCAACGGCACGCGCGTGGAGCGCTGCCAGCCGGTCCACTTGCCCCAGTGTTCCTTTTCGCCGAGGTGCCAGCCGTGGTCACCCCAGAAGACGATGACGGTGTTGGCGGCGGCGGGGCTCGCGTCGAGTGCGTCGAGGAGTTTGCCGACTTGGGCGTCGATGAACGAGACGCACGCGAGGTAGGCGGTGACGGCGGCTTTCCACTGGCCGTGCTTTACCACTGAGGCGTGGGAGCCGGCGGTGACGGGATCGCGGGCCCACTTGCGACCGGTGTCACTCAGGTCAGCGAGGTCGTCGGTTTTTACGATGGGGAGCTGGATGTCCAGGCCGGCGTAGAGATCGAAATATTTCTTCGGCGCGAAGAGCGGGATGTGCGGACGATAAAAGCCGACGGCGAGAAACCAGGGCTGCGCGGATGATTTCGGCTGGTTGCGGATTTGTTGCACGGCCCAATCCGCGATTTGGCCGTCGCCCATGTCGGCGTCGTCCACCTCGAGCGGACCCCAGTCGAAGGATTCTCCGTTGGGCGACCCGGCGGCGCGGTCGCTCGGCATGCGATTAAGCGGGAGGACGACGGGCCGGCCCTTGAGGACGGTGCGGTGTTGCGGATTGGCCGAGCCCTTGGAGGGCAGTTCCTCCGCGGTGTAGTTGGTCGCGGCGGGTGCGAAGGGACTCCAGCGCTGCTCGGGGTAGAACTCCGTTTCGCACAGGCCGGTGCCTTTTTGGTGCAGGAGTTTTCCGGTCGCAAAGGTGCGGTAGCCGGCCTGTTGAAAATGTGTGGGGAGCAAAACGAGATCGGGCCGCGCGGTGCGGATGGCTTTCTCGTCGTTGGCGAGCACGCCGGTTTGAAACGGCTGGTGGCCGCTGAAGACTGCGGCGCGGGATGGATTGCAGAGGGGTGCGGCGCAGTGGGCGTTGGTAAAGGTGATACCACGCTTGGCGAGGCGGTCGATGTGTGGCGTCTTGACCTGCGGATGGCCGCGCAACGGCCCGA
>CAMBVX010000535.1 GCA_945871085.1 Opitutus sp. GAS368 | reverse complement strand
CAGGTCTGCCTCTTGTTACCTACGATCAGGATTATCGTAAATTTCCCGACGTGACCGCGCACCGTCCGAGCGAAACTCTCGCCTACCTCAACGAATCCGAGGAGCCATAAGTCAAGGATATGAGTCGAGAAATGCTGCGCGTCGATGCGGGTCGGCGCGACGCCGCCGCCCTGAGGGGGCTGAGGCACACCGGCTGCCTGGGGTGGAGGCAAGTCTTCGGGCCGGACTCGACTCAATCGGGCCAGACGAGCAGATCGTTCGGACGGACTTCCAAGCAGCGGCAGAGCACCAGCAGTTCCAAATCCGTCACTTCACGGACTCCGCCCTCCAGATTGGCGATCATCTGTTGATCCACGTCCCAGCCCTGCACATGGCAACGAGCCGCCAGATCACGTTGGGTGAGGCCCGCCTGCTTGCGGAGTGAGCGCACCCGTTCGCCGACGGCGTTGCGCGAGGCACCCAAGCGGAAGCTGCGGTGGCGGTTTTTCTCTTTCTTGCGGTTTCCGGTGGCCATGGGTCAGGCCGGAGAGTAGCAGCAACCCGATATTCGTTGTTACGACCAATCGTATTAAATATTGACTCCGAGTTGCCGGGCTGCACGATATACGATATGTCGTATGTTCTCTTTGCGCAGACTCGGGTGCCGCTGTGGGGCGCTGCCGTCGCGCAGCGTCCTGCGGGCCGGGGAGGCCGCCGGTCATGAAGGACGGGGATACGCCGAGCCCGGCCTGCGTGAGCATTCGTGCTCTGATGCGGAAAAGTTTCGTGTTTCTCCGCGGGGTAGAGCCGACGGAACAGGAACTTGCCGACTTGGTCGCGGCCGAAGAGGCCGAACGGCAAGACCGGGCGTTCCGACCCTCCGTGCCAGTGCCTGAGACGGTGCCCCGTGCAACGGCGATGCGCCCGGCGTTGACCTGGTTGTCGGAGGAAGAGTTGCGCGAAGCGGAAGCAGTCCGACAATTGGCCCAGAGCCGCCACATCCCCGATCTCGTCGCGGCCCTGACATGGTATCTTCAGCACCGGTCGCCAGTCGGCACCGCTCCGCGCCTGGCTGCGTGCGTAGAAGAGTTCATCGTCCGCAAACGATGTGAAGGCCTCACCGCGCGGTCCCTCTGCGCATATTATCAGCAGCTCGGGGGCTTCGCGCAGGAGTTTGGCCACCGTCAGCCGGTGGAAATTACGCCCAAGGAAATGTCTGACTATCTTGCGCGCTGGCCCAATATCACGACGCGCCGGTGCCGCTGGCAGGTGCTCGCGACTTTTTTTCGCTGGCTCGTCGGCATGCGCTATGCGCTGGAGAATCCCGTGATGCTGGGGGCGCGAGCGCCCCGGGTGCCCGCGCCGGAACGTTGGGTGCTGACTCCCCAAGAAGCGCGGGAGATTTTGCGCCGTGCGAAGACCACCGATACCATTGGTTTTTGGGTGCTCTCGTTATTTGCAGGCATGCGCAGTTCGGAAATCGCCGCCATTCAGAAGCTGCCCAATCCCTGGAGCGTGGTCAGATTCGGGCCCGGCGTGATCGAATTGCCCGCCGCCCTGTCGAAGACGGGAGTGCGATTGATCCCCTTGCTACCGGTGTTGCGGACTTGGCTCCACTGGCTGAAAGCACGGCGGGTGCCTTTCATGCCGCCTAACGTCTGGAACAAGACGCAGGCCACGCGGCGGGCGGCGATGGCTGGCCGTGCGCCCGAGCCACCCCACGACCGCCGATCGAAGAAGGACATTCGGATCTGTAACCTCGGACGGCGGACGTATATCTCCTGCCGCCTCTCCCTGCCGGAAGCCAGTTACGCCGCCGTGTCCGAGGAAGTCGGCAACAGTGAAGAAATCATCCGCAAGCACTACCGCCGACGGGTGTCGCGGCGGGACGCCCTGCAGTATTTTTCCCTCACCCCGGACCGGGTGTGAAATCGTGATGATGACTCCTTCCTTTCTTGTCCAGCGGCGGATCGAGACCGCCCTCCGCCGGATCCTCGCTCGCTGCCTCCCGCCCACGGTGCCGCCGGGGAGTGCCGCGGACCTCGACCGGCGGGTGAGTGCCGCCTTGGCGGAAATCGCCGACGAGTTGGGCGAGGATGGATGGCCGGCGCTGCCCACGCCGATAGCTACTCCACCCGGGCCACCCCCGCTGTCGGGGCTGAGTTACGTTCTGCTCCACGACGATCAACGGCGCGACACCGAGGAAGGACTCTGGTTTGCCCGGCTGCGGGGCATTCCCTGTGTAACGACCGCGCTGCGCGCTTTCTCCCGGCAGCAGGCCGCGGCCCGCAGGGCGCCCCCGCTGGGCGACTGCGCCGCGGAATACGCCGAGGAAAAACGTGGGACAGGCCGACCGTGGTCCGGGCTGCTCGGGTCCACCGCCGACCTCGCGGCGTTTCTGACCCGTTTCGGCGCAGATCGGGCCATCGACGTGCCGACACCACGACTGGACACTTTTGTCCAGCACGGCAGACCGTGCGTCGTTCAGCGCCGGGCGAGCCAACTTCGCGCTTTTTTCGCCTGGGCGGTGAGGCGCGGCTATGCCTTGACCAATCCCGTCCCCACCGCGCTCTGCCGTCCGGTGCTCCGCACGCCGCTTGCGTTTACGCCTCGGCAAGCGAGGTATATTCTCCGCGAGACCCGGTCGACCGACCAGATCGGCTTTTGGATCCTCGCATTTTTCGGTGGCTTGCGCACCAGTGAAATTAAACTCGTCGACCGGCATCCAGCGCCCTGGAGCCTGATTTCCTTCCGCACGGGAGAATTCCGGGTGCCGCCCGTGCACGGCGGCGGGCAGCGCGCCCGGGTATTTCGCATGCATCCGACGCTTCGCGCCTGGCTGCGCTGGTTGCGTCCCCGCCGGGTTCCCTTTTTTCCACCCAACTTCTGGGACAAGAAATTCCCGGCCATATGGCACGCCGCCTTCAAAACCTTCCCCGATCGCCGAACCGCCCGCACGGGGTATCGCAAACCTCCGGTCCCCCGCCGGAGCGACGGCCTGCCCCGTAATACCTATGTCATTTATCGCATCGCAGCGGGGAAAGTGACCGTGGAGGAGTTAACGTGTGAGCTCGGCGACATGGTGCGCACCGTCCGTCGTCGGCACGACCCGACGATGCCACGCCGCCGGGCGCGGCAGTTCTTCGCGCTCACGCCGGACCGGATTTGAAGGTCATGACGGCGCCCTCGTTCTTGCAGCAGCATCAGCTCGAGCAGTCGTTTCGCGACACCGTGCAGCGCACCCTCGTGCGGCTGTCCGGCCGTCCGGGCGAGGCCCACGCCGTCGACGCGCTCGTGCGAGCTGAACTGCCCGATCTGCATCGTGATCTGGGTGACGTTCATTGCGAGCGCGTGGCGGCCGATGCCGCCCCGCCGTCCGCTCCGGTCGGCGTCTGGCTGAGCCCGGACCAGCTGGGCGAAGCCCAGACGGCGCTCTGGTTCGCCCGCACCCACCACATCGCTTCGCTCACCGAAGCGTTGCAGTGGTATGTGAACCATCGGCACGGCGCGCTGGATGCTCCGCCCATCCGGCGTTGCGTCACCGAGTTCCTCCTCGCCAAACGCGCCGAGGGACTCCGCCCGCCGACGTTGCAAGTCCATCGCATGGTTCTGGCGAAATTTGCCGCCGCCTTTGGCGACCGCCAGCCCTTGGCCGTGTCCCCCCGCGAAATCTCCGCCTACCTGCTGGAGATACGCGGGACGTCGCCGACCGCGGTTTGGACGACACTCTCCACGTTTTTTACTTGGGCGGTCCAACTGCGCTACGCCTTCGACAACCCCGTCAAGCTGGCCCAGCGGCGCCCGCAGGCCCCGACACCGGGGCGGTTCATCTTCACGCCGGCCGAAACCCGTCTCCTCCTCCGGCGCGCGAAATTCACGCCGGAGATCGGGTTCTGGGCGATTGCCCTCTTCGCGGGCCTGCGGGTCACCGAGATTAAGCGGATCCATCAACATCCCGACCCTTGGAGC
>CAMBVX010000534.1 GCA_945871085.1 Opitutus sp. GAS368 | reverse complement strand
GCTACGCTCTGGCGAGCCAGCGGTCTTGTCGCCCACGCGCGTAGCCACGATGATGCCGGGCGTCACGATGCCCGCGAGTTGCTTGTTAAGCTGCAGGTTCGAAATCGGCAGCAGCGTCGCGCCGGTGAGGATGGGGCCGTTGGCGTTGATGTTGTCCGTGTTTTTGGTGCCTTTCAGGATATTGGCCGTGACAGAACCGCTGTTGATCGCACCGGACGTCAGGTTCGGATTGGTCCAGTAGATACTGGTGGGCGTGCTCATCATGTTGATGGTGAGCGGCGTTGCGCCCGGTTCGGTTGGGGCGAGGACGGTGGCTTCCAATACGCTCGTGGCATCGCCGTTAACGTGGACGACGACGCCGTTGCGGTAGGTGACCTGTCCGGCCGAATTGGCGTAGAACTGATCGTTGTAGAGTTGATCGTAGGATTTGGCGGTACCGATCTTGCCGTCGGCTAAGTTACTGCTGAAACGCATGCGCCAGTTGCGCGTGATCGCCGCGGTGAACTGCGCCTGTACGCCGGTCGTCACGCGATCTACGTTCACGCTTGAACCGCCCCCGCCGCCGTTGAGGCCGCTGGGGTTGATTCCCTGCGCGATCGAGCCATTGATGCCATATATATCATTCTTCGCCGTGACCTTGAAGGCAGCGATTGAGCCCGAGAAGCGGCGGTCGGTGGTATTAAATTTCAGACCGGCCTCGCCTCCGATTCCGTGCGAGGATTGCATCGTATCGCCAAGGGGATCGGTGGTGGCGACGAAGGGGACTTGTACGGAATCGGAGAAGCTGGTGTAGGGATGCAGCCAGCGATTGAGGTTCCAGTCTACACCGAGGTTAAAGTTCGTGGCGGAACCTTTGGTGATCCAGCGATTTTTGCCGTTCCCCGACGACATACGATCCGAGATGTAGTCGCCTTGGCGGAAGCCGAACAGCGTGGTTAACTTCCCATCAAGCCACTCGGTGTAGTTCACTCCGTAGTACGCTTTGTTGAATATTTTTGTGCGGTTGTAGGTGGTAGTGTTCGGCAAACCCATAGGGTTGGCGGGAGTGACTAGATTTGGCTGGGGTTGATTGTTGATCTCGCGCACATAATTAACTCCGCCGTAGACGGCGCGGTCGAAGCTGGGATCTGCAAATGGATAAAGCACAGGGCCGTCGTTGACCGACCAGCGCTGTTGCGGTAGCGGCGTGCGGCCGGAGTTGGCTGACTTAATCGTGGAGTCGGGCGCGAAGATGATCTTCCAATTCGCATCCGCCTCCCACCAGTTATAATTGATTATGGCGTAGTCGGTGCGAACGAAGTCGGTGCCGAACAGCGTTTGGGTTTTTGCCTTCCCGCCGAAGAAATCTTTGGTGATCAATGCGGCGACACGTCCGGCCTTGGTGCGCGCGGGCTGCCAGGCGTCGGAGGGCGTGTTGCCCATCGCCCAGTCCGACGTGGTGTTGAGACCGGCGTTGGGCGCGTAAAAAGTGACACCGGAATTGATGCGGCGCTCGGTGAAGTTGTCGTAGCCGCCGGCCACCTGAGTCGTCAGCCAGCTGCTCCATTTCGTGTCGACGGTGGCGGTGTATAACTGGTTGCTGACCGGATCCTGAAGCGCACCCGCGCCAAAGGAGTCGACGTTGTTCCAATTGAGTTTTCCATTGAGAATCGCTCCATAGCCGTAGGCCACGCCCGTGACTGGATTCGTGGCGCCGGTCTGGTTCGTCGCGAGCAGGTATTTGAGGCTCATCCCATTGCGCGAGTCGGCGGCTTTAGCAAGTGAACCCGCGATGAAGACCTGCGGTGCAGTGAGGGAGAGGCCCGCGTTGAGGCGACGGCGGCTAAACGTCGTTGATGTGCTGATCCGGATGGTGGTCGGCACCGTTTCCTGGAAAAAGCGGAAGGCGAGCTGACCATACTGGCCGTAGGTCGTGCCGCCGATGTTCACACGCCGACTCGAGGACGTTTCGTTGAGGGTGGCGACGCGCACGGCTACCCATTTATTGCCGAAGCCGAGGTCAAACTCGCCGCGCTTCGAACCGTATTGGTCGACGCGGAACAGCGTGCTGCCTTTGAGCTTGGTATTGAAGGGCGCCGCCTTCGAGTTGACGTTGATCACGCCGCCCGCGCCACCGCCGCCGTAGAGCATGGCCTGCGGTCCGTTGATGACCTCGATGCGCTCGAGGTCGAAACTATCCGTGCGGCCGACGCCGGTAGACCCGGGATTGCCGAAGGCGCCCACGGGCATGAAACCGTCGCGTTGTATCTGGGGTGTATTCATTCCCCGCAGCTGGATATAGGCGTTGCCGTTGCGGTCGCCGGGCTGGTTGTTGGCGGCGGAGGAGGCACCGTTGTCGGGGCCGGAGGCGTAGCCGGCCCCGGCGGAGTAGCCCTGAATCACGTCTTCGACCGAGCTCGCGGCGATGTCCTTCATGAAGGCTTCGGTGAAGATGTCGGCGGACACGGGCAGTTTATCCATTTCGACGTTGAACCGGGTGATCGAGGCGGAATTCAGCGCGCCGTAACTCTTGTCGGAACCTTCGGTAACCTCAAACGGGCTGAGAACGACTGTGCCTTTGCTGCGTTCGGTGGGCTGGGTTTGGGGAGTTTGGGCTGAGGCGTTGCCAGCAATCAGGGCTACCAGGGCTGCGAAGAGGCTGCGGGGTTTGGAGGTCATGGCGTTGGTCTTAGGTTTGGGTTGCGGGTCGTAAACAGGTCCGACCTCCCCGGTGCGCGGCGCGGCTTCGGCGGCGCGCTTGCGGCTGACGACGAGGGCGCCGGAGGCGGCGTCCTGCGCGGCTTCGAGGGCCGAGCCGGCGAGCATGCGGTCGAGCGCTTCGCGCGGCGTGAACTCGCCGCGCACCGGATTTGTCGTTTCGCCGCGAACCTTGTCGGTGACGAAGACGAGCGAGCGGCCGGCGGTGGCGGCGAATTGCCGCAGCGTGGTCGCGGCGTCGCCGCGGGGGAGGTCAAAGCTCCGCTTCGCATCGACCGTCGCCGCGCCGAGGGGCGCGACCGCCACCAGCACGCTGCACGAGGCGAGCACAATGGGGGCGGTAGAAAACGACGAAGTGAAACGGAGCAGGGCCACTAATCCTGTAACGCTCGCGCCCAGGAATCTGTTTAGTCGCGGGGAAAACAATTTTCGCATTCGTGAAGGTTCGCCGCGAAATCGGGCGGCCGCGCGCCGCTATGGCGCGTGCAGCTGGATGGTGTCGCCCTGGCGCTCGGCACGGATGATGCCATCGCGCTCCAGCAGGCGAACGAAGGCCTCGACGTCGTCGAGGGCGAAGATCGCGCCGATGCGCCGAGCTCCCAGAGTGGGATCGGTGATCAGGAGTTGCAGGGTGTTGTGCCGATTGAAGCGCGCGGTCACCTCGGCGAGCGGGGTGTCGGAAAAGTCGGCGACGCGCCGCTGCCACGCGAGCACCGCCCTCACGTCGGCGGCGGCGAGGGGCTCGATGACGGGCGCAGGGGCGGCGGCAGGCCCGAGGGGCAGCGCGAGGCGCTGGTTGGCGGCGATGAGAGTCGGGGCGGCGGAAAGCGCGTTGGGGTTAACGCGCTCCACGGTGACTTTGCCTTCCGTCACCGTGACCTCGACGGCCCCGGAGACGAAGCGGACGTTGAACGCCGTGCCGACCGCGCGCACGGCCACGCCACCTGCGCTCACGACGAAGGGACGCGCGGTGTCGTGGGCGACTTCGAAGTGGGCTTCGCCCGACTCGAGTTCGACGCGGCGTTCGGCCGCGGTGAACTGCACGCGGGCGGCACTCGCGGTGTTGAGTTCGAGGGTCGAGCCATCGGCGAGGCGCGCGCGTTCGTAACCGGCGGTTGTCGTCGCATAGCGTGTCTCGGGACTGGGCGTCGATGGCAGCGCGCGAAAACCAATAAAAGTGCCGAGGAGCAGCGCCGCGGCCAGCCCGGTCCACGCGACGGGCCGCCACCAGCGGACATTCGGCCCCGGTGT
>CAMBVX010000533.1 GCA_945871085.1 Opitutus sp. GAS368 | reverse complement strand
GCGCGGTCAGCGCTCCGACGATCGCGCCGATGTTGTGGCGCATCATCGTCTCGTAGTTGGAGGCATTGCTGCCGGCGGGGCCGAGGCCGTCGGCGTAGAGTGGCGAACCGAGACGGGCACCGGTTTCGCGGCCGAGATTTTGGATGAGCTTCGGATTCACGCTGCCTTCGGCGAAGACGGCGGGAAGGCGTTCGCGGCGGATAAAGTCGATCAGCTTTGCGAGGTGCTTCGCATCGGGTTCGCTCTCGGTCGAGAGACCCGCGAGGGGATGAACCGTGAAGCCCCAATCGCGGGCGAGGTAGCCAAAGGCGTCGTGCGATGTGACGAGGTGCCGGCGAGCCGACGGAATACGGGCGACCTCGCGAGCGGCCCAGGCCTTGAGGGCAAAGAGGCGTTGTTGGTAGGCTTGGGCATTGCGGGCGAAAGCCTCAGCCTGATTCGGACGCAACCGCGCCAGCTCGAGGCGCACCAGATCGGACGCGAAGAGCACGTTGTCGATGCTGTGCCACCAATGAGGGTCGGGTTCGCCGGCGGCGGAGAGGTTCTGGCGTTCTTGGGCGGCGTGGGTGTGGGCGGCCGAGGTCGGCAGCGAAAGCACGAGCGGGAGCGCCTCGCCAACGGGGACGAGGCGACTGCGCGTCCCGGCGTTGGCGGCCAAGCGATCAAGATATGTTTCCAGATGCAGGCCGGCGGCGAGCACCAGATCCGCGTCGGCGACGGTGCGAATATCGGCGGCGGAAGGGTCGAAGGTATGCGGGTCCACTCCGGCCGGAACGAGCGCGATCACCGATGCGCGATGACCGCCGACTTCGCGGGCAATTTCCGCCAGCACGCTGTGAAGCGCGACCACGCGCAGGGGCTTTTCGGCTGCGGCCAAGGAGCCGGCAGCCAGCAACAGGAGGAAGAGAAGACGGGCGAGATGTGTCATGATTTTCGGGAAGAATGAAAGGGCGGTTTAGCCGCGGCGGGGCGTGGGCGGATGCCGGTTGCGCCAACGTGCCAAGACCAAGGCGGCGGCGCCGTAGCGCGGGCTGAACAACGCCGAACCCACAAAGACGCCGCCGAGGCAGAGGACAATCGCGGCGCCGCTGGCGAGGCCCGCATGGTAACTCAACAGAATGCCTGCCAACGAGCACACGAGCGCGAAGCCGACCGAGAGCAGCAGGAGGCGGGAAAAACTGTCGCACCACAAATAGGCGCTCACGGCGGGCAACAAAAAGAGGCCGAGCGCGAGCACGATGCCCATGGTCTGGAGGGCGGCCACGAGGTTGAGCACGGTGAGCGCAAGGAAGCCGAAGTGGATCAGCGCGCCCCGGCCACCAGTCGCGCGATGAAACACGGGGTCGAAAGTTTCCAGCAGGATCGCGCGATAGAACACGGCGAAGACGAGCACCGTCGCGGCGCTCACGGCGGCCGTGAGTTGCACATCGGTCGGGCTCACGCCGAGCACGTTGCCAAAAAGGAAATGGGTCAGGTTCAGGCGGGTGGGCAGTTTGCTGACCAGCGCGATGCCTGCGCCGAAGAAGACGATGAAGAGCGAGCCGAAGGCGGCGTCTTCTTTGACGCGCGTGAGGCGGCTCAGCAGAGCGCTGCCGAGGGCCGTGAGCAGGCCGGCCAGCAGCGCGCCCAGGAAGAGCGCCGTGGTGCTGGGGCCGAAGAGCAGCCATGCGAGTGCCACGCCGGGCAGGAGCGAATGCGAAAGCGCGTCGCCCATGAGGGCGAGGCGCCGCAGGACGAGAATGCACCCGAGCAGGCCGCCGCTGACACTCAACAGTGCGGCGGAGAAAAGCGCGCGCTGCATGAAGTCGTAGGCAAACGGCGCGATGAAAAATTCGTGCAGCGTCATCGCGGGAAATCGGCGCTGCGCACCGAGTGCAGCGGGTTGTCATGGACGCAGCGTCCCTGGCGGAAAGCGCGGTCGATGTGGGCGGGAGTGAGCACGTCTCGGACGGGTCCGGTCGCGATCAGCGTGGTGTCGAGCAACACCGCGTGCGTGAACGCCCGCCGCGCGAGTTCGAGGTCGTGCACGGCGGCGAGCACCGTGCGGCCCTGCGCCTCCCAAGTGCGCAGGATATGGGTCAGCTCCTCGGCGCCGAAGAGATCGAGCCCGGCGAACGGTTCATCGAGGAGGAAGACATCGGCACCTTGCGCGAGGGCGCGGGCGAGGAAGACTCGCTGCTGTTGCCCGCCGGAAAGCATACGAATCTGGCGGTCGGCGAGTGCCGCGAGGCCGAGTTCGTCCAGCGCGCGGTCGACGCGTTGACGATCGGTCGCGCCGAGGCGTTGGAAAAGTTTCAGCGCCGGGTAGCGGCCTTGCTCGACGACTTTGCGCACCGTGATGGGGAAATCCCAGTCGATGGTTTGCCGTTGCGGGAGATAGGCGAGGCGGGGCAGGGCGTGCTGCGGATGGGCATCGCCGAGGCGGATGTCGCCGGCGGCGAGCGGATGCCAGCCGAGGATGGCGCGGAGGAGCGTGCTCTTGCCCGCGCCGTTGGGGCCGAGGATCGCGGTCGAGCTGCCGCAGGGGATGTCGCACGTGATATCGTCGAGGGCCGCCGCCTGCCCATAGCGCACCGTGACATGGCGGAGGCGGAGGATGTGGTGAGTCGCGGCGGGCACGGGTCGACTTGCACTGTAGCAAAGTCGTCAAGGGGGAGGCGAGGTTTGCGTGGAGACCAAGGCCGCCGGGAGCTTCAGAGCGGCTTGGGCTACGTGGTGGAGGGAAGTTTCGCGCGGAGGAGGCGGACGCCGAGGATGACGCCGAGCAGGGAGAGCGAGAGGCCGCCGAGAGAGAACGTGATGACGGTGATATCCCAGAGCGGCCGGCGCGACCAGAGCCACCACCAGTCGAAGGAGTGGAGACCGTTGTAGATGTGGCGGAAGAGGCGATTCGTGGAGGTGGAGCGGTTGATGATACGGCCGCTCGCGGGATCGAGGTGAAACCAGGTGGCGGCGGCATCGCCGAAGCGCACGCGCACGACGGGGAGCGGCGCGGTGGCGTTTTCGGGGTGGCGCGAATAATAGTGATTGTCGTAGGTGGTGACCACAGTCGCGGAGAGTAGCGGTTCGCTGGGCATTAGGGCGGGAGCGCGCGCGATCAACGACGCGGCGGTCGGAGCGCGGAGGGTGGTGTCGGCGCGGGCGGGCACGAGCGAGGTGGAGCCGTCGCGCGCGGTGGCGAGGAAGAGCGGCTGGCCGTCGTAGTGGAGCAACTCGGCCTCGACGGTGCCGGGCGGGAGCACGGGGAGGGCGTTGAATTCGGGGAGCGTGAGCGCGGAGCCGGCGACGACGGCGGCCTCAGCAGCGGAGGGAGATCGCGAGGGGTTGAGCTTGGCGGGGTTCATGGACATCCAGCCGCTGAATACCCAGGTGAGGGTGACCACGCCGAAGGCTCCGCCAGTGATAAAGTGCCACTTGATCAGACGCTGTTGGGTGGAGCGCGGGGTGGGCACGCGACGGCGGGCCCGCAAAATGCCGATCCAAAGGCCGCTCACGGCAAACGCGCAACCGACGGCGGCGACGACGTTGACCAACCATGTCCAGGCGTCGGGAAACTGCCGGAGCACGTGCGGATAGAGCCAGTGCGTGATGGCGCCGAAATAGTTGAGCACGCGTTCGCGGCGCGTGCTATCGCGGACGACTTCACCGGTCGTGGACGAGACGTAGACCTCGGTGCCCGCAGCATCGCCGAGCGCGAAGTGATGCAGGGGGCGATGCGGATTCATCGCCGAGGAGACCGACCATTGGTCGGACTGAATGAGGCCGAGGTAGCGGGGCGGGGGAAGCTGAGAGCTGAGAGTTGAGACCTGAGAGTCCGGAGAACGGAGAAAGGCGGCGGCGGATTGAGTGGCTTGGGCGGCGGTGACGCGGCTGAGTTTTTCGCCGGTGTCGGCGAAGACGACGACGGGTTGCGCGATGCCGCTCGTGACGACGTAGGCGGGGCGGCCGAGGATTTGGGCGACGCGGACGCCG
>CAMBVX010000532.1 GCA_945871085.1 Opitutus sp. GAS368 | reverse complement strand
CGGAGCGTGAGACCCGTGGCGGACCGGGCGGTGACAAAACCGAGATGCGAGGTGCCGTCGCGTAGTTCGACCGTGTGGGCCGTGTATTCGGGTGCGATCACCTTTGAGGGTTGCAGCAGGCTCTCGAGCAATTCGGCCGGCGTGAGGCGGCGACCCACGGTGGTGAGATCGGGGCCGAGTTCGCGCCCCTCTTGGTCAACCCGATGGCAGGCGAGGCAACCGGCCTTGGTCAACACGCCGCGGCCGCGGGTTGGCTCGCCGTGGAGAGCGAGAATCGCGGCGGGCTGAACCTCCGCGCCGAGGGTGACGACGCGTTCGCGGTCTGGGAGGAACCGCTCAAAGAGGGACTGCACTTCGGCGCTGGGCGACGCGAGTCCGGCGGTCACGATGCGCGTGCGCTCGACCGGTGCGAGTTGACCGGCGTCGATCGCGTGGACGAGGCGCAGGGCAGCCGACGGAGTGGTGGGTGCGGCGGGGAGCGGGGCGGCCGGCGCCTCGCCCGCGATCCAATCCCACAAGACACGAAGCGCCTGCGGATCGGCGGTGCTGGCGCCCAGCTGCGGCATGTGGCCGGGGCCGGATTTGGCGATGCGGTAGTAGAGCGCACTGCGTTCGGGCGCTCCGGGCACGATGAGTTGCGCGCGGTCGAGGCCGAAGTCGCCTTGCATCGGCGCGGTCTCGAGCAGCGTTTTTTCGGGCGCGGTCTCGATGTTGACGTGGAACGCGCCGGAGCCGCCGCCCTGAAAGCGGTGGCACGAGGCGCAGTTGGTGTGGAGCCAGGAGCGCGCGCGGCGTTCCAGCGGCGCGCGGGCATCGTCGATGGCGGCGAGGAGCGCGCGGGCGGCCGCGGCTCCGTAGTCGGCCGAGACGACTCCGGCGCTTTGCAGCAGGGCGTGGTCAAGATTGCCCGGGATGAATCCGAGGGCGCGACCGGCCTCGGCGTTGTGGCAACGCAAGCACTCGGCCCGGCTTTGAAACCGCCACGGAAGCGTGCGTTGACCCTCCGGTGCAGCGGAGTCGCGGACAGTGAATTGGGTCACGTCCCCTTCCGGTCGCACGAGCTCGGCGTCGGTTTGGGCCTCGTTCCAGCGGTAGGTGTAGGCGTGCCAATCGCGGCCCGCAAAGTGGAGTAGTTGGGTCTCGATCCGGCGACGCGTGGCGGGATCGCCGGCAGTGAGATCGAGCGAGATCGTGCGGGCGAAGACGCTGCCACTGCGCACGGTCGGGGTGAAGCGGTTCGACTGACCGCGTTTGACGTCGCGGAGTCCTGCCGGTTGATCTCCCGGCATCGCGATCCAGCGCTCGGCAGTGGCGCCGTCCAACCATTGTGGTGACACGACGGTGTAGGGCGTCACGCCGGGTTGCGGCGCCTGGCGGGCGGGGTCGCGAAACAGGCCGGTTTCGCTGAGACGACGGGGAAACTCAGCGGCGGCGGCCGGGGCGGCGTTGGGTTCGAGCCGGTGCAGGCCCTGGCGTTCGCCGAAGTCGGCGAAATAAAGTTCGCCGTCGCCGCCGACGCCAAAGGTCACGATCTTGTGCGGCGTGCGGGCGATTTCCTCATGGCGCGTGATCGTTTTTCCGTCGTGCCAGAGCGCCCAGATGCGACCGGTCATGAAGTCGCCGTAAACGTAGGCGCTGCGCAGCTCGGGTAGACGTGAGCCCGTGTAGAAAAAACCGCCCGTGATGCTGGCGGCTTCGGTGTGCGGGTGCGCCACCAGCGGTGGCAAAATCGGCGTGGGGCCGCGGGCGGCGGAGGGCTTCACCGTCTGCGCGCCTTCCGCGACCGACCAGCCATAATTTCCGCCACGTTCGATCCGATCAATCATCTCCCAACGTTCCCAACCCACGTCGCCGGCCCAGAGTTCGGCTGTGCCGGGTTTGAAGGAAATTTTCCACGGGTTGCGCAGGCCGTAGGCCCAGATTTCGCCGCGGGCACCCGGCGTGCCGACAAAGGGATTGTCCGGCGGAATGCGATACGCGAGGCCGGTCGCCCGGCCGTCGACATCGATCCGGAGAATCGCCGATTCGAGGTCGTCGATGGACTGGCCGGTGTTGTTGATGTCAGGCGGTGAGGCCGGGCCCGCATCGCCGGTGGTACCATAGAGAAATCCATCCGGCCCGAACACGATGTTGCCGCCGCAGTGGCTGCCACTGCGAAAGGTGAGCATCGTATCGCGCGTCGCGGGGTCGAGGCGGAGCGGGTTCGCCACCGGAACTTTGAACCGCAGGACCTGCGAGCCGGTGAGGGTCGATTCCGTCAACCGGGTGCGGATAAAAACCTCGCGCGTTTCGGCGAAGCGCGGATGAAAGGCGATGCTGAAGACTTCGAGTTTGGGAAACTCGGGATAGAGCGGTGCGATGTCGGCGAAGAGGACCGGCGCCGCCTCGGGCGTGCGCGGATCGAAGGACCAGATATTGCCCCAGCGGCCCACCACGAACAGGCGCTGACCGTCGGGACCGAGCACAAGGTCGACGGGCGTGTCGAACGTGAGGCCGGGAAAAATTGACGCAGCGACATACGGCGGCGGGGCGTCCGGGGTGCCGACGAGGCGCGACGTGGTCCACGCGGGGCGCGGCTCCGGGGCAGCCGCGGCGGCGGCCGTGAGGACGGCTAAGAGGAGCGAACCGCAGACGCGGCGGAGCGCACGGCGCACCTTGATTTTTATGACTTCCCATCCTTTTGATCCGGACATTCTCGACAGAAAGATTTTAGACAGAAAAATTTCCAACACCCGCGACGCACCTGGATTTTGAAACGCGGAGGAGAAACTCCCTCGCTCCCTGAGCTTCGCGCTAATTTCTAGTGCGAACGTAGACGCCAACATGTTGGTTTCTACGTTCGAAGAGTCAGTCACGATGAGTGGCCTCAGCGGTTCCAAGGCTGCTTCTCCTTGGTCTCGACGAATCGTTTTGCCACCTCGGTGTGCGGGTTGGGGCCGGGGATGGTGGCGGGGATTGATTTGATCCACGCGTGCAATTGCGCGCTCATCCGCGCGGCGCGGGCCGGGTCGGCGGTGGCGCGGTCGTTGGTCTCGCCGATGTCGGTGCGGAGGTTGAAGAGTTCCAGCTTCCGACCCAGCCGGTAGTTCAATTGCTCGTCGAAGGAATCGCCGAAGTGCTCGATGAGTTTCCAGTCGCCTTTCCGGATCACCGCCGACGGCGTCGCAGCCCAGCGGAGATCGTAGAGTGGCAGATACCAGTAAAGCGGACGGGCCGGCAGCGCGCGGGCGGCCAGAGCGGGACGCAGGTCGATGCCGTCGACGACATGACCGGCGGGAGCGGTGACACCGGCGGCGGCGAGCAGTGTGGGCAACCAATCGACGATGTGGATCGGCTCGGCGCTGACGTGGCCGGCGCGGGCCACGCCGGGCCAGCGCACAAGGCACGGCACACGGATGCCGCCCTCATAGGCGGTGCCCTTGCCCGAGCGGAGTGGAGCGTTGTCGAACTGTTCTTCGCGAACTTTTAGCGGCACGCTGCCATCCGAGGGATCATTACTCCACGCGGGGAGCGCCCACGAAGTGTCGAAGCCTCCGTTGTCGGAAAGAAAAACCACGAGCGTGTTTTCGCGGAGCCTGAGTTCGTCCAGGCGGGCGAGGAGCCGGCCGACGGAGTTGTCGAGGTGTTCGATGCAGGCTAGGTAGACGGCGCTGTGCATTCCCTTCTCGGGAGCGCCGCGGGCGCGGTATTTCGCGACGAGCGCGGGCGGAGCCGAGACGGCGCTGTGGATGGTATGGTGGGCGAGGTAGAAGAACCACGGCCGGTCGCGCTGCCGTTCGATGAAGCCGATGGCCTGGTCGGTGAGGTGATCGACCCACTTGTCGCCCTCGTTCTGCGTGCCGGGTCCGCGCGGGGCCACAAAGTCGAACCCATAGGCGCCGCTGGCTTCGGGCTTCAGTGAAGCATAGTCGCCGTCGGCGCCGCTCGTGAGGTGCCACTTGCCCGCCATGCCGGTGGTGTAGCCGGCGGCGCGGAG
>CAMBVX010000531.1 GCA_945871085.1 Opitutus sp. GAS368 | reverse complement strand
GACGTTGGAAACGTTGAGCTGGTCGCTCAGCGTGCCGCGGAAACGCCCTCGTGAAATTTTGTGCGAGGGTTACGGCCCACGACACCGACGGCGAGTTGTGCGGGGGTGGCGGTGGCGGCATTGTTCGGCACGAACGTGACGGCTGCGACTCCTTTGGCGTTGCGATTGTCGAGCCACGCGAGCGCCCCGTCGAAGAGCGGGTAGGGTGCGACCCGCGAGCCGAATTCGTTGCCGCGCTCGCCCGCGACGCGGAGGGTGACGCGGTCGTTCGGGGTGAACGTGAGCGTGCCGAAGAGCCGGCGTTTGGCCTGATAATCGGGTTTGCGCCAGCCCGCGTTCTGCTGGTCGACGGCGGAAATCGCGACCGCCAGTTTCTTCGGGACCACGACTTTATTGGCGCGGAATTCCCAGCGATTAGCGGCGGCCGCGCCGTGGCCGATCTCGTAACTCACCTTGCCGCTGTCACGGTGGGTCATCGCGAGAAGGGAGCTTTGGTTGATGAGACCTCCCGCCGAGCTGAGGCAAAGAGAATGCCGTTGGGCCCACGGCTTTCGTCGTAACGGCCGATACGATACCCCTCGTTCGGGGTGATGTTCTTGAAGTAGTCGATTCCTTGCGAGGCGCCGATGCCGCGGATGTCGATGCCTCGCACGAGGCTCTGACCGTTGATGGCGGCGTTGGCGTTGGGCGCCGCGTTGGTATCTTGGACGGCGAGGGTCGAGCCCACGGTGTAGCCGACAAAATCCTCGATTTGATTGATGCCGAGATCCTCCAGGAATTTTTTGGTGAAGACGCTGATCGAGGAAGGCGTATCGCGGAGGCTCGAATTGAGACGGCTGCCGGCGAGCGTGTTTTCGGCGCGGTAGCCTTTGTCCGCGGTGGCGTTGACGGTGAAGGGGCTGAGCTCGACGATCTCGGCGTAGGCCGCGGGCAGGACGGGTGGAGCCGGCGGCACCGCCTGACCGAAGAGTGAGCCGGCGGCGAGCAGAGGTAGCGCGACGCGCGAGGTGAACGGGACGGTTCGTTGGTAATGGGCGGTGGTTTTCATGGCGGGCAGAGCAGGGTTGCCGGTTCGGTCGGGAGGGTGCGGGCGATTTCAGGCGAGTCCGGGTTTTTTGAGGGCCGCGGGCGGTGGGCCGTCGAAGGTGGCGAGCGGGACGTTGGCGACGTAGCCGATATCTTTCATGCCCTCGGGCGTGGTGTAGAATCCGCCAGCAGTGAGATCACGGAAACGTTTTAGAAATTGCGCGGCGATTTTGAATTCCGGCTCCGCCCAGGCGACGAGGCAGATGTCTTCGCCGAGGGCATTTTCTTGACGAAGGACGAGACTCGCGAAGTCGGTTTGGCGGCGGCGCTGTGACTCGGCGCCGATCCACGTGAGCCCGGCCAGGATGAGGGTGCGATCTTGGGCGTGGCCGGGATACGGCGCGCTGATCCCTTCGTCGAGGAAGGCCGGCACGCCGATCGGGGAGGCGGCAGGAGGACACCGGGAGACGAGTTGGGCGTGTTTTCGAGACCTTCGTTGGAGCCGTAAACACCGACGGGCATTTCGACTTTGCCGTAGTAGCGCGCGGCGTCTTCGTCGCCGATGGTCCAATCGAAACCGAGGCCGTCGCGGCGGTGGGGGTTAAAATTGTAGCGGCCGTTGCGGAGGGAGATACGGCCGCAGTGGTTGGTGCGGCCGCCCAACATTCGTGCACGCCACCCCATGAACTGGCGCGTGGGATCGCTCGAGGCGTTGGTGTAAGGCTCGGCGGGGACCGCCCAACCGCCGTCGACGGTGGAGTCATAGAAACCCATCGGTTTTTCAGGAGTGCCAGCCGCGCGGAGGGGAGCTTCGCCATTGTGCTGAAACCGGGGAGTCTCTTTGACCGAATCGTACTTTCGGCCGGATTCGAGCATGAGGACGTTTACTCCCGCTATGGTGAGCGTGTAGGCGGTTTGGCCACCGACGGCGCCGGAACCGACGACGATCACGTCGTAGGTGGGCTGAGTTTTATCGGACGTGATGACCGGCATGGGGGTCGAGGTCGGAAAGCGAGTGAGCGCTGCGAAGAGTGCATTTTTACGGACTCGCGCACGGTGCCGAGTCGGTCAGCGCGTGGCGTCGTAGAGGGCGAGAATTTGGGCAGACGTGAGGGCGCGGTGGAAGACCGCGACTTCATCGAGCGTGCCGTCCCAGAAACCGGGGGTATTGGTTTCGGGTTCGCGACCGCTGGCCTCGAGTTTGACCCCGAGGGCGAGTGCGGCGGGCCCGGTCGGGCTGATCCCGACGCAAGGCGCGGACGCGATTTCGCGGCCGTCGCGAAAGAGCCGCAGCATCGAACCATCGAGGGTGAAGGCGACGAATTGCCATTCACCGAGGGGGAGCGGCGCGGTGTCGCGCACGCCGATTTCCGCGCCCGCTCGGTCGTGGACGTGCACCTCGAGCGTGCCCTCGTCATGCCAAAGACCGAAGTGAAATTGGCCGCGTTCATTGGGCGTGGGGTTCTTGACCCAGTTCTTTGCAATGCTGGCCCAACGCGGGCGGCTTTCCGCTCGCACCCAGGCGCACACGGTGAGGGCCGCGGGAGCCAAGGGAAAATTTGGGACGACGGCGTAGCTGCGGACCGCGGGGCCGCCGAGGCGCAGGCCGGCACCGATTTCCCCTGGCGCAGAAGTGCGCTCGCTCGTGCCACGGACGATCTGACCATGGAGGTGTTGGGCGAAAACGTCGACGAGTTGGGTGGCGTCGGGGGTGATGCGCATCCGGTAATAAGCGATCGGGTCGTAGTGGCGGATGAGTTCGCGGTAGCCGCTGCCGGGCTCATCGAGCGTGCGCAAAAAACGCGCGGGCTGGTAGTCGATGCCGGTGGGCGTGCGCGTCTGCGCGTCGATCCGGGAAGCGCGATTTTCGGTGAGGCGCAGCGAGTCGGATCAGTGCCGGGCTGAAACTCGCCAAACTTCCGCCACATCACCGCGCAGGTTTCCTGCATCACGTCGTCGGCATCTGACCCCTGCGGCACGAGCGAGAAAATCAAACCGGTGAGACGCCGCTGGTTTTGCAACAGAAGCCGGGTAAAGGTTTCACCGTCGAAGGGTGGGAGCGAGGGATGCAGGCGAGTGAAGAGGCAAAAAGCCACCCTAGGGAAATGCCACGAGGCGACGCAAATTGGACAAAAATCTACGTGGGCCGATCGCCCATTTCATCGTCGCACTCGCCAGCCTTCCCTGCCCACGCTCCCCCCCCATTCTTTCGCCCCTCCTCTTTCAACCCTATCCCGCACCATGAATCGCCACCCAGTCCGCCTTGCCACACTCGTTGTTATCACGTCTGCGCTCGTCGCCACGCTCTCCGCGCAAACTCTTCCGCCATCCCCGCCCGCACCGGCGACCGACGCCACGAAAAAATCCGACGCCCTCATCACGCTCAACCCCTTCGAGGTAAAATCCGAGGCCGACAACAGCTACGGCGCACTCAATTCCAATTCGCTCACCCAGTTCGACGCCGCGCTCAAAAACGTCCCGGTCTCGGCCGATATCTTTACCGAAGATTTTATTCGCGATGTCGGTGTCACCAACCTCGAGGAGCTGATGCTTTCCTACGGCGCCGGCGCGGGCACCGTCATGTCGAACCCCGAATCGGACGCCCTCAGCCAGCAACCCGGCGACCGCGTCGGCAACCAGACCATGGGCGTCCGCGGTGTCGGCGTCGGTGCGCCCCGTCGTGACGGTTTCGCCGGCACGTTTGGCACCGGCACCGGCATGAACAGCCTCTTCGACATCGAACGCGCCGATGTCGTGCGCGGCCCGCAAGGCCTCCTCTACGGTGCCAGCGGTGCCGGCGGCACCGTCAACATCGTCTCCAAGCGCGCCACCTTCAATCGCAACTCCGGCCGCACCGATTTCCGCATCGACCAATACGGCTCGAAACAACTCCTCTTCGACTACAACTGGGGCACCGAAAACGTCGCCGTCCGCGTCGCCCTCCTCAACGACCACCAACTCTACCGCCGCGTCTTCATCGG
>CAMBVX010000530.1 GCA_945871085.1 Opitutus sp. GAS368 | reverse complement strand
AGAAGCCCGCGCTGCTTGAGATCCTTGACGAGGGCGGCTGAGGCCTGGTCCACAAACTTGCAGGCAAGTGGAAGGTTCTTATCGATCTCAGAATGGTGATCCCATCCGCGGTGATAGAGCTGGACGAAGCGAGTGCCGCGCTCGATCAGACGCCGGGCGAGGAGGCAGTTGGAGGCGAAAGATCCGTCGCCTGGTTCCTTGATGCCGTAGAGATCGAGGGTCGACTGGGGCTCGCGGCGAAGGTCGGCCAGCTCCGGCACGCTCGTCTGCATCTTGAACGCCAGCTCGTACTGGGCGACTCGGGTCTGGATTTCCGGATCGAGCGTGCGCTCCGCGCAGTAGCCGTTCAATTCAGCCAGTTCATCGATCAATTGCCGCTGTAGGCTCTGGCAGATGCCGTCGGGATTTCCGACGTAGTGAACCGGCGTGCCTTTGCTCTGGAACTGCACGCCTTGAAATTTGCTGGGCAGGAAACCGGCGGACCACTGGCGGGCGGAGATCGGCTGGTCGTTGCCCGGACCGTTGGACATTAGCACCACGTAACCGGGCAGGTTGTCGGCTTCGGCGCCAAGACCGTAGAGCATCCAGGAGCCGAAGCTGGGCCGGCCCTTGATGATCGAACCCGCGTTCATGAACGCATGCGCGGGGTCGTGATTGATCTGATCGGTGTGCATCGACCGCACGATGCAAAGTTCGTCAGCGATGGTCTGGGTGTGAGGCAGCAGGTCGCAGATCATCTGTCCGCTCAGGCCGCACCGGGAAAACGTAAATGGCGAGCCGCGGGCCCGCAGACCGCCCCGCTCATGTTGGAGCTGCGCGAGCTGTTGTCCCTCGGTGAAAGCGGCTGGAAACGGCTGGCCGTGCAGGACGTTCAGCTTCGGCTTGGGGTCGAACGTTTCCAGGTGTGACGGACCGCCGGCCATGGAGAGTTGGATGATACGTTTGGCCCGGGGCAGGAAATGGGGCGAGGGCAGGATCCCGCGCCAGCGACCGTCGTTGACCGGCGGGCCGGCCGCTGCGGAGAGGCCACGCGGGGTCAGCAGCGAACCCAGTGCCAGGCTGCCGATGGCTTGGGCTGATTTGCCCAGAAAGGTGCGGCGCGACCACGCAATCTGGCGCTGACGGAGAAAGGAAAGATCGGGCGGTGACATGGGTACGGGTCCGGAGCGCGAGTCGGTTCAGTAGCGCATGATCGTTTCGTTGAGATTGAAAAGGGCTCGGGTGACGGCGGTCCAGGCCGCTAATTCCACTCGATCAACTCCAACCGGAACGGGACTCAGGCCGATCGAGGTGAAGGCGGCGGCGTCTGAAGGTCGCTTACGGAACACGGAAAGTTGCTGTTGGTGAAATTGCTCCAACGAGGCCCGTTCCCGGGATTCGGGTGGGCGGCTGAGGGTGCGCAAAAACGCCAGATCGAGCCGTTGGGCGGGAGGCACCTGCAGGAGCGACTCGGCGAAGACTCGGGCGGCCTCGACGAAGGACGGATCGTTGAGCAGGGTCAGTGCTTGCTGAGGCGTGGTGGATTCGGTGCGGGCTGCGGTACACTCCTCGCGGGACGGTGCGTCGAAATTCGCCAGCATCGGATGTAGGAAAGTGCGCTGCCAGTGCTGGTAGAGACCCCGCCGATACTGACGTTCATCGCGATCCGCCACGTAGTCGCGCAGGGGAAAGTTCAACTGCTCGTAGTAGCCCGCAGGTTGGTACGGCAGCGCGCTGGGACCGCCGATTTCGCGGTGGAGTAGTCCGGCGACGGAAAGCGCGTGGTCCCGAATGAATTCAGCGTCCAGTCGGCGCGCGGCTTGGCGGGCGAGGAGGCGATTCTGAGGGTCGATTTCGCGCAAGTCCGCGCGTTCGCGGGAGGCCTGGCGGTAGGCGTGGGAGGTCACGATCAGGCGCACGAGGGCCTTGATATCCCACCCGGAGTCGCGAAAACGGACGGACAGCGCGTCCAATAGTTCCGGGTGGGAAGGGTACTCACCCTGCATGCCGAGGTCCTCGACCGCGGAGGAGAGACCACTGCCAAAGAAGAGTCTCCACGTCCGGTTGACGAACGTGCGGGCGGTCAGCGGGTTGGAAGGCGCCATGATCCAGCGGGCGAGGTCAAGCCGGGTCTGGCGCGGTGCGCCGGGTTCAGAAGGATGTTCGGTCAGGAAGCGCGGCGGCGCCGGGGTAACGATTTCGCCGGATTCATCCTGCCAATTGCCTCGGGCCAGCACCCGGGTCGTGCGAGGCGGTGCCGCCACTGTGACCATCGTGGCCGCGCGCCCCTCGCGACACTCAAGGATCTCCCGCAGCAGTTCGGCGGTCCCCGGTTGAGCGAAGGCCTGGGTCGCGTGAAAATAGAGGGCCGCCAGCCGTTCCCGCTGCGCATCGGAGGGCTTGGGGGCTGAGAAGGCGGACGCGTCTTCGCCGGACAGGGCCTCGCCCGGCAGCCGACTGCCGAGGGGCGACACCGAGATGCGGATGCGCCCGATCTCGCCGAGGTAATCGCGCTGGTGGAAATTGACTGGGGCGGTGTGAATCGTGGCGATCAGGCGATCGCCAGATTCGAGCATGAGCGGTTGACGGAATTGAAAGACCGCTGACTGGCGAGTATGTGCGAGCGCTGCGCTTGATCGCCAGAGTTCCCGCAGCGATACGCGCGGCCGACCGTTGAAGAAATTTTCCGTCTCGTTTTCCGCGAACGCCTCGGCCACCTCGACCGCCTCCGGCTTCGCGGCCCCGGCGCGATGAACGGATATCTGGACCGAGATCTCTACATGCTGACGTTGGTCGCGACTGATTAGGCCACCGTGGGCCTGATCGGGGAGTAACTCCAGGCGCAGGGTCGAAAGGGTAATAGCCGGTGTGGACAGGTGGAGCAGATGACGCGTGAGCGGCTGCTTGAAGCGGCTTTCCGCGTAGCCGACCGGATTTTCGAACCGAACGCTGCCGTCGGGCAAAGGGATGGCGGTGACTTGGGGATTCGTGTCAACGGACTCGGGTTTGGCTGTCACCCACCCGCCGGACGCCGTGTCTATGTGCGGTGCGACTTGGCGCACCCATGCATTCAATTCTGCGTTGCCTTCGGGGCGGGCAAGCCGGGAGCGCCCTCCAACTGCATGAATCATATGGAACTGTTGTCGCAAACGTGCGTCCCGAGCTTTCAGGTAAGAGCTTTCGACCTCGATCTCCGGGGGAAATGGGTAGTCGTCCGTGTGCACGGCAAGTTCCGGTTCCGGGGTATAGATAAAGTTACGATAGACACCCCATTGCTTCACGTCGGCGAAGTAAGCGGCGAAGGAGTAGAAGTCACGGGTGGTAAAAGGATCGTACTTGTGGTCGTGGCACTCGGCGCAAGCCAAGGTTGAGCCGAGCCACGCGGTGGAAACGGTGCGCACACGGTCCGAGGCGTATTTGGCGAGGTACTCCTGCACCTGGGCGCCACCCTCGCGCGTCACCATATTCAAGCGATTGAATCCGCTAGCGACCTGCTGCTCGACCGTCGCGTTGGGGAGTAGATCGCCAGCAATTTGTTCGATGGTGAACTGGTCGAAGGGCTTGTTGCGATTGAAGGAGTCGACGACGTAGTCCCGGTAGGGAAAGTTGTTCAACCGCTGGTCGCCGTGCAGTCCGGTCGAGTCCGCAAATCGGACCAGGTCCAGCCACGGCACCGCCATACGTTCACCGTAATGCGGGGAAGCCAGTAGACGGTCGACGGCGGCTTGGTACGCATCGGGGCGGGAATCGGCTACAAAGGCCTCGATATCGGAGGCGGTCGGCGGCAGTCCGGTCAGGTCCAGGCTCAGGCGGCGAAAGAGCGTGCGCCTGTCAGCCTCAATTGAGAATGCAATGCTCCGACGGTCCAGTTCTGCGGCAAGGTATTGATCGATTGGATTTTTAAGGTGGGCTAGCGTGGGGGAGCCATTGAGTGGTGGCTCTTCGACAGGGGGGCGGTACGCCCAATGCCCCTCGTAAGTGGCCCCTTGTTCGATCCAGCGGCGCAGGATGTTTTTTTCCGGCGGCGTGAGTTGGTG
>CAMBVX010000529.1 GCA_945871085.1 Opitutus sp. GAS368 | reverse complement strand
CGTGGACCTTCCGCGGCGACTTCGTGGTGCTCATGGCGACCGCCGATCCGAAGCCCGTGATGCGCCCGGGCGGCATCCCACACGTTTCCTACAATCTCATCACTTGGCAGACGTCCTCCACGCCGGCCGGGGCCAAGCTTAAAACCGTGAAGCGATCCGCGGCGCAGGCCGGCGATGGCTTCGACGATAAAATCCTCGACGGCGATACCCAGCAACGCACCGCCGATGTCTTCGCCGCCGCACCGACCACGCGCGTCCGCGCCACGGGCGTCACGCGCGACGGCGCCGCGCTCCGCTTCGCGTTCGCGGAGCAATCCGACTTCACGCTCGGCGCCACCCTCACGTTGCCGGCGGGCGACGCCGAGCCCGTGCTCGCGTTTACGCTCACGCCCAAGCGCGCCGCGTATTTCTCCGTCGGCTACACCGGCGCCCCCGCGTTCGCTACCGCCGAACTCGCCGAAAATTGGCAACCGTTCATCTGGCAAGAGAAGCGCTTCCCCGATCGTTCTTATCTCACACCGGCCTTCGAGTGCTCGTTGCCCGCCACGTTCGTGCGTAAAGGCAACGTCACCCTCGGCGTCGTGGCCGATGGCGACGAACTTCCCTTCTCTCCCCTGCCGTTGCTCGACAACAGCCGCTTCGGCGTCGCCCTGCGCAACGCCGCGGGCGAGGCGCAGCCAATGGTCTTCGCGCCGATGCTCGGCGGTGCCGAATCGAAACGCACCCCCGGCCAGGCCTTCACGTTTAAAGTCCGCCTGTTCGCCGGCGCGGGCGACATTACCACGGCCTACGAAACGCTCGCGCGCCGTCTCTACGGTTTCCGCGACCACCGCCGCAACGCCATCGCCACCCTCAACGAGACGCTCGACAACATGATCGACTACGGGATGAGCCACTACAGCTGGTTCATCGAGGAGCTGAAGGGCTGCTCCTATTCGACCGACGTCCCCGGTGCGGTGAAGAACGTCTCCTCGCTCAACCCGCTCAACCTCGCGCTCGTCACCGACGACGAGGAGATCTTTCAAAAACGCGCCTACCCGATCCTCGAATTCATGCTCTCGCGCGAAAAATTCCTCTTCTCCCTCGACGCGAAGCAAAAGATCCAAAGCCCCTCGCGCGCCTTGCTTGGGCCCTGCGCGCCGGTCAGCGAACTCGCCACGCTCTACGGCATCACCCACGGCGCCTCGCCGATTCTCCGTCAGCTCGCCGAGCGCATGCTCAACAAGAAACGCACGCTCAATCTCGACGATGTCGTCGAGGGTGGCACCTGGCCCAACCAGCTCGCGCTCTACCGCGAGACCGGCGAGGCGCGTTTTCTCGCCGCCGCGCGCCGCGGTGCCGACGCCTATTTGGCCGAGCGGATGGCCAAGCCCGCCGCGGATTTCAACACGCCCGGCCTGTTTTTCTGGATCGGTTACACGCCGAAGTGGATCGACCTGTTTCAACTCTACGAGTCGACCAACGACCGCCGTTACCTCGACGCCGCACGTCAAGGCGCCCGCCAATATACGATGTTCACGTGGATGGCTCCGCGCATTCCCGACGGCGACGTGGCCGTGAACCCCGGCGGAAACGCCCCGGTCTATTGGTATCTGAAAAACAAGGGCCACACCCCGATGACGGCCCCGGAGGAACGCGTGCCTGCCTGGCGACTCTCCGAAATCGGCCTGACTCCCGAATCTTCCGGCACGATGGCGGGGCACCGCGGCATTTTTATGGCCAACTACGCGCCGTGGATGCTCCGCATCGCCGCGCTCACCGGCGACCAACTGCTCCACGACGTGGCGCGCTCCGCCCTGGTCGGTCGCTACCGCAATTTCCCCGGCTACCACATCAACACCGCCCGCACCACAATCTACGAACGCGCCGACTATCCGCTGCGCGAGCACAAGGCGCTCAGCGTAAATTCATTTCACTATAACCACATCTGGCCGCACATGAGCATCCTGCTCGATTTCCTCGTGACCGACGCCTTCGCGCGCTCCGGTGGGAAGATCGATTTCCCCGCGCACTTCATCGAGGGCTATGCCTACTTGCAGAGTAAATTCTACGGCGACCGCCCCGGAAAATTCTTCGACCGCGATGATGCCGTGCTCTGGTTGCCGCGCCGTTTGATCAAGAGCGGTTCCGTCGAGATCAATACCCTCGTCGCCCGCGGCCGCGACCGCCTCTACCTCGCGTTCACCAACCAATCGCCCGAGCCGGTCACCACCGAGATCGCGCTCAGCGCCACGCTCCTCCCGCAACTCGCCGGTCAGACCTACCGCACGCGCGTCTTCCGCGACGGCTCCGCCACTCCGCTGCGCGACGGCCGCCTCACCATCACCGTGCCACCGATGGGGCTCACCGCGGTCGAAGTGGAGGGCCTCGTCGTCACGCCGAAATTCCAAGACCGCCTCGTGGGCGCCCGCGCTGCCGATGCGTGGCAGCGGGACCACGTCGAACTGCCCTTCGGCGGCACCCACGCGATGATCCTCAACTTTGGCCCCGCCGCCACGACCGCCTACGTCTATCTCCAGGCCGATGATGCGAAGTTCAAGGAAGTCACGCTGAGCTACACGATCGCCGGCCGGCGCGCGGCGCTCACCGACGCAAGTTTCCCCTTCGAGTTCACCGTCCCAATCCCCGCGGGGGCGACCTCGTTTGATTTCGAAGTGACCGCCACGACGCTCTCCGGTGAAAAACAATCCTCCGGCCTGGCAGCCCTGCAGCGTTGATCGCCCGCACCCTCCAAACCTAGTGAACGACTTCACCACAACTCAGGTTGTTCTGACCAACACCCCCGGTGATGATAGTCCATAGCCCCCACGTTTCATGTCTATTCCAACCTCGGCTTTCATGCCCCGCATCCCGCATCTCCGCTGGTGGATCGTCTCGCTGATCTTCTTCGCCTCCGTCCTCAACTACGTTGACCGCCAGGCGCTCTCCATCCTCGCGCCCACGATCCAAAAAGAGCTCGCCCTCTCCAACGAGGACTACGCGTCCGTCCTCAACTGGTTTCTCATCGCCTACACCTTCGCCCTGATCCTCTCCGGAAAAATCGTGGACCGTTTCGGTGTCCGCATGAGTCTGGCCCTCTTCGTCGGTTGGTGGTCCATCTCGAACATTCTCACCGGCTTCGCGCGCTCCTTCGGCTCTCTCGCCGCGTGCCGCTTCTCCCTCGGCCTCGGTGAAGCCGGCAACTGGACCGCTGCGCCGAAAGCTGTCTCCGAGTGGTTTCCCGCCCGTGAGCGCGGCCTCGCCATCGGCATCTACACCCTCGGGGCCACCGTCGGCGCGACGCTCGCGCCCATCCTCATCGTCGGCCTCGCCTCGTGGCACAGTTGGCAAGCCGCCTTCATCGTCACGGGTTCCGCCGGACTCCTCTGGCTGATCCCCTGGCTCTGGCTCTATCGCCGGCCGAGCGAACATCCCCGACTTTCCGCCGAAGAACGCACCCTGATCGAATCCGGACAGGCGGTTGATCAATCCGCCGCACCGGAAGCCTCGCCCGACTGGGGAAAATGGCACCGCGTCCTCCTGCGTCGTGAAGTCCTCCTGCTCATCTTCGCCCGCATGTTGACCGATCCCGTCTGGTATTTCTTCCAGTTCTGGTTCGCCAAGTATCTCTACGATTCGCGCGGCCTCGACCAAAAATCCCTGAGCGTCACGTGGGTCGTCTACCTCGCCGCCGACGTCGGCGTCCTCGCCGGCGGCTGGCTCTCCGGCCTGCTCATCGCGCGCGGCACCGCCCCCGTGCGCAGCCGTCTCTGGATCATGCTCGCCTGCGCCGCGCTGGTCCCGCTCGGCGCGATGATCCCGCACGTCGATGCGCTCTGGCTCGTCCTCGCTTTCGGCATGGTCGCCGTGCTCGCGCATCTCGCGTGGCTCATCAACCTCAGCGCCCTCGTCGTCGATCTCGTTCCCCGCGGCTCGCTCGCGTTTGCGTTCGGCGTCATCGCCGCCGGCAGCTCTCTCGGCGGCCTCATGATGAACAAAGCCGTCGGCTCCCTCGTGACCAACACCTCCTACGATCCCGCCTTCGGCTTCATGCTGCTCCTGCACCC
>CAMBVX010000528.1 GCA_945871085.1 Opitutus sp. GAS368 | reverse complement strand
GCCCTAACCCGCATAAATCGCACTTTCCGTGAAGATTCTTTTGTCGCAGCGCGCAGAGAGGTCGGACCCAGAGTTCACGGAGCCAATCACGCTGGCTTGCCGTTTCGGCAGGCTCAAGACCCTGAGCTTATCGAACGGCTCCGTGGCCTCTGTGGCTGGGCTCCGTACTGCTAGATCTGAGTTTGTTATTTTTCCGCGCGCATTTTCAAGCCACTGAATTTTCTTAGCACCGCAGAGACTCGGAATTCGGAGACGCAGAGAAAACAAATGCCTTTCTCTGCGCTCTGAAGATTGGGTCTCTGCGGTGTAAACCGATTGGAGTTTGAGTTTGGTTACGGCTGCGCCGCCTTGGAAAATCTGTGACTCATGCCTTGGCTTCATCCGGGTATGAATTCTCCAGGCTAACGCGCCGCCCGCAAGATCACGGTCATTTCATCGCGGCGCTCGACCACGATGGTGCCGCTGCCCTCGAGCAGGCGGACAAAGCCCTCGATGTTGTCGGCGGCGAAGGTGCCGCCGACCGGACGCTCCGCAAGCGCGGCATCGCCAAGGATGAGCTGAAGACGATTGCGACGATTGAACTGCGCCACGACGTCGCGGAGCGGCGTTTCGGCAAAGACGAGTTTGCGCTCCTGCCAGGAGAGGGCTTCCCGGATCGCTTCGGAGGTAATTTTTTCGACGACGGCAGACGGAGCCGATGGAATAGGCGCGGCGGATTTGGGCGGAGCGAAAGCGATGAGGGCACGCTCGTTCGCAGAGAGGAACGTAGGGCTGCCGCCGATAGCCTGCCCGGAGGCTGAGCGAAGGGGCAGGCCGGTTTGACTAGCGGGTTCGCTGCGCGACGGCCCGGCGGCGAGCGCCGGCCCTACGTCGGACACGGCCACTTTGCCTTCAGTCACGAGCACCTCGACGGAGGTGGCCGCGAGCCGCACGTTGAACGCCGTGCCGACCGCCCGCACGGCCACTCCATGAGCCGAGACGGTGAACGGCCGCGACGTATCGTGCGCGACGGTGAAGTGCGCCTCGCCCAGTGTGAGGGCGACGCGGCGCTCACTCGGCAACAGGTCGACGCGCACCTCCGAGTTCGCATTGAGTTCCACGACCGAGCCATCAGCGAGCACGACGCGTTCGTAGCCGCCGGTCGAGGTCGCGTAGACCTGAGCGGAGGGTTGTGGGCGCGCCCATTGCCACCAACCGAAAGCCGCGAGGGCCACCGCTGCCGCCATCGCGAAGACGACCCGCAGAACGGGGAATTTCTTCACCGGCGCAATCACGCGCGGCTTCACCGGAAACTCCACCACGGGCTGCAACTCCGCGCGCACGAGCGGCATTTTTTCGAGCAGGGCACACGCGGCCTCGAGGCGCGTGACCGCGGCGGCGTGGCGCGGATCGGCACGGCACCAGCGTTCGAACTCGCGCTTCTGCGCGAGCGAAAAGCCTTCTTCGCGCTGCGTGAGCCAATCCGAGGCGACTTCTTCGATCGGATCTTCGTGGTCGAGCGATTCGCTCATACGGAAGCCTCCCCTGCGGTCGGTGGCGCGACTTCCAATAACCCCCGCTCCGCGAAAAATGCGGCGCAGCGCCGCATACCTTTGGCCATGTGAACTTTTACGGTCTCGGCCGAGATGCCGAGTTGCACGGCGATTTCCTTGTAGGCGAGACCGTCGAGATAGCGGAGCATAATGACTTGGCGGCAACGGTCGGGGAGCGCCCGCACCGCGTCCGCGAGCACTTCGAGTTCGTAGCTTTGATCCATCTGCTCACCCACCCCGGGCATCTCCTCCAAGACCGTGAGCTCGACCAAATCCGTCACGGCCTCGGTCGGCTTCGCTCCACGGCGTCGGAAAAGATCGAAAGCGACGTTGCGCGCCGCGGTGAAGAGAAAGGCCTTCGGGTAGCGCACGCCGCCGTTCGCCTGCGCACGGAGCAGGCGCGTGTAGGTTTCCTGCACGATGTCGTCGTGCTCTTCGAGCGTTGGAAAACGCGCCTGCAGGTAAGCCCGCAGCGCCGGTTCATGGGGCTGCACTTCCTCGGTAAACCAACGGGCTTGTTCAGACGGGGGCATGGGGCGGTGCGAAGGAAATGCATCCTCCCCGGCCTCCGGTCTGTCGAGGGGAATTTCGGTCAAACGCCGGTTCAGAAACTATTTCTCACCGACGATAACCCAAACGCGCGCCGCCTGCGTCTCTAAGAATTGCGGGGCGTCCCGCGATCGCCGCCGCTCAACGCTGAGGAGGGGCGGGGCGGGGGCAATTCCTCCCTCGCGCCCCCAAGGTGTAGCGGCGAGCGCCAGCTCAAGGTAGCGGCGAGCGCCAGCAAGCCGAGGTGCAACGGCTCGCTGGCGCTCGCCGCTACGTCGGAAAAAAACCGCTGTTAGCTCACTTCCGCTGCGGCCCGTAGCCAGCCAGCGGGCGACCGTCGTCACCGAGTTTGCCGGCGGCCCAAAGGACACCGCGGGTGACGAGCTCGAGGTAGCGGGCGTCCGCGACGGTTTCGTTCATGTGACCGATGGTGGTGCTGAACACGCGCGCCTGCTTCGGGCCGTAGGTGTTGGTCCAGACGACCACCGCCTCGTTGTCGGTCTTGACGCCCTTTTTGTCGGTCGTCGTCTGGAAGCCGGTCGCGAGAGCGCGGTGACCGGGGAAAACTTTCGGGTCCTGCACATTGTTGTAGAGCTCCTCGTTACCGGTGACCCAATCGCCGAGACCCTTCGTGATCGGGCTCCCCGACTTGGTGAACGAAATTTTGATCGGCTCTTTCGGGCCGTGCCGGCTCGACTGGAGGCCAAGGAAGTCGAACCACTCGGTGCCGGCCGCGCCGGGCGCGAGGGGACGAGCGAAGTCCTTCGCGACGCGATAACTGTGCATCGCACAATGCAGATTCACGCCCGGCAAACCGGCGACGTGCGGGGCGAGGATGTTTTTCACCATTTCGGGATCGGTGATGGCGGCGGCACACTCGTCGTGGATCACGAGATCGTAGCCTTTGGCGTAGCTAGGATTGGTATGGGAGGCGAAAACGGGGGCCGTCGTTTTGTCGGCGGTATGCATGTGCTCGACGACGACATTGGCGCGCGCTTCGAGCCCGTTCTTCAGAAGATCTTTCTGCGCGACGTAATCGTGGCAGCAACCGCCGGTGAGCAAGAGAATCTTGAGCGGCTTGGGCGCGGCGGCGGCGAAAGCGATACCAGGCAGGGCAAGTGCGGCAACGAGGGCGAGACGGCGGAGTGAGGATAACATGGTGACGAAGTGGACGAAGCGAGGGGGTGAGAGGAAACGGGAAACTCAGTCGAAAATTGGGAAAAACGTATTGAAAGCAATCTCGCCGAAGTGGCCAGGGTCGTTGAAACGGCGACGGCGGTCGAGGGCATCGATCGCGGTCATCTCGGCGGCGGTGAGCGTGAAATCGAACAGCGCGAGGTTTTCGGCGAGGCGCGCGGGCGTCTGCGTTTTGGGAATCACGGCGCAACCACGCTGCACGCCCCAGCGGAGCGTGATCTGCGCGGGAGTTTTCCGATGCGCCGCAGCGATCGCCGTGACAACCGGGTCGTTGAGCACATTTTCGTCGGGTCGCGCCATCCCGATGGATTCATAGGACGGCGAACCGAGCGGCGAGAATGCGGTGACGGCGATTTTCTCCTGCGCGCAGAAACGCAGCTGGCGCGACTGCGCGAGATACGGGTGCAGCTCAATTTGGTGCACGGTCGGGCGGATCGCGCAGGTGCCAAGCAGCTCGCGCAGCATGGATAGGGTGAGGTTGGAGACGCCGATGTGCTTCACCAGGCCGGCGCGGTGCAGCGCTTCCATGGCCGCCCACGTCTCGGCGTACGGCACGTTGATCGGCTTCATCGCGGGCGAAGCCGCCTGCGGGTCGTGAATCCACTCCGGCGGATAGCGCACATCGAACGGCACGTAGGCGAGCGCGACGGGAAAATGAATGAGATAGAGGTCGAGGTAATCGAGGCGGAGGTCGCGCAACGACCGCTCGCAGGCCGCGCGCACGTGCTGGGGCTCGTGGTAGGTGTTCCAAAGTTTCGAGGTCACCCAGAGGTCTTCACGACGACACAGG
>CAMBVX010000527.1 GCA_945871085.1 Opitutus sp. GAS368 | reverse complement strand
GGCAAGGCGCTGTATGTGGACCTCAAGGGGGAATACAATTTCACGCCACGCATGGCCGTGTTCCTCAGCATCCGCAATCTCGCCAATGCAGTGGAGCAGCCCGAGCGTTTCGGTCCGAACACGCCCGCCGTCGCGCGGATCAATTCGGTCACTGACTTCGCCCAACTCTGGACCATCGGCATCAGGGGCAGTTACTGATCCTAAACCGCGGCGAGCTGACAGCGGCCGGCCGTGGGCAAAGTCCCTGACGCGCGCCTTGTTGTTGGAATTCGTCACTGCGGATGCTCGTGTTCGGATCGTGATCAACCTCGGAGGCAACCTCGGCAACGTCCATTGAACACCCCAATGCCCTGCCCGCCTCATGGCACTTGTCCCTGTTAATCTCGGGGAAATCCACTCCCGTGGCCGAAGTGGCGCGAATTCACCAGATGGCACCCAAAAAACCTCGGCGATCGTTTCGACAATTCCGACAACCGAAGGGCACGGTCGCTGCGGATTTCAGCGGGATTTCAATCTGAAAAACACCTATTAGCGTCACTTCGGCTCGCGTTGAAATCGCTTCTCCTCCGGCGCAAGGATCTCATACCAAAATTTATTGATATTTAGACTTTAGATGGGAGCGCCGCGATCTACTTTATCGGCCAGCCAGCCGTGGATGAGGCCTGCGACGGCGGCCGGAGTGGACCAAGGCCGGGCGGCGGCGATAAGATGATCCTCACGTTTGCGCAGGTTCAGATAGAGCCGGTTCGAGACGGCGGCTTTGAGGAGGCCGCCGAAACGTTCGACGGGATTGAGTGCGGGGCAGTAGGGCGGCAGCGGTAACAACCTGAGGTTGGCAGGAATGCGGGCATCGCCGACGGGCAGATGAATGCCGGCCTGATCGGCGATGACGACGTGCAAGGCCGTGGGATCGAACTGGCAATCTGGCGTAGAAAGAGGGCATGAATGTCCCGATCAATGGCCGGCGTCAGCCGCAGTTCGCAGACATCAGCGCCGTCGACTTCCAACGCTTCATACAGGTAGGTCTCCGCCCCGTGCCGATCCAACGGGAAATACGTGCTCACGTTGTTCTGCGTAAATTGATAAAGCCGAAAACCGGGTCCGCCCATTTCTGGTCCAGCTTGTCTGCGACGTGCAGCATCGTATCGCGCAACTCCTCCGCCCCTAGTCGCCGCGACGGAAACCGCCAGAGCAGCCGCGCCTCCTGGTCGACGCGCGCCGCCTCCGCGCGATGCGCGCCCGACTGCCGATACGTGCGTGAGAGCAAAATTTCCCGGTGCAACGGCTTCAGACGCCAGCCCACCTCGACGAGCCGGCGCGCGAGATAATCGAGGAGTTCCGGGTGCGTCGGCCGCCCCGAGAAAGCCCAAATCACTCGGCGTATCCACGATTCCCGTGCCGAAGTGGTATTGCCACACGTGGTTCGCCAACACCCGCGGCGTGAGCGGATGATCGTCGCGCACGATCCATTCGCCGAGCGCGCGGCGGCGCTCGCCTTCGGGCGCATCCGCCGCGAGCGCAAACGACCCCACGGCCCGATCCACCATCGTCGGACTCGCCGGCACCACCGCCTCACCGGGCTTCATCGGATCACCGCCCTTGTGCACGAACGTGTTCTCCCGGGGCTACGCATACTTGCCCGCCCAGATTTCGCGCAGCGGCGGCACCGCCTTCAGCGCCCGATCCAGTTGGACAATTTCCGCCGATACCGCCGCGAGTTGCTTGGCCTCCTCCGGCGTCGTGACTTCGCGTCGCATGCGCTCGATGCCGTGGGCCGCGCTCCAGGGCTCGCGTCCCGTATTCGACGCCACCGTCCGCCAGGTTTCCCCGTCAGCCGAAACTTGAATCTCGTAGTCCGCCGGCGTCGCGCCCTGCGCTTTGCCCTCGGTCAGCAGATCCTTCGTATTGTGAAAAGAAACGCGGTCGATCGTCTCGGTCTTGTCGAATGTGACCGTCAGCACCGCCGGATTCCCGACCAACCACTGCTCGCCCAATCGGCCGTCGATCGCGAGGTGCGCGGCGGAGGCCTCCGGAAAATCTTCCGCGACCGCCGACTTCGCCCCCTCCGCCCGGGCGCCGTGACTCGCGAGCGCGACATGGCGCGTACCCTCATCGGCACTCCACGCCTCAAATTCCGCGATCCGCGAGCCCGTCGCCGGCTTCGGATCCGCCGTGCTCGCACTCGCCACGCACTTCACCGCGCGCGCCGCAACCGACGCCAAGCACTCCTCCGTCAACTCGGGGTTCACCTGCGGTCGCGTCGCGACGACTTTGCCTGCCGCCTCCCGCGCACGCCGCGTGACCTCCCGCTCCAAAACATCGCGTTCTTTGACCAGCTTTTCCCGCTGTTCATTCCGTGGATCGGTGGCGGACATAAATGCCGCAATTTCCTCCTTCGAGGCGATCACGCGCCGGCCATGCGTCACACCCTCAAACGCTGCGCGGATCCGATAATAGTCCTCCGAGGGAATCGGATCGAATTTGTGGTGACGTCAGCGGGTGCAATTGATCCTCATTCCGAGAAACGCCCGGCCGGTCGCCGTGATCAGATCGTCGAGCGTCGCGGCGCGGATGTTCTTCTGTGCGACGACATCTTGATTGGCGACGTCGTCCTACGGTCCGGCGACGAGAAACGCGCTGCCCACCTCCGTCTCCAGCTGGTTCTTCCCGATCACGTCGCCGGCCAGATGCTCGACGAAGAAGCGATTGAAGGGCTTGTCGTCGTTGAGCGGCCGAATCACGTAGTCGCGAAACGGCCACAGATCGTTGATGAGAAAATTCCGTTCAAAGCCGTTGCTCCCTCCAAAGCGCACGACGTCCAGCCAAGGCCGCCCCACCGTTCGCCATCCGCCGGTGGAGCCAGCAATCGGTCCGCCAACGCTGCCACCGCGCGGTCGGGCTCAGTGCGAAACGCCGCCGCAAATACCGCCACCTCTGCCAACGTCGGTGGCAACCCCGTTACATCATAGCTCGTCCGGCGGATTAACGTGCGCGCCTCCGCCGGCGGATTCAGCGCCAACCCCTGCCCGGCAACCTTGCCTCGATGTAGCGATCAATCGCCCCCGACCCCGCAGACACCACGGGATCAGCGGCGCGCAACGGTTGGAGCGACCACCACGATTTGTCGGCGCGTTGCGCCTCGACCGGCTCGCCGTCGCGCGGATCGGGCGCGCGCATCTTCACCCACGAAACGAGATCGGCGATGATCGCGTCAGGCAGCTTCGGTTTCTTCGGCGGCATCGCGAGATCGTCCTCCCGATGTTGCACCGCGCGGATCAGCAGGCTCTCCTCCGCCTTCCCCGGCACAATCGCCGCTGTGCCCCGTCGCTTCCGGCCGCCCAACCCGCGCGCGAATCGAGGCGCATCCCTCCCTTGATTTTCTTGGCCTGATCGCTGTGGCATTCGTAGCAGTGCTCGACCAGCACCGGCCGAATCTTCTGTTCAAAGAACGCGACACCCGCTGTATCGGCGGCCCTTACTTTCGCCGCGGCGATCAGTCCCGCTGCGAAGAGAGTCCACTTTTTTTCCGCGTCGGCGAACCATAGCGTTAGCTCAACACTCCCTTCGACCCATACCCGTGCACATCGGTGAGGCGACGGTTCGAACCGTTGTAGTCGTAGGTCAGCCGCTCGTGATCAATGCCGAGCCAGTGCAGCACCGTCGGGTAGAAATCGTAGACCGTCGCCACATCCTGCACGCTGCGGCGTTCGAAATCATCCGTCGCCCCGTGACTCACTCCGCCCTTCGCGCCCACACCCATCAACCACGTCGTGAATGCGTCCGGGTTATGGTCTCGCCCGACCGTCCCTTCCTGGTGCGTCGGCATCCGGTCAAACTCGCTACACCAAATCACCAACGTGTCCGCCAGCAGGCCTCGTTGTTTCAGGTCCGCCAACAACGCCGCCGTTGGCTGGTCAAAAATCGGTGCGGGGCGTTGGTCGTCCGCCTTGAGCGTTTTGTGCGCGTCCCAATTGAGCAACCCGTCCACCGCACTCGCCCGCCAAGCGCAATAGAGACTCACGTAGCGCACGCCTTTTTCGAGGAGCCGCCGCGAGAGCAGACAATTGCGTGCGTAGCTCGCCTCGAGCGCATTCGCGTCGTTCGTGCCAGAGAGCGC
>CAMBVX010000526.1 GCA_945871085.1 Opitutus sp. GAS368 | reverse complement strand
GAGAAGGAGCGCATTAATTTTTGATGAACGCTTTTGAGGAGATGTCGTGGCGGAAGGTGGTCATGGGAACTGCGGTGGTTGGACGATGAATCGACGTGACACGGTGATCGGCGTTGCCCTCGCGGCAGGTTTGGTCGCGATGCTGTTCCCCTCCGCCAATGTTGGCGTGGATTTCCACCACGATGGCATCATGCTGAAGCCGGCGCTGGATGTGTTGGCGGGCCAGGTCCTGTTCCGGGATACGTTCATGCAATACGGTGCCCTGAGCTGCTACCTTCAAGTGGTGGCGCTCTGGTTCCAGCCGACGTTGTTGTCGATTCGCCTCCTGACCGTGGCGGCTTACGGCGTGAGTTTATTTTTCCTGTATGCTTCGTGGCGCCTGATCCTGCCGCGTTCGCTGGCGATTCTTTCCTGCGGAATCTTTGCGCTGTTGATCCCGGCCGGTGAGAAAGGCTGGTTTGATCAGTATTGGCTGCTGCTGCCGTGGTCCTCGGGGTTGGCGATGATGTTTCAAAGCCTCGGGCTCTACGCGATGTTGCGGATTATCCGCAGCGAGGGGATCGGCCATTGGAGTTGGCTTTTGGGGGCGAGCTGCGCCGCAGTTTTCTGGTGCCGCCAACCGGTGGGGTTGCTGATGTTCGGAAGTTTGGTGGCGATTGGTTTCGCCCTGCAGTGGGCCAGATGGGCTCCGACGCAGGGCGCCAAGCGCGAGGTGTTTGTCAGGATAGGCGCCGGATTTGTGGCGGTGAATGCGCTGTTCCTCGTGAATATTCTGGCCACCGGAGCCTTCGCCGAGTGGTGGTATCAAAATTTTGTGTGGCCGCGGAAGTGGGCCCTACAGTCCAACGGTGAGACCTCGGACGAGTTCATGGCGCTCTGCCTCAATCCGCGGGCCGGGCTGGGATTGTTCGTACTGCTTCTCGCCATTGCAGCGCCGGCGGCCGTGCAACGCTTCCGCCCCGGCTCCGCGGCGAACCGCTTCTTCGTCGTTTGGTGGCTTGGGCTGGCTGGACTATTGCTCTGGCAGCATAGCACTGTCCTCGCGTGGCTGCACCTGCGGGCTGGTGGATGGACGGTCTTGCTGCCGCTGGTTCTGGTGCTCCAAGCCGGGGTGAGTCTCTTCCACGTTTTTGGCGGGGCGGAGCGCGTGAGAACGACGGAGTATTATTTGGTCGCCGCCATGGGCGCCTTTGCCCTCGGATCACTGCCGCAGTATTTCCCCTTGCCCGATCCGTGGCACGCGCAGTGGGCGTTGGCTCCTGGGTTTGGGCTGTTCGTGTATGTATGCTGGCGTGGGGTGGGCTTGCCGCCCTTGGTGGTAACGCTGGGTATGGTGGCGGTGTTCCTGCCGGCCGTCGTCGTGAAGGCACGGTGGACCCAGGCCGCGTTGGCGCGACCGCTGGTGACGCTCGAGCAACCGGCGGTGTTGCGCGGGATGAAGGTGCCACCGGAGCAAGCCCGTTCAATCGGCCGGATGGCTGCGGCCGTCGACCAAATCATGCGGCACCGGCCAAGCATCCCCGCCGTTATGGTGGGCAAGGATGCGATGCTCCTGTGCTTCACGCAAAATCGGGTCAACCCATCGCCCTATTACGTCACTTGGCCGGGCCTGACCGACGCGCAGGAAGATCGCGGGAGGTTGAGTTATGTTGAGCGGGTGCGTCCCCTGATGTTTTTCCACAAAGCTCGGTGGGATGCGGTCAATGATTTCTACCGACGCGCACGCTACGTGCCGCTCACATATATCGATGCGGAGGCGTTGGAAATTGCCGTGCCGGAGGATTTGGCCCAAGCGATCGGGCTTGGGATCTACGGGCTGGATCCAAAAAATCCTCCAGCCGGTGCGCCGCTAAAGTTGCCCTGAACTTTGGGCACCGGTCGGCGTGTCCATCGGTGGCGTAGCCCTACGCGGACCGAGTAAACCGGGGCGTTGCCCTCTTCCCGTTTATTGCCGGGATCGGCGCGCAAGGTCGTCGGCCGTTCCGGGGCGCGCCGCATTCCCAGGATTTTGGCCGAGCCTTCCTTCGAGTCGGCGGCTTCGGTGGCGAGGAGCTCTATCCGGCGGGCCTTGGCCGCGTTCAAGAGGCGAGGGGGAGTTCGGCTTGGTCGATTTTCGCGAGGAAGTTCAATTGGGCGAGGGAGTCTTTCTTCACTCCCCAGCTTCGTTTTGGAGCTGACGTTAGGCTTTGCGGTGCTCCGCGGCGCGGCGCGACGGGATGGTCAAAGCGGCAGACGGTAAGTGGCGACGATCTTGCGTCCGATCTGACGGCGGAGTTCGGGCGCGACGCGGCCGAGCGTGGCGCTGATTTTGCGGCGTTCGATGGTGTAGAGGTGGCCGCAATTGAAGACGGTCGGCCGTTCCAAACCGTCGGCACCGTTGAGGACGATCTCGTAGCGATCGGGCGGGATATCGGGCCGCCGAGTGGTGCCGTAAAGAACGTTGACCGCGTGGCGGTTTTCGCTGGTACAAAACTCGTCGCAGCTGACGACGACGGCCGGATGTTCGTCGCGGTCGTCGGGGCGGACGCGCACCCGAATGACATCCCACTGGCGGATTCCGGGGGTCATAGGTCGTCGGGTCCGATGTCTCGACCGGCAAGCTTGTCGAGATCGATCATCCTTTGATTGACCTTCAGCGAGCCGGGCGGCGGGTAGTCGATGGGCTCGAACGCGGGCAACTTGTCGACCGGTCGGAGGAACACGTCGCCGCCGCGGATTTCGAGTTCGAGTTTGTCGCCCGCGCGCAGGCGCAGCTTGCGGCGGACGGATACGGGCAGGATGACCTGACCGTTGGACGACAGCGTGAGGAGCATGTCTTACTTTTTCCGAAGCGGGGCGGTGCTCTCAACGGTGCGGCCGGGATGAAGTGCCGGAGGCAGGTTGAAAAAGAAAAGGGCCGGTCGGAGACCGGCCCTGCTGCGATGCGAGCGGTCGCGGTCGCGCTCCCAGCGGCGCTATTTGACGGTGGCGAGTGCGGTCGCGAGCAGTTCCTTCACGCGGCCTTTGGCCTCGACGAGCGGGATTTCGCCTTTGTCGATTTTGGCGAGAAAGGCCTTTTGGGCGAGGTAGTCTTTGTTCACCACGCCAGCTTTGCTTTGGAGCATGCGCCAAGCTTTGCGGCGCTCCACGGCGAAGAGCACCATCTGGCGCGTGACCGCGTAGAACTTAAACTTTCCGCCCGTCTCGACCTTGATGTAAGTGCCGAAGTTCGGAACGAAGCTCCGGTGCTGCGGATCGAATACACGGCGGTGAATGACGTCGTCCTGCGTGATGAACGGCAAGAGGTCATCGAACGGGATGAGCTTCGTGGTTTCCTCTTCTTTGATCGATTTCACGTGTTTGCGGAAACGGCCTTCGGTGAGCGCCCAGTGGGCGACGCCGAAATTATACTCTTCGCCCGTGCTCGCGTATTTCGTGCGCCACCAGTCGCGGTCGATGCTCGGGTTACCCTTGAGGTCGAGCATTTCCTGCGACGACTCGCCACGGCGCGGGTTGAAGACGAACTCCGGCATGCCGCGGGCGTCGCGCACCATCTTCGCCTGATCGGCGCTCATGTTGTCGCCGACGCCGTGTTCCGGCTGGCAGGTCGTGTAGCTTTGGAAGAACGCCGTGCCGCGATATTCGAGGCCGTCGAGAAGGGCTTTGTAGAGCTTGGCGGCGTTGGCCATCGAGACTTGCGCGACGAAGGGTGAGCCGTGGCCGCTGGTGAAGGCCTCAGCGACGTTTTTCTTTTCGATCAACTTGCCCTGTGAGGCCGCGCCGAACTGGTTCATGTCGTAGCCGCCGAGCATCGTGGACGAGTCGGAGTTCTGGCCGCCAGTGTTGGAGTAAACCTGCGTGTCGAGCATGAGCATCTTCACGTTCGGGCGATTCTGGAGGATCACCTTGGAAACGTTTTGGAAGCCGATGTCGCCGAGCGCACCGTCACCGCCGATCACCCAGACTTTCGGCAGCTCACGAATTTCCTGCTCGGTCATGAGCGCGTCGTCGAGGCGGGTGAGGGTAAAATACTCGGCTTCACTGGCGACATTTTCTGTGCGGTCGAGCAACGCGTCGACCATCCGCTCGGGGGAAACGGAGCTGCGCGCGTGGTTGACGATGACCGACTCGGCCATGAGCCA
>CAMBVX010000525.1 GCA_945871085.1 Opitutus sp. GAS368 | reverse complement strand
GCCGACGTAGCCGCTGTAGCCCGCGCCGACCACGATCCGCAGCAGGCGCTCGAAATCCAGCGTCATCTCGATCTTCTCCCGCCGGTCCTCGGTGTAGAATTTGCCCGCACCCGTGTCCCAATCGTACGACTTCGCGCTCATCCCCTCCTTCACCCACGGCATAAATTCGCGCAGCCCCTGATACGGATTATACATCTCCGACTTCGCGCGGTCCGTGTAGAAATTCCCGAAGTCGGGCAGAATGCCCACGCGCTTGTGGTCGGCCAGCTTCATCACCTGCGTGAGCCACTTGCCGTTCGACGACAGCCCGCCGTGATTCTCCACCACCACCCACTGTCCGCGCTTGTCGCCCTCGACGCACAACCGGTGCAGTCCGTCCGCCGCCAGTTTCGCCTGCTCGTCCGCCGGCAACTTCGCGTCGCTCGCCGCATTCACGCGGATGCTGTGACACCCGAGAAACGCCGCCGCATCCAGCCACTTGAGATGGTTCTCCACCGTCTTCGCCCGCGCCGGCTCCTGCGGCGCCCCGAGATTTCCTTCGCCGTCGCACATGATCAGCAGACTCTTCACGCCCTCGCCCGCCGCGCGTTTTTTCATTTCGCCGAGATAGGCTTGGTCCTGCGCCTTGTCCTTGAACATCTGATTCACGTATTCGATCCCGTCGATCCCCACGGAGCGGGCGATCTTGGCAAACTCCAGGTTGTCGAGCGGCTCGGCCCCGGCGCGCTTGAGGAAGCGTTTATTGAGCGACCACTGCGCGAGCGAAATCTTAAACGGCACTTTCTTGGCCGTCGCCGCCCGCGTGACCGACGGCAACGCCGCGATCGCACCAAGCGCGACCGCGGATTTCAGAAACGAACGACGCGGTACGAGCGAACTGGGGATCATGCAAAGCACTTGGCGACCCAAATGCCGAAAGACAAGCGCGGTCCGCAGCGGCCCGCTTGTCATCGCGAGGAGCGCAGCGACGTGGCGATCCATCACTTCGCTGCACGCGCGCCAGCGCCCCGCACCGGCTCCTCCCCTCACGTCCCGCAAAACGTCCGATACTCCTCACCGCCCTCCGGCGCCGGCATTCGATACTCCACCAGGTCCGCCGCCCTCGCTCGCCCATGATCATACGGTGCCGCCAACACCGTCAACAACCGCTCCATCACGCTCACATCGCCCGCCTCCGCCGCCGCGAGCGCCTCCTCCACACGATGATTCCGCGGAATCACCGCCGGACAATTCGCCCGCCGCAAACGCCGCACCTCCTTCGCCGACTGCGGTTGCCGCGCGAGCCGGGCCTGCCAGCGCACCAGCCATTCCTGAAACTCACTCGCCCGGCCCGGTTCCGTCGCCCCGAGCGTTTCGAGTTCCGCAAATGTAGTCGTGAAATCCGCCTTTGCCGTGTGCATCCACGCCAGCAGCGACTCGATCAACGCCCCATCCTCCGGCTCTTCGTTAAACAACCCGAGCTTCCGCCGCATGCCCGCGAGCCATTGTCGCTGAAAACTTTTCCCGAACCCACCGATCGCCTCGGTGGCCAGCTCGATCGCTTGCTCCTCCTGCGGATGCAACTCCGACAGCAATGTCTCCGCAAACCGCGCGATATTCCACTGCCCGATTTGCGGCTGATTCCCGTAGGCGTAACGCCCATCTCGATCGATCGAACTAAACACAGTCGCCGGCTCATACGCCTCCATAAACGCGCAAGGGCCGTAATCGATCGTCTCACCCGAGAGCGCCATGTTGTCCGTGTTCATCACGCCGTGCACAAACCCCACACTCATCCACTGCGCGATCAACCGCGCCTGCCGCTCGATCACCGCCCCGAGCAGAGCGAGCGGCAAATTCTCTGCGCCCGCGAGCTCCGGATAGTGTCGCTGCAACGTATACGCCACGAGCGCCTTTTTCGCGACCTCGTCCTGCCGCGCCGCCACCCATTCAAACGTCCCCACGCGGACGTGGCTCGCCGCCACCCGCGTCAGCACCGCCCCGGGCCGCGCTCCGTCCTGCCTCCAGACCTCCTCACCCGTCGCCACGACTGCGAGACTGCGCGTCGTGGGAATGCCCAGCGCGTGCATCGCTTCGCTGATCACATACTCGCGCAACATCGCCCCGAGCGTCGCGCGCCCGTCACCGCGCCGCGAAAACGGCGTCGGCCCCGCTCCCTTCAATTGCACATCAAAGCGCTCGCCCCGCGGTGTGATCTGCTCGCCCAACAATATGGCCCGCCCATCACCGAGCGTCGTGAAGTGCCCGTATTGGTGTCCCGCGTAAGCCTGCGCCAGCGGCGCCGCCCGCGGCGGCAACACGTTCCCGGAAAAAATCTCCGCCAACATCGCACCCCGCCCTGCGTCCGCCCCCGCGTCCAACCCCAACTCCTCCGCCAATTTCCGATTCCACACGACCATCCGCGGCGCCCGCACCGCCGTCGGTCCCACCGCCACGTGCAGCAAACTCGGCAACTGCCCATACGAATGCTCGAGCCGCCAGCCACCCGCCCCAGGTGCCTTCGCCTTCGCATTATCGTCGATTTCGCAAATCATTCCGGACCCTCCGCCAAAAAAACCCGTTCGTCGAGGCGCGACGAACATTTTCCCCCAGCCCACCACCGGCGCCATCCGCACGCTTCGGCCCAACCCCACTGGGGACGCGACGCCCTCGTCTCGTTCGTTTACCCGTCGCCAGCCCCGCGCTTGACGACTCTGCTACTCTGCGTCCTTTCGCTTCCGCAGCCATGTCACGTCACCACACCACGCTCCCCCTCCTCACGCGCCTCACCGCGCTGGCGAGCACGGCGTTGGTGCTGTTGCTGACCGTTCTCGCCGCGAGCCCGCAGTGGCACGCCCTGCTCCACGCCGCCGAACACTCCGCGCACCACGCGCCCGCCGCCTCGACCTGCCCCGCCGAGCACAACCATTCCCACGGCGAACCCGCCCCGGCCCTCCCCGATTCCGACAACGACGAGCTTTGCGTCGTCACGCAGTTTTCCCAGAGCCAAGCCGCGCTCCTCGTCGCCCTCGTCCTCCTCTCCGGCGAACCCGTCGCGCTCCGCGCGGCCCCGTTCCGCCCAGCCCTTTTCTGCGCGCCCAGCGCGCCCGCCCACACCCTTCCCCTAGGCTGTGGCCCTCCGTTGGTCTGAGTAAGTTGGTCATCCGCTAACCGACAGCGTCCCGCGCGGCCGCGTCGTCCTCCGTCCCCCGCTCCCGCTCCGCTGCCGTGCGCCCATTCGCGCACCCCCCGACGCTGCGCGTGCTCCTGACTACACCTTCCTGGGTTTCTTCGTCTTACCATGTCTTCACGTCCCTCGCTCTCTCTCCTCCTCCTCGCCCTCACCGCCGCCGTCTTCCTTTCAACCGCGTGCTCAAAATCCGACCTCCCCGACCGCAACCAGAAATCCTCCACCTCAGCCCCACACGTCCACTCCGCCCCGCACGACGGCACCCTCGTCGAAATCGGCGACCACGCCTACCAACTCGAACTCGTCCGCGACTCCACGGCCGGCACCCTGACCGCCTACGTGCTCGACGGCCACGCCGAGAATTTCGTCCGCATCGCGTCACTCGCCATCGAACTCATCGCGATGCCCAGCGGCCAATACACGCCGCTCACCCTCCGAGCCTTCGCCAACCCCTCGACCGGCGAAACCATCGGCGACACCTCCCAGTTCGCCGTCCAAGCCGACTGGCTGAAAACCGCCGGCGGTTTTTCCGGCATCTTCACCATCGAAATCAAGGGCACGAAATTCGAGCAAGTGTCCTACCACGTCCCGAAACCATCCCTCGCACCTCCCCGCCGCCAACTCGGCCTCCTCCTTCCCCGCCCGTCCCGTCCGCTCTCCGCCCTCCGCAATTCCTGATGTCTTCCGCCTTCCTCCTCACCCTCACCGCCACCGGTTTCAGCATCGCCGCGCTGCACGCCGCCATTCCCACGCACTGGCTGCCGTTCGTCCTGATCGGCCGGGCGCGCGGCTGGTCGCGCCGCCGCACGCTCGCCGCGGTGGCGCTCGCGGGCGGAGGACACATCCTCGCCACGACCGCCCTCGGCGTCGCGCTCGCGCGCTTCGGCTGGGAAATCAACGAGCGCTTCGACACCGCGTTTCACTGGATCGTCGCCGGACTCCTCGTCGGCCTCGGTGCGTGGCT
>CAMBVX010000524.1 GCA_945871085.1 Opitutus sp. GAS368 | reverse complement strand
GCAATCCACTCGCGGTAGTTTGTCTCGGGATCCTTGCAGCCGGCGATGAACCCGGCGCGATCCACGCCCGCGAGCTTGAACACGAGCGTCGGCGCCTGCACCAGCCCGTCGCCCGTGCGGCCCTTCTCCCACGGCACCTGCCCCCGCGCCGCCACGTCGCCGTCGCCACTGCAATCAATAGTGACGTCGGCCTCGATGCGCTGACGCCCGGATTTGTTTTCCACCATCACGCCGCTAATGCGGTCACCGTCGCGGATCGTCTCGACGACCTGCGTATGCAACATCAGCCGCACACCCGCCTCGCGGCAGAGCTGCATCGCGACGATCTTCCACCAGTGCGAATCGATGCTGATCGCCGATGCGCACTTGGGATCGAGTTCGTGTTCGCTCGCCGCGCCGATCGTTTGGAGCCGCCGGCAAAACTCCAAAGGCAGGCCCTTCACGATCAGGCGGTAATCACGGTCATGGAAGCCCAACCACGGCAGCGTCGCCGAAATGCCGCCGAGGAAACCGGCATTTTCGATCAGCAACGTTTCGACGCCGTTCCGGGCGGCCGCAAGCGCAGCCGTGAGGCCCGCGGCGCCGGATCCTACAACCAAAACCTGGGTGCGATGCGTGGATGCTAAGGAGGACATTGGGCGATAACGTGAAAGCAACGAACGCAACGTTACCGTGCCGGCCCCGGCACCCAAGGACCGGAGCAAGGTGCGCAGAGAATACCAGATCAGACCGAGTCCTGCGCACCGCCCATTCCCAGCTCACAACAGCGGCGCGTTGTTCTTCGGATCGTTGAGCAGCGCCTCAAGATGAGCACCGGCGCAACACAGCGGCAGCAACTCCACCGCGTTCGCTTCCGCGAGATGCAGCACCGGCCCGGTGTCCGCCACCCAGATCATCCGGCCTGCTCCGGTTTCGCCTCCGCCACCGCCCACGCGATATCCTCGCGTTGAAATCGCTCCTGCAATTCAGCGTGCCGCGTGCGCAAAAACTCCGCCAGCGCGACCCGCACCAACTCGTGCTCGGAATGAAACCAGCCTTCGCCCACCATCCGCGCGACCTCGTCCGCCATCCGATCCGGCAATTCAACTTTGAGCGAGGTCATGGGGCGCACCTTAACTTTTTCCGCTCCCAGTCCAACCATTATTCTGCGCCCCGAAACGCGCCGACACCCGCCCCTGGACCGCCCTCCAAAACGCGAGCGGCGGTCCCTTGGGCGGCTGCATCTACGACGTGGACGAAATCGTGAAACGTCCGAGGCAGGAGCCCGCTCGCGGGCGATTTCGTGGCTTGCCCGCCACGCACCCCACGACCACCGTCGCCTTATGAAAGTGGAAACCGAAATCGAAGACGACGGCCGCTGGATCGCCGAGATCCCCACGCTGCCCGGCGCGATGGCCTACGGTGCGACCAAACAGGAAGCAGTCGCGAAGGTTGAAGCACTGGTCCTCCGCGCCTTGGCCGACAAGATTGAGCACGGCGAAAATCCGCCGGAAGTAAGCCACGTCTTCACCGTCGCGGCATGAGCGTGTGGGGCGCACGGAAGACGAGAGTCGTGCTCGCGGCGCTGCTGCGCATTGGGTGGCACGTCAAACGCCAAACCGGATCGCACAAAGTTTTGGCACGCGACGGTTGGGCCGATGTCATCTTCGCATTTCACGATGGCGATGAAATCGGCCCGCGAATGCTGGCCCGAGTCGCTCGCCACACTGGACTGCGCCCAGAGGATCTGTGAAGCGCCCTCAGCAAGTAGGGCCGCGTCTCCGACCCGCCCCGTCTTACCTCAAAACAACGGCGCGTTGTTCTTCGGATCGTCGAGCAGCGCCTCGAAACGCGGGTCGCCCTGAAGCGGAGCAAAGGCAGGATGGCGCTTCATTGCATGGACGTTGAGGCCACTGAAAGGCACCCGCAACAGCCGGGCGTATTCCGCAATCGCGGCGTCTTTGTCGCCCGTCCACGCATGGACAAAGGCTAGGCTGGCACTACGCTGGGGACCGGTCGCTGCATTGGCTGACTCGGGCTCCAATTCCATGGCTCGGCGGACGGCGCGAAGCGCTTCGTCGCGGTGCCCCAAGAGCGCCTCCATGCAGCTCAAGTCTGACCACAGCCACGGATCGGTCGGTCTCAATTCCAGTTGGGACCTGAGCGCGGCAGTATCGCTCACCTCCGCTTGGGCCGCCAGGCGATTGCCGCGCGCGAAGAACACCAACGCCATATTTATGCGGCTTCTTGGTGCTGGGTTTGGCTGCGTCGCTGGTCGATATTCGGACAAATCGCCATTAATCATCGCCCAGTCCTGTTTGCATTTGAGCACGTCAGTCGCGTTCACGTCGGTGGCGGCGAGCCCCGAAAAAAACTGTTCGACCTCTCGCTTGGAGCCGGTGGCTCGAAATGAAACGAGCGCCACGTCATACGCACCGGAGACATTTTCCTGCCGTGAATCCATCAGCTTCAATCGCTCGACTCGCTCGTCATCGTAACGCCGCCCGGCTGCGAGCATGGTCATGACCTGCCGCACGTGCGCCAAATTTCCGGGGTCGAGACGGATGGCTTGGCGAATATGACGTAAGGCATCGGGCCATCGTCCTTCCACCCGTGCGATGGTCTCCAACCCGGCAAACGCGATGGGTTCATTGGGGGTCTGCCTCAAGACACGTTCAATGAGCCGGGTCGCCGCCGTATAATCTTTTTCCAACCACATCATGTAGCGGGCTTGGGCGATCAAGGTCGCGGAAGCATCGGGCGCGAGGCGGACGGCATGATCGACCGCCGCTTTGGCGCGGGCCACGTTAGCCGTGACCGATGTGGTATAGTCGTATCGCGCGACATTGGAAGCTTCCGCCCCAAGCAAGGCCCAACCGGCGGCAAATTTGGGGTCGAGTTGCACGGCGGCGTTGAGCAGTGCGATTCGTTCGGTGAAGGGACGCAGGGCGTCTTGCCCGGCCCGAGCCTTTAGGTAGAGGTCGTAGGCGACCAGATTTTCTGTCGGCCGTGTTTCAATGAGCTTTTTCTCCTGGGGTGACAACGCGGCCCGCAGCGCGCCCGCGATGGCCTGCGCGAGTTCCGATTGAAGCGAAAAAATATCGGTGAGTTCGCGGTCGTAAGCATGCGCCCAGATGTGTTCGTCGGTCGCCGCACGAATGAGCTGGCCACTCACGCGCACTCGGTTGCCTGCGCGCTGCACGCTACCTTCGAGCAAGTAGGTGACGCCGAGCTTTTGAGCGATCTGCCGGACATTTTCCTTCCGACCGCGATACTCCATGACGGAGGTGCGCGAGACGACGCGCAGCTCATGGAGCTGGGCCAGATGGGTTATGATGTCTCCGTGCATTCCGTCGGTAAAGAACTCGTCCTCCTTTTCAGTATTTCTATTCTCGAACGGTAGCACCGCGATGGATTTTTCCGAGATGGTTGCGACGACGGGTGAAGCAGAAATCTCTTTGAAGGGCAGGCGCGTCCCTGCGCCCGCATCCGGACCCTTCCGCAATTGCAACACTGCGATCACCGCGATCGCCAGCACTCCCGCCAGCGCCAGCCCCCATGCCGCCGCAGGGACGCGGCGGCCCACCTTCGCCGTGGCACGGGCTTTCCAGCCCGTGTCCGTATTCGGCGCATTCACGGGCTGGAAAGCCCGTGCCACCTCAGAAGCCGGCGCGAGCAATCGCTTCACCTACTCGGCAAACTCCGGCGTCACCTTCGCGCCCGGCAGCCGCGTCCATTGCACGCGCATGAACTCTGATGGCACCAGCGCATTCGCTTCCTTCGTTTCGTCGATCACCACGGGTGCGATAAAGGGCACGCCCTCGGCCATCAGGTGCGTGCGCTCGGCGGCGAGTTTCCACTCCAGCCGGAAATATCCCTCGCGCCGCTCCTGCGTGTGCGCCGACACCACCGGCACGAACAGCGCGCACTCTTTGATCTGCCCTCTCAGCTTCCGGTCCCACGCCTCGCCCCCACGGAGCTCATCCTGGTCAAACCACACCTCAAAGCCATGACTCCGCAAGGCATCCGCAATCCGCCGCGCCGCGTCGGAATCCTCGCGGGCTTAGCTTACAAAAATCGCGGCTGAAGCGCGGTCGGTCATGGGGAAAACACGGCCGAAAGGATTGCGACCACGCCCGCCGACTGGCGAGTGGATTGTGCGC
>CAMBVX010000523.1 GCA_945871085.1 Opitutus sp. GAS368 | reverse complement strand
TCGGTGGAGTCGATCTCCCGCTGGAGCGCCGCTGCGCGGGCCTGAACCTCGGCGGGCCACGTAGCGACGATCTGGGGAGGCGGAGTGACACCTTCTCTCACCCGCTCGATGCCTTGCGCGCGGGCGAGTGCGGCGAGTTCTTGGTGTGGGCGTTGGACGAGGGACGCGAGGCGGTCTTCGAGCAACGCGAGTTCGCGCAAAGCGTCGGGGGTGACATTGCGCCGGAGTTCGACGGCCGTGAAGTGATAGGGTGCGCGCGGTTCAACTTTGTCGGCCTCGTGAGCGGGCCACGGACCACCGATGAAGCCGATCGGCGTGCGCGTCCATCCGGCGAGGATGTTGCGCTCGGCGTTTAGGCCGAGTTTGGTGGCGTTGGCTTCGGCGACGTTGCGCAGACGAAGGAGGCGATCGCGGTCACGGTTGGCGCGGGCGGCGGGATCAGTGACTTGCCGGGGGCGACCGCCGAAAACTTTTCGGCCGGGCACAAAACTCTGCGACGCCGGTTTTTCTTTGAGCACAAGGGCCTGAATGCTGGCGACCCTGGTGAGGTGCTCGTCGAGCGCGGCCTCGACTTCGAAGGTGACGGCCCCAGCCGGCACGGAAAGTTTCAGCGTCCCGGGAGAGCGCGCGCCGACCGCGTCCGGGGAGAGGCGCGCGGCGTTCGTGCCGTCGAGTCCCCACGGGAAAGCGCGGCCACTGTTGGCACCGACGATGGCGGTCACATCTTGCCAGGGGCGGATGGTGCCGTCGCGAAACACAAAACGGCCCTGACGCCAAAGTGCGAATTCGCCGCCGCCATCGCCCGCGTCAGTGATGAGAAGAAATAATTCCTTCGCGTCGCCGATCGCGATGCGGAAGGGCCAGCGGAAATCGGCGGTGCCGGTGGCGGCGCGGAGCACCTCTTCCTTGTTCTCATGGAAACTCACTTCGTAGGGCGGAGCGAAATTTCCGGAGTCGTCGAGCTGCGGTCCACCAGTGGTGGCGACTATGGCCACGCAGCGGCGGCGAGCTTCAGCGGGATTGATCGCCGAAGCGGCGGGCAAGTCACGCCACGCCACGGCCCACGCCGCGAACGGAGACTTCGGGTCGGAGTCGTTCAGGATCATCCACCATTTCTCCAGCGAGACGGGACCGAGCGGGACCTCGTAGGCGCGGGCGATCGCCCCCAGATCGGCGTCGGCGAGTCCGAGCTCGGTGCGCTCACGGTAACGCCAAGCCGCTTCGAGATAGGCGGCGTGACTGAAGCCAAGGGTGGCCTGCAACTGGTCGCGGTGCTCCGCTCCCCAACGCTGTTGCTGGCGGAAATACCATTGGATGATGTCGTAGATGGCGTCGGCGCGGGCCTCGTTGGGCTCGTTGACGGCATCGGCAGGCATGGCGCGCCATTCGAGACTGGTGGCCGGAGTGGCGCGGAGATGGCGGAGGGCGCCCTTGGCGGCTTCGAGATATTTTTCGAACTGCGCGACACCCATGCTCTGCGCCTCGCCGACGTTGGCGAAACCTTCGCCGGCGCCGCCTTCGTTGGGGAGAAATTCGCCGCCGGTCCGAACGGTGCCACCGGAGAGATCGCGGATCACATTGCGATATTCGGCCTTGGTCAGACGCGGGATGACGACGGGGCCGGGATCGTCGCGGGTTTCGCGTTGCAGGTGAGCGACGTGGCCGCGGACGACGTTGATCATCTCGGCGCGTTCGCCGGCACTGGGCTTGGCCTTCGCCTTGCGCGGCGGCATCTCGCCGGTGGAAACGGACTCAAGGATTTTTTCGAGAGTTGCGTAGCTGGGCGCAGTCGAGCGGTCGGGCGCGAGCAATGAAGCGAGGTCAAGCTCACCCTCCGTGACACTGTCGTCGTGGCATTTGTAGCAGTATTTCTCGGCCAGAGGATCCAACGTGGCGCGAAGAGCCGATACTTCCGTGCGGGTCTCGGCGGCGGGCGCGACGACTACCATGACGATGGTGAGCGCGCCGAGGAATGCGCGGACACGGCGGACGGCGCGGGGCGAACCTCGGGCGGGGTGATCGAGCGAAAGCACGCTGCAGCATAGATCATTCAAGCTCGGGCCGGTAGTTATCCAGAAGTATAGCGTGAATTTTGTGGTCGGTCCGGAGGGAGCGCCTACAGTTGGGTCAGGTTTCCCTCTCTTTACCTACTCAGCTACCCCGCATGAACCGACGTTGGCTTTGCCCGGCAGTTTTTTTGCTCACGGCCGTGGCCTGGGCTGAGGAGGCGCGCGTCCTGACGACCGTGGCGGACGTGCGCGCGCTCACGCTGGAGGAGGCGGAGCGAGGGTGGCCCGTGCGATTGAACGGCGTTGTCACCTATGCTGAGCCGGCGCAAAATCTCCTCTACCTGCAGGACGAAACAGGGGGGATGTTTATCCCGAGCCAATGGAAAATGACCGACGGGAGCGACCCCGCGGCCGCGCAGCACCAAGGGGCATGGGTTGAGGTCGCCGGGGTGTCGTCGAAAGGAAAGTTTATGCCTTTTCCCGCACCGGAGGCGGATGGAACCATCAAGGCCCGGTTGCTGGGCGAGCGGTCGTTGCCGCGGCCGGAGCAACCGCCCCACGGCGGCTTGCCCGGGCCGCACTGGCACAGCCGGTGGGTGGAAGTGGGGGTCTTTGTGCACTCGGCGGTCAAGACAACGCGGTGGCTGGAGCTGCGAGCGACGATCGGTGGCAAGCCGGTGCGGGTCCGGGTGCTTGGGGCGGCGAAAGATATGTCGCCCGAATTGGTGCAATCGGATGTGCGCGTGCGCGGCGTCTTTACCGCCGACTTCAACGCCAACCGTGAAATGACCGGAGCCAATTTTTTTGTGCAATCAGTGTCGCAGATCGAAATCGTCGACGCGGGGTTGGCCAAGGCATGGGCGCAGCCGGTGCGGACGATCCGCGAACTGATGCGTTATGTTCCGGGGAATCTGGCCCGGGCGCGGGTGCGCGGGGTGGTGACGTGGGCGGAACGCGACCGCGGTTTTTTTATCGGCCAAGGCCAGGACGCCGCGTGGGTCGAGACCTTTGACGGTCCCGAGGTGAGTCCGGGGCAGTGGGTGGAGGCGGTGGGCTTTCCCGCGGTGGATGCCGGTGCGTCGCTGGTGAAGGACGCGTTGGTGCGCCTGGTCGCGCCGAATGCGTCGGCTGCGGAAACGAGGCCGGCTCTGGCGGTGACCGCGGACGAGGTGAGGAAAGGGAATCACCACGGCCGGCTGGTCCGCATCGAAGCACGAGTGACGGATCGCCTAACACTGCCGCACCTGCGTTCGCTGGCGTTGGAGGATCAGGGGGGGACGTTTCAGGCCCGCCTCATCAATCCCGGCGGGTTGCCGGCGCTGCCCGAGCCGGGCTCGCTCATTGCGGTGACAGGCGTGTGCGAGATGCTGCCGGGGCGCGGGGCGGGTTTGTTTCAGGTGCTGTTGCGCTCGCACGACGACATCGCGGTCTTGGCGCTGCCCCCCTGGTGGACAGTCGAGCGCGTGAAGTGGCTCGCCGGGGGTCTCGGCGCCATCGGGCTGAGCGTGCTGGCGTGGGGTGTTCTGCTCCGACGGCGGGTGGCAGCACAGATGGCGATCATCACCGGGCAGATCGAACGGCAGCGAGTGACGGAAGAACGCGAGCGGATCGGGCAGGAACTCCACGATACGCTGGAGCAGCATCTCGCCGGGGTGGCAATGCAGCTCGAAGTGGCCGGAGCCCGGGCGGGCGCGACGGCGGCCGGGCCGCTGGCGAGGGCGATGACGATGCTCAGTCATAGCCGGCAGGAAGTGCGGCGCTCCGTCTGGGGCCTCCGCTCGCCGGTGTTGGAGTTGGAAGGCCTGACGGCCGCGCTCAAGGAAATGGCCACGGGCGTTTCGACGGAAAAGACCGAGGTGGTGGTGGAGGGAAAGGAGATGAGTGAACGGTTGCCGCCCCAAACGGAATTTCACCTGCTGCGCATCGCGCAAGAGGCTGTCGCCAATGCGTTGAAGCACGCCCAGGCTTCGAAGGTTACCGTCACCCTCGAGATGATGCCGGCACTGACGGAACTGGAGATTGCGGACGATGGGATCGGATTTGACCAAGACAAGCGGCCGACGGACGGACAAATGCATCTGGGTCTGCTGGGCATGCGAGAGCGCGTGACCCGGCTGCGTGCGCAATTGCAGATCGAATCGACTCCCGGTGCCGGCAC
>CAMBVX010000522.1 GCA_945871085.1 Opitutus sp. GAS368 | reverse complement strand
ATACGCGGCGGATGGGAGGGGCGCTTGTTTCTAATCCGGGAGCCACACGGGCGCGTTAGTCGCGGCAATCAGGGCGAAAGCGCTCACATCGTTCGGCGCAGTAAGACCAACGTCATTTGAGTTTTTGACTGCTGGTAGCTGCGAGCGTGGGCGAATGGTGCCTCAAGTATCGTCCAAATATCACGCGACGTTGGTCTAAGATGCTCGTGGAAATCCCGCGTGCGCCAGCGGCACTGCTTCTTATCTCCCTTCGCGACGCGAGCTGCGGCACGTCAAGCCCGTCGGCGAGCCGCCGCAACCCGAGCACTTCGCCCGGAAAGCAAAAAAGGCGGCTGCGTTGCCGCAGCCGCCGATTGCGTCAGGAAAAACAAAGCTGGTCAGAAGCGGATGCGCATACCGGCTTGAATCTGCCAACGGGAGATCGGCGTGTCGTTCGCCGTCACCGGAACGCCGTCAAGCGTGAGGCCACTGAAAGTGTAGGCCCATGAACCAAGGCCGCCGTTGCCCGCGGGGTTATAGGACGTCGGGGCAGCCACCGCACGACGGAAGGAGAACGGCACTTCCTCTAGCTGGCCCCATTGGTCGTTGAGCACATTGCCAAGGTTCAGCAGGTTGGCGAAGACCTCGGCCTTCACCCGTTTTGAGATTGGAATCTCTTGGGTGATCTTGACGTCCAAAGTCTGCGTCCAAGGGCTCGTCTCGCTGTTGCGCGGAGCATTTCGCCCAAGATATTTGGAAAGCGTGGTAGAGTTGACGAACGCGAAGAACGCGTCCCGCTCCCCCGTGTTTGCCCACGTGACTTTCGGGTCACTGGGGCCAGTCGGCACGTAGAGCAAATCGTTGAAGGCAAAACCGTCGCCGTTGGCGTCTCCACGGAACACCCAAGAATAGGGCCGACCGGTGCGGGTCTGATAAAACATCGAGACCGTCGTTGGCGCATTCTTGATAAACTCAAATCGCCGGGTGACCGAGGCGACGATCCGGTCGCGGATGTCGGTGTTCGAAGTGGAAGCGACATCCTCATTCGGATTGAAGCTAGCGCGATTAGAATAGTTAGAACTCGCCGTCGATGACGTGATGGGGCTGACCTCCGTGGCATGACCACGCGTCCACGATGTGGACCACGACCAGTTGTTCCGCATTGGGCGGCCCACGCTCAGAGTCACGCCCTTGCTCTCGCCCTTCTTTGACTTGGTGATATAAAATACGTCCGCGAAACCAGTCCCGGCTGGACCGCCCGTGGTGACGCGCCGACGACCGAGGTTTGACGGATTTGTCGAGTTGGCGATGGTGCCGTTGAACCGGATACGTCCATCGGGCGCGGTGGTCGGACCCGTGGGCGCAACCTGATAGTTCAGGAACTCCGTGTTGAGGCCCGATTCGACCTTGTTGTAGTAAAATTCGACGCTCGCCGTCAAATGGCCAAAGGGCAGCTTGTGGTCGACCGCAAGGTTGGATTTCCAGAGGGCAGGCTGCTTCAAGTTTGGATCGGTGACGTTGATGTTCGGGGCCGGTGTCGCCGTGCCGGCGACAGTCTGCGTGGCCGCATTGGGATTGAAGTTAATTGAAGGCAATTCCGCGTTCGTCGCCGTGTAGTTGTAAACGGAGCCCGCGTTTGAATACGCATTCGAGAGCCAGACGGCCGGAATCTTACCCTGGAAAAGCCCAAGTCCGCCGCGAACGGCGGTCCGTCGGTCGGTCGGCACATTGTAGATGAAGCCAAGCCGCGGGGCCAGGGTCCAGTTGCCGTCATTGGTCGTATCATTGCGCGTGATCGCGTTGCCGCTGTCGCTTTTGAAGCCCGCCGTTGAAAACCCCGTGGCGACCGGGGGCTTTTGATCGATGCTCGGATAGTCGAGGCGCAACCCACCCAAAATCGTCAATTGCTTGTTGGGATGCCAAGTGTCTTGGACGAACGCTGCATAGGCGTCATACTGCCAGCGAGCGACCGCGTCCTGAATCGATGCACCAGAATATGCCTTGGCGAGTTGGTAGAACGACGGGGGCGTGCCAGCCTGCCAGGTCGCCGGACTCGCGAAGGAATAATTTCCGTTGGTAAACTGAACGAACGCGTTGACGTACTGTGTGTCGACCCGCTCGACACCCGCTTTAATCGTATGCTCTCCGAGCGAATATTCGCCGGAGAATTTCAACTGCCGCTCTTTGGTGCTGACCGCGTTGAGCTGGCGCGAGGCCTCGGTGCCAATAAAGACGGACCCGTTGGTGATGGTTGCTCCGGTATCGAGACGCCGCCCCGTCAGTCCGAGAATTTGAACCTGCGGGAAAGCCGGGCCGTTGTTCGACGGCGAGCCATCCCAGTCGGTGTAGGAAGCGGTCAACTCCGTGCGAAAGTCCGACGTCCATTGGCTGTTCACCTGACCGGTATAACTTTCGGTGATTCGGGGCTGGGCGTACCAATAGTTACTCAGCGAAGTCGTCGTCGCTCCCGTGTAACTCGGAAAGGAGACGATCTCGCCTTCGTTCTTCCGGTAGGTGACCGAAACACGGTGGTTTTCGATCGCGTTCCAATCGACCTTCGCGGTGATTGATTTTTGGAAAGCGAGGTTATCAGCCGCGAGATCACCGGCCTCATAGCCGAGTACTTTGGCGCGTGCGACCACCGCGGCGAGCTGCGTAGCATCCGGGATGAAATTCGCCTGAGGGGGAGCGGACGTGCGCTCAAAATTATCATAAGTGAGCGCGAAAAATAGTTTATCCTTGATCAGCGGACCGGTGAGATTCGCGACATACGTGCGTTCCTTGAAGGTTTCTTTAAGGCCCGTGTTTGGATTTTTCGCGCGCCAGTCTTGTTCGGTCTTCTCGTAAGAGAGAATGCCATGAAACGTATTGCTGCCGGACTTCGTGACCGCGTTCAGCAACGCGCCGGTGAAGCCCGAACGACTGACATCGTAGGGCGAAAGCTCGATCGACAAGACCTGGATCGCCTCGAACGGGATGGGGCTGCGCAGCGAAGATGCCCCGTTACTACTCAGACCAAAGGTGTCGTTCGCCTGCACGCCATCGATCAGAAACGAATTGAAACGAAAATTCTGTCCCTGCGCGCTGAGTTGCCCGCCTTGGTCGAGTGAACCGAGATACATCCGGGAGTCGGTGTTCGCGACATCCTGGATATCGCGCCGAACCGTCGACACATTCGCGATTTCCTGTTCGGAGAGACTGGAGGTCGTGCCGATCTTACCGACCCCAAATGTCACGTCGCGCTCCCCGGCCACGGTAAAGGCGTCCAACTTCACGATGTCCGAGCCGAGGGCAAAATTCTGCGTGCCCGCATCACCGAGCTCCAAGAAAATATTCTTGCGCGTCTCCAGCAGTCCGCCCGGAGCCGATACGGTGATCTGGTAGGGACCGCCGGCCCGGAGCCCCGAAATATTATACTGGCCGTTCGGCCGGGTCACAGCGCTCGACGCAGTTCCCGTCGGCTCATGCACGACCGCCACCGACGCGCCCCCGAGCGCCACGCCTTGGGCATTGGCAACAAATCCGTTGAGCGCTGCCGTCGTGATGCCCTGGCCAAACACGGCGCTCGCTGCGGTAAGACACAGCGCGAGGATCGCGCCCAGCAGTCGTTTCATGGTCATTGGTAGTTTCATAGTCGGTTATCGGTTGGTTCGCTTTGATCAGCCCTACGAAGGTCGCAGAGCGCTGACATTTGAATCAAGTTTCAGGGAAGACCTGACCAAAAACTCCGTCAAGCACCGACCCGGGTTTTACCGCGACGCTGATTTCCCGTGAAATGTCACGAAAGCGTCACGACAAAATTGCCCAGCCCGGCCCGCACGGCTGATCGCCACGGGGCGTCGGGTCGCTTACAAGCCGCAGACTGATTCTTCATTTTAATTAAAGGGACCGAACCACCTTCGGCCGTCCTGGGCTCGCCTCCCGAATTTTCCAGTAAGTGTGACGCAAGTGACAGGGCTCCCCGCAGCGCTCCGCCGGACGTTCCAAGGCAAGATCACGCTGCCCCGCCCATGAATCTAGCTAAACTATGCTCCCTTCTCCCCCTCCCACCTTGTTTCATGGGCTCGCGTGACCGCCGTCTTCCCTCCCACCGAAATCGCCATCGCGCGCGAACCAATCAAGGCTCACCATCCCCCGTGAACGGCTGGCTCGGCCGAGAGACCCGGCAAACCAACCGCGCGCCGCTGGAAAACG
>CAMBVX010000521.1 GCA_945871085.1 Opitutus sp. GAS368 | reverse complement strand
AGCGACCGCATGAAACTCTTCCTCAACATGACGAACCTCACCGACCGTCCGCAGGTTTCCTATCAGGGTTTCGCCTACAACCCCGAGGACTACACGATGCACGGCATGCGCGCCACGACCGGCGTCACGTATCGCTTCTGAGCTTTTTTCTCCCCGGCCGGTCTTCCGAGACCGGCCTTTTTATTTCATCCACTCGTCTCGTTTCTCTCCGCCCGTTTCGATGCGCTTCCACTGTCTCCCGCTGCTCGCCACGCTCCTGCTCGCAGCACCCGCCCTGCCCGCCGCCACGACCATCCTCCGCGGCCCGTATTTGCAAACCGCCACACCCACCAGCCTCGTCGTCCGCTGGCGCACCGACACCACCGAAGGCTCGTTTGTCCGCTACGGTCTCGCCGCCGACGCGTTGACCGAGACCGCCAGAGCCTTCGGCATCGGCACCGAACACATCGTGCAACTCAGCGAGCTGCTGCCCGGCCGGCGCTACTTTTATTCGGTCATGGGTTCCGCGGAAAACAAAGACGGCGATGGCAAGGTCTTGCGTGTGTCGGTCGATGCGTTCACCACGCCCCCGCTGACCGGGCCGGCCAGCCCGACGCGGGTCTGGGTGCTCGGCGATCCCGGTACGAAAGGCACCACGCAACTCGCCGTGCGTGATGCTTACACAAAATTTGCCGGCGACCGCCGGGCCAATCTCGTTCTGCTCCTTGGCGACAACGCGTATCCTGATGGCACCGACGTCGACTATCAGAAGGCGATCTTCGAAGTTTATCCCGAGGTGCTCCGCACGACGCCATTCTGGTCCACCCTCGGCAACCACGACGGCCACAGCGCCAACTCCATCACGCAGTCCGGTCCCTACTACGATATCTTCACCTTCCCCACGCGCGCTCAGGCCGGTGGCGTGCCCTCGGGCACCGAGGCCTACTACTCCTTCGACTACGCGAACATTCATTTTGTCTGCCTCGATTCCCACGACACCGACCGATCCCCCGACGGCGCGATGGCCCAATGGCTCAAGGCCGACCTCGCCGCGACCGCGCGCGAGTGGATCGTCGCTTTCTTCCACCACCCGACCTACACGAAGGGCACGCACGATTCTGATCGCGAAGGTCGGCTCGTGGACATGCGTCAGAATTTCCTGCCAATTCTCGAAGCTGGCGGTGTGGACTTGATCCTCACCGGCCACTCCCACGTTTACGAACGCTCGTACTTGATCGACGGCCACTACGGCAAAAGCGCGAGCTTCGATCCTGCCGTCCACGTGAAACAGCCGGGCGACGGGCGCACTGAGGGTGATGGCGTCTATCGCAAACCCCGCGGTCGCACCGCGCACGCCGGTGAAATCTCCGTCGTCACCGGCAGCGCCGGCTCCGCCGGCTCAAAGTCCAAGCCTCCAACCCTCGACCACCGCGCCATGTGGATCTCCCTCAACGAGCCCGGCTCGGTCGTCCTCGACATCGACGGTGTGCGCCTCGACCTCACCTTCATCAACGCCAAGGGCGAGAAGCGCGACTGGTTCGCCATCGAGAAGAAATAGACGCCCATGCACCAACACTCCACCCACATGACCCGCTCCTTCTCTCGCTACCTCCGCTGCGCCGGACTCGCCGGCCTCGTCGGCCTGCTCGCTCCGCTGCACGCGCAGTCCGTTGCGACGGCCTCCTTGCGGGGCGTGGTGATCAACGACGCCACCGGCCACTTCGTGCAGGGCGCCCAACTCTCACTCGTGGGCACGACTCGCACCGCCATCACCGACAGTCAGGGCCGTTTCCATTTCGGCACCTTGCCGCCCGGCGACTACCGCGTCCGCACGGATTCGGCCGGTGCGGAGACCAAGGAATTTTCCTTCAACGTCGCCCCGGGATCCACGGCTCCGGTGACGCTCCGCCTCGGATCAGCCATCATCGCCATGGAGAAACTCATGGTTACCGCGCAGGCCGAGGGCCAGTCGCAGGCGCTCAATTTCCAGAAGAACTCCGAGAACATTCGCAAGGTGGCCTCCCTCGACGCTCTCGCCAACTCCCGCCTCGGCGAAGTGGGTGAAGTGCTCCAGTCAATGCCCGGCCTCTACCTCGAAATCAGCACGCACCAGCCGGTGCGCCCCAACATCCGTGGCCTCTCCTCGGAGTTCAATTCGATCACCTTCGACGGCGTGCGCATCGGCAACACCAACAACGACCGCTCCGACGGCGTGAGCGGCTACCCGGCCGAGAGCCTCTCGCGCATCGAGCTCATGAAATCCGTCACGCCCGACATGGAGGGCGACGCGATCGGCGGCAGTATCAACCTCGTTTCCAAGCGCGCCTTCGATCTCTCCGAGCGCCTGTTCAAATTCAATCTCGGCGGCGCCTACAACAACCAGCAGCAGAACTGGGACCAGCAGGTGAACATCGAATACGCCGACCGCTACGGCCCCGAGGGGCGGCTCGGCGTCTACCAATCGCTCAACCACTACCGCTCGGACCGCGGCTATCACACGTCGAGCATCAGCTACACCGTCGATACGGCGGACAACTATAACATCTCCACCTACACGTTGCAGGACCGCATCGAGGACGATTCGTGGAAACTCAAATACACCGGCAGCGTCGACTACAAACTCAGCGAGCGAACTGTCCTCTGGGTCCGCGGCATTTACAGTAACGACTCGCGCTCCCTTGAAGACTACCTCGCGGTGTATCGGCCCGGCACGCGCACCGCCATCACGCCCGACTCTGCCAACTCCCGCAACGGCCGCGTCGACTCCAGCCGCTCCTTCCGCGAGCCGGTCAGCCTCAGCGGCCAGATCGCCGGCGGCATGGAAAACAAGTTCGACCGCTGGACCCTCGACTCGAAGGTCAGCTACAACCGCGCCACCAACCAATACACGCAGACCTTCACCCCCGTCTTTTCCGCCAATGGCGTCGATCTTTCCTACGACCGCCGCGTTCGCGAGTTTCCGCTCTTCCGCGTGGACAACGGCGTGAACCTTAACGACCCCGCGCGCTACGTGCACACCAGCATCGCGCGTAACCAGCACCCCTCGCGCGATCAGGAATACACCTTCGACTTCAACGCCCGGCGCGAGCTCGACGAGCTGCCGTTTAAGGCGAGTGTCAAGACCGGGGCGCGGGCCAAGCTCCGCAGCTGGGTCTTCGGCGGCGATCCCGCACTCGGCAACTGGACCTACACCGGCCCGCAGTCCGCCGCCGCCATGTCCGAGGTCTATGTCAACGACCGCTTCTTCCATCAGGGCGGCAGCCGCGTCGTGTTTCCCTCCGTGCAACCCAACATCGCGAAATTCCTCGAGGCCTTCTATGCGCGGAATTCTGAATACACGCGCAACGACAACGCCTCCGCCATCCTCATTGAGACCAACCGCAAGAGTTCCACGGAGGACATCTATGCGACGTATCTGATGGGCAGCGCGACCTTCGGCCGACTCAACGTCGTGACTGGCGCGCGCGCTGAGCGCACCGCGTATACCGGCAAAGCCCGCCAGCTCACCACGCCGCGCGGTATCCTCACGAAATCCACCATCGTGGAAAACTCCACGAGCTACACCAATGTGCTCCCCGGCGTGCACCTCAACTACGGCCTCGCGCCCAACGTCGTGCTGCGCCTCTCCGCCAATCGCACCGTCGCCCGTCCCAGTCCCGCGGCCATGCTCCCCACCCGCCGGATCGACGACGAGGCGCGCACGATCACCGACGGTAATCCCGATCTGAAGGTCACCACGTCGGATAATTTCGACCTCAGCGCCGAATACTACCTGAAGCCCCTCGGCGTGGTCTCCGTCGGTGCGTTTCGGAAATCTATCGCCGGGTTTTATTTCAGCACCGCTTCGACCGTGGTGGACGGCGAATACGCCGGCTATCGCCTCACGCGCCAAGAGATGGGCAAGGGCGGCAAAGTCAGCGGCGTCGAAGTCGAGTGGCAGCAGCGCCTCAGTTTCCTGCCGGGCGCGTTCAGCGGCCTCGGCTTCGGTGCCAACTATACTTGGCTCAGCTCCGAGGGAAAATATCCCACGCGCCCGACCGATGCGCTCACGTTCATCGGCACCGCCAAAGGCACGGGAAACTTCAACGTCTCCTACGTTCACCGCGGTCTCGACCTCAGACTTTTTTACAACACCCGGGGCGACTACCTCAGCTCGGTCGGCGCCCGCCGCACGCTCGACGTGTTTGAAAAGGAACGTTCCACCCTCGATTTCTCCGCGAAATA
>CAMBVX010000520.1 GCA_945871085.1 Opitutus sp. GAS368 | reverse complement strand
CCGGCCGCTCCGCCCTCGACCGGCTCCGTGCTCGTCCATCGCACGATGCTGCCCGACTGCGGTCCGTCATCGTTCGCCGTCGCCCTCGGGCCGAACCTGGGTTTCAGCTACGATCCCGGCCGCGGCGGCATCAACTACGCGTGGCAGGGGGAATTCGTGGACCTCAGCCCGACGTGGAAGGCCAAGATCAATCAACCCGCCGAAGTGAAGGGCACGATCGCCTACCGCGAGAGCGGACGTTTCCCCCTGCGACTCACGCGCGGGGGCGCCGAGCCGAAGTATGTGTTCAAGGGTTACGTCCTGCTGCCGGATGCGGTTGAGTTTCACTACCTGCTCGACGGCGTGCCGGTGCGGGAGGAAATCCGGGCTTCCGCCGACGGCCGCGGGCTGGTGCGTCATTTCCGCGTGGATACGGCGGTCGAAAGCTGGTCGTACGCGCTCGAGCCGCAGCCGACGGCGAAGCTCTCCAGCGGCGGCGGCGCGTGGAATGAAGCCCGCACCGCGCTCACCGCGCCCGGCAGCCGCGAGTTTTCACTGCACATCGAATTCAACGCGCGCCAGCCGTGAACCTGCGCCCCTACCTGCTGGCCCTGGCGTTTACCGGCTCCGCCGCCGCGAACGAGGCCTACCGCCTCGAGACCATCACGCTGCCGGCGGCGATGTCCCCCGAGATTTCCGCGGTGGAGTTCTCCCCGACCGGACGCCTGGTCGTCGCCAATCGCCATGGTGAAGTCTGGAGCTGCGACCCGGCGAAACTCGACTGGCGGCGTTACGCGTACGGCCTGCACGAGCCGATGGGGATCTTCGTCGCGGCCGACAACGATATCTACGTCGCCCAGCGGCCCGAGCTGACGCGCGTCCGTGACGCCAACGGCGACGGTGTCGCCGAGCGTTACGAGGCAGTGAATGCCGAATGGGGCATCACGGACAACTGGCACGAGTTCCTCTTCGGTCCGCGCCGGGACAAGGAAGGCAACTTCGTCCTCGCGATCGGACTCCCGGATCTGGCGGGAAAATTCAACCTGACGAATCCGCGGACACCGACCGACCTCTCAAAGATTGCCCGCGAAGCCAAGCCGTCCGCCGCGCTCTGGCAGGGCTGGGTGTTCAAGATCACCCCGGCCGGCACACTGCTGCCCTGGGCGTCCGGCTTTCGTCAGGCGGCGGGCGTCGGCGTGAGTCCGGAGGGCGAGGTCTTTGTCACCGACCAGCAGGGCGACTACATCGCGTCGAGTCCGCTGATCCACGTGCAGCGCGGCCGATTTTACGGCCATCCCGCGAGCCTGAAATGGTCGGAAGAACTCGGTGGCCGGAAACCCACCGCGGAGGAACTCGAGAAGATGCGCACGCCGCCCAGCGTGGTGCTGCCGCACGGCTCGATTGGCGGCTCGCCCGGCGATCCGGTGTGGGACACGACCGGCGGCAAGTTCGGTCCATTTGCCGGGCAAGTGTTCATCGGGGATTTCACGAAGCTCATCAGCCGCGTCGACCTCGAGCGCGTCGCCGGCGAATTTCAGGGCGCGGTGTTTCCGTTCCTGCGCGATGCGACCGGCGTCGAGGCGATCCTCAAGAACAGCGGCGCGAACAATCTCACCATTCCCGCCGGCGGCGATGGCAAAAAGTACTTCCGCGACGCTCCGGCGCTGAAGGGCACACGACTTGGTCAAGGCAACAACCGCCTCGCGTTCGCCCCCGACGGCAGCCTCTACCTCGGCCAGACCACGCGCGGCTGGGCGAACGGCGACGGCTTACAGAGACTCGTCTGGACCGGTGAGCCTCCGGTGGAAATCTGCACCATGCGGCTGACGGAGCGCGGGTTCGCGCTCGAGTTCACGACGGCGATGGAACGCACCGCGCTCGCTCGCCGGGAGAATTACCGGGTCGAGCGCTTTCGTTACCTCTACCAGTCGGCATCGGGCTCGCCACGCGTTGACCAGAGTGAAATCGCCGTGACCGAGGTGATCGTCAGCGCCGATGGTCGCCGCGCCGAGCTCGTGCTGTCGGCGCTTGATCCCGGCTACATCTACAAACTGGAGACGGAGCCGCTGCGCGCCGCCGACGGTCGCCCGATCGCAAATCCCCTGGCCTACTACACGGTCAACCGGCTGCACTCGGGCCGCACCTTCGAGGGACCGATCAGCAAGGCGCTGATCGCCGCGAAACCGGCCCGGGCCCGCGACGCGAAACCCAACCTGGAGGAGGGCCGGCGCGTTTACCTCACGTTTTGCGTCGCGTGCCATCAGGCGGATGGACGCGGCGGAGGAATTCCGGGATTCGCGGCGGCGGATTTCGTGGGCGATCCCACGCGGCTCGCCAAGTCCGACGACGCCCTGCTCGCGACCATCGCAGCCGGGGTCGAGGGCAAAGGCATGCCGCCGTTTGCACAGGTCATCTCCGCCGACGAGCGGCGCGATGTGCTCGCGTTCATCCGGCAGGCGTTTGCCGCGAAAACCACGCGCGCACCGTGATGCCGCACCTCGCGCTTTCGACCGTCGGCGGATCTGACCCCACCGAGTCCATCCTGTTGATCCTGTCATCCTGTCTTGCCTTGGACAGGATGACAGGAGGAACAGGATAAAAGCGGAGAATCCCCAGCGCAGCCACCGTCGATTCAAAGTCCAGTTCTTAGAAAGTTCCCCAAGGTTCGCTTTCCTGCTGAATCGAATCGTTACCTCCCTTCCCATGCTCCCACGTTCCACCTTTCGTTGCCTCCTTCTGCTGGCCGGCGCCGTGCTCGGTTCCGCCCTGTCCGCCGCCGACACCCCCGCCGGCAAGGACGTCCGGCTCAACCGCGTGATCGAGCGCACCGAGAAGAAGGAACCGGTCTTCGGCATCTTCTCGCACAACGTCTCCACCCGCACCGGTGCCGCGGTCGGTTCGAGCAGCATCGATTTCGTCATCATCGATCTGGAGCACTCGCCCTACGACGTGTCGCGCCTCGAGGGCTATCTCCTCGCCATGACCGACAAGCGGCAGTTGATCCAGAAGGGCAATCTCCAGCCCAACGTTGTGCCGATCGTGCGCGTGCCATCGGCGGGGCGCGAACAACTGGTTTTCGTGATCAAGCAGGTGCTCGATCTCGGCGTATTCGGCATTCTGGTACCGCACATCGACACCGCGGAAGACTCCCTGGCCGCCGTGCGCGCAGTCCGGTTTCCGCAGCGGCGGGGCGTGCCCGACTTCAAGCCGGAAGGTCTGCGCGGCGTGGGCTACGGCTGGCCGGCGCGTTACTGGGGCCTGACCGGCGCGGAGTACGGCGAACGGGCCGACGTCTGGCCGCTCGATCCCAAGGGGGAGATGTTACTCTGGCTCATGATCGAGACCAAAGCGTCGATCGACAACATCGACGCGATTGCCCGCACGCCGGGCGTGAGCGGGTTGTTTGTCGGGCCGTCGGACCTGGCATTTTCCATGGGGCTCCCCTTCAACGACCCCGAGGTGGAGGCCGCCATCGCGAAAGTCGCGCAGGCCGGCAAGGCAGCCGGCGTCCCGGTCGGCACGCTCACCGGGGGCGCCGGCGTGAAGCAGCGGCTTGAACAGGGGTTCCAGTTCCTCGCCGTCGGCGGCGATTCCAGCGTCGGCGCGAGCGTGCAGGAAGCGCGGCGGGCGGCCGCGGAGCTGCGAAAGAAATCGAAGTAGAGTGCCGCCAAGCCGGCGCCCGTTCGCCATGCCCGACTCTGCGATCCGACCGTTCACCGCCTTTCTCCGCCCGCAGTCGCTCTGGCTGTCGCTGTGTTGTGCGTTTGCCCCGGCGGGGACCGCCAGCGAGGTCAGCTTCAACCGGGACGTTCGACCAATTCTGGCGGAGAATTGCTATCATTGCCATGGGTTCGATCCCTCTCACCGGAAGGGAAAACTGCGTCTCGACACCTTCGAGGGCGCAACCGCGGAGCGCGACGACCGGAGGGCGATCACCCCGGGGGCGCCAGAGACTTCGGAAGCCTGGCTGAGAATCACGAGCCCCCACGACGACGAAGTGATGCCGCCGCCGGAGTCGCACAAGACCCTCAGCGCGGCTCAAAAGGAAACGTTGCGCCGGTGGATTGCAGGCGGGGCCGCGTACGAACCCCATTGGGCGTTCGTGCCGTTGCCCGACCGCGTGGCCGCGCCCGTCGTTCAGGCTGCCTCGTGGCCGCGCGGCGAACTCGATCGTTTCGTCCTCGCCCGGCTTGAAACCGAAGCCCTCCGCCCCGCTCCCGAGGCATCGC
>CAMBVX010000519.1 GCA_945871085.1 Opitutus sp. GAS368 | reverse complement strand
CGAAATTCTTGGAGCTCGCGTAGCGCAAATTCAGCCAGGGCAGCGGCCGGCCCACGAGGCCCCAGTTAACCGACTGCCCGTCCTCGTAGGCGTCGAACCCCGGGAGGAAAACCGACTCCTCCAGCGTGCGAAAGAGGCCCGTGGCCGCGGTCGTGCCGTTGCTCTGCCGCACCGGCCGGCGCGTCGTGCTCGCGATGTCGAATGACGTCACGCGCCGCACACGGTCCTCGCGCCAACCGTAGGAAGCGATCAGTGTGTCGCCGAGTAGGTAGGCCTGATCGACGAGCTGGCGCGACGTCACGTTCTGCCTCGTGCCCGTGGGCGGGCCCCACGCCCCGTCGGGATCGTGCCACATGCTGACGGTGAACGGCTCGCCAGCGGCCGTCGTGAATCGCATCGGCTCCGCAAAATCGAGCGGTCCACCGGGCAACGGCGCTACGCGGTAGTTATTACCGTTTCCGTAGTAGAAGCGGGTGATGAGCAACCGCTCCGCGCCGCTGAGGGAATTTTGCGCGGCGGTAGACAGGAAGGTCGGGTTGCCGTTGAATTTGCCGCGGTGGTTCTGCGAATTGTTGGTGAAATTATAGTAGTCGAAGAGCCCGACGAACTGATGCCGCCCCAACCAGCGCAACACGCCCGCGCGCTTCGTGAGGTCGAGCGCGTAACTGGCCGAGACACGCGCGTCCTCGCGGTCTTCGAGTCCGCGGGCACCGAGCATTGCGTCCTGCGTGTAGAGTTTGCCGAAATTGGGATTGGGCGTCGCGCCGTCGGACAGAAAGCGATTCGCGTCGGCGAGGACGCGGAGCGTGGAGCTGTTGATGAAACTGCCCCAGCGTTCATCGGACTTTTCCTTCATGTAGCCAAACTCGAGCGCGAGACTCTTGCCGAGCGTTTGCTCGACAAAGACGTTCTGCGTGAGGCCGCGCTGACGGACGGCGTAGGCCGTGCCGTAGCTGTTGTAGTCGGCGTTGAAGAGGGCTGGCCGGTTGAGGCTCCACTCGATGGCCTGGTCCTGCACCTTGGGCGCATTGTCGTTCGCGCCGTTGGTCGTGACGGTATTGATCCAGTTGGAAACGGTCCCGCTCCCGGCGGAATTGCCGTAGCTGAAAAGGTGCGTCGCGCCCGCGCGCGTGAACACCCGGCCAAAATTTCCGGCGGTGATGCGGCCGGTGGTCACGGTGGCGGCGCTCGTGGGCGTGATGCCGCCGTTGTTGAACTCGGGGCGCCCGGCGTCGACCCACGGGGTGAGATAGTCGCGCGGCAGTATCATCGGGGCGCGACCGGCCTCGCGGAAATGCCACTCGCTGTGCAGCCGCACCGTCGTGGTGGGAAAGGGCCGCCAGGTCAGCGCGCCGTAAAGCCGCCGGTTCTCATCCTTGCTGGGCTGGCGAAACGTGCGGTTGTTGCTCTCGAGGCCGGCCACGCGCAGGGCCAGGTGCTTGGGCACGAGCACGCGGTTGAGATCGAGCGTGGTGCGATGGGCGTCGAAGTTGTCCCAGCGCGCGCTCACCGAATTCACGTTCTTGAACTGGGCGCGCTTCAGCGTGACGTCCGTGATGCCGCCGGGATTGCCGATGCCGAAAAGGACGGCGTTGGGCCCGCTCGCGATGGTGGCGCGGTCGATGTTATAGGCGTCGACGTCGAAGCCGGTGGAAAAGAAATTGCGCAGATTGGTGACCGCGCTCAGGCCGCGCGACCGGCTGTTGTTGTGCAGTTGAAACGCCCCAAAGCCGGCGCCTTGGTCGCCGCCGGGCGTGTATTGGAGGTAGCTTTCGACGTTGGTGGAGTAGAGATAAACCTCCTCGAGATTGGTGAGCCCGAGGTCACGCATGAGTTCGGGCGTGAACACGGAAATCTGCGCGGCGACATCCTTGAGCGGCGTGCTGATGCGGCTGCCCGCGAGCGTGCTGGTCGCAAGGTAGCCGACGTCGGTATTTTCCTCGATGACGAACGGCGAGAGTGCGACCGGCGGCGGGGCGGGCAGCGTGGGTGCACTTTGCGCCGGAAGATCGGAACCGGACAGCACGGCCAGAACTGGGAGCAGGATCGTCCGAAGGGAGGCGCGCGCAGCGACGCGGATGCGGGTGGTTTTTCGACGGGGGTTCATGGTGGGGGTAAAGTGGGAGGGAGCCCGGACACAGCAGGTGCCGATCAAAAATCGATCGAGAGCGACAGGGCGACCTCGCGCGGATCCTGCGTCTGATAAATCGTGGGGATGCGGTTGGGATCGGTCCAACCGTAATAGGCCACGCGGGGATCGTTCACATTGATCGTGTTGGCGCTCGACGAAACGATGCCGGCGGGGATGAAGTCGCGCTGGTCGAGGACGTTCTTGACGTTCAACCGGGCGGTGAGTCGCCGGTCCTTCCCGATCCGGGCGGTGTAGGCGACGAACGGATCGAAAAACCAGGCGCGCTCGTTGTAGAGTGGCGATTCAAGATCGGTGGCGAGGGTCGTCACCGCCAGGCCACCGAGATTGAGTGTGATGGGGCGCGACGCGTAGGAGACGACGCCTTTTTCCCGCAACCGCGTCGAGAACCCGCCCCGCCAGCCTGCGCCGAAATTATACGCGAAGGTGGAGTTGAAGCGCCACTCGCGCACTGCCGGGTTGGAAATGCCGTTGAACTGGATCAACTGCAGCGCATTGGGCAGGACCGTGCCCGTGTAGAAGGAATACATCGTGGTGCTGAAATTCGCGCCGCTGTCGGCCCGGGGAATGTTTTTCCAGCCCTTGATCGGGGTGGCCCCGATGGCGCCGAAGACAATCTGGCCGGTCGACGTGACGGAGACCACGGGCCGGTTCTGCCGCGAGACGTTGTCGAACGCATACCACTCCAGGTTTTCCATCCGTTGGATGATCACGGGGTCGGTGGCGTAGCCGAGCCACTGCGGGCCGATGTTGCTCTTGATCGATTGCGTCCGCCCGACCGCGACGCGCAGATCGAACTTCTTCACGCGCCCGGCGATCTCGATTTCGGTGCCCTTGGCGAGGCTGTCGGCATAGACGCGGTAATAATCGACGAGGTTGTCGATCGCGTTGAAGCCCTCGTTGCCACCGGATTTCAGGTAGTAATCCGCATAGACGGGCTGGCCGAGGGCGGCTGCGCGCGCGCGCTGGACATCGAGGTAGCGCGACTCGAGCGTGATGGTGTTTCGCCGCGTGCCGACGTTGCCGTAGGTGTTGCCGGCATCCGTGTTGGTCTGCGCGGTGCGATATTGATTGAGGCGGAGGCCGACCCCGCCGAGTTGGAAGCGTATGCCATAGTCGCGGTTGTCGCCCGTCGGCACGGGATAGAGTGTGCCGTTCATGTCGTGCGCGGCCACCGGCTCGGCCTCGTTATTCGTGGAGAGGTTATAGAACAGCGACACCCACTTCAGCGGATGCACGACGGCGGACTTCGTCACGTTTTCGAACGTCGGCAGGTTCCCGTAACGCCGCCACGGCACGCGGTCGAAAACCGGCGCGAGCCCCGTGCGAAGATCGATCGCGCTGTAAACGGGGTCGTATTCCTTGAGCCGCACCGCGTCCCAGCGACGGCCATACGTAAGGACGAGGCGCTCTTTCAGGAGAAACGCCTGCCACGCGATTCCCTTCGTCAGATCGGTGGTGCGACGACCGTTGGCGACGCTCGTGCCACCGCCCACGTCGAAAAGGCCGACCTGGTAGGGCCGGCCCGCCGCGTCGTTGAACGTCCACGTGCCGAACGGATCGAGGCCGCCCTGCGTGTCGTAGCGGTTCGCCGCGTCAGCGGGATCGATGTAGGCGCGGGTGCGGAAGAGACGGTTGGGTTGCACTAGATAGCGGCCGGTCGCGCTGGTGCCGTCCCGGGCATTGGCCGCGGTGATGACGTTCGGCGCGAGCTTGAAACCGGTCGTGGGATCCACCGCGCCATCGTCCTTGATGATGCGGGCGAAGAGCTGCGAAACCCGCTCCACCTCGCTGTAGGAGACATTAGCGGACAGGCTGTGGCGGCCGAGCCAGGTGCGCCAGCCGCCGCGGAATTTTGCAGTCGCATCGAAAAGATAGGCGAGCGAAGCGCGCACGTCCTTGTTCGTGCCATCGTTGATCGTGGCGCTCTGCGTGCCTTCGAGATAGTAGGAGCCAAGGAGGGGATTGGCCGAGCGGTTGGCGGCGTTCGCCGCGCGATTCGGGGCCTGCTGCGCGCCGGCCGCGATCGGGTCGAGCGGGATGTAGCCGACGTTGTAGCG
>CAMBVX010000518.1 GCA_945871085.1 Opitutus sp. GAS368 | reverse complement strand
TCGCGGTTCAGGTTGGTGAACGTCCGGGCGGAGCCGTCGAGATTGCGGCCCTGATACGTGCCGGTGGCGAACCACGGCGTGATGCGGTCGATCGGCGGGAGCGTGCGCGGGCGGTTGCTGGTGATCGCACCGAATTCGATGTTGCCCTTCAGAATCGTGCGGGCGGAACCCTTTTTTAGGAAGGCCGGCTCGTAGCGCATCGCGCCGAAAAGACGCTTGTCGAGATTGTAGGCCGGGTCTTGTTGGAATTTTTCGTCGTTGTAGAGACCGAGGACGCGGAACGAGAGCTGGTTCTTCAAGAGCACGCGGTTCAGATCGAGCGAGGTGCGGAAGGTGCCGAAGCTGCCGACGCGGATATCGGTCTCGTTCGTGTTCTTGAACGTCGCCTGCTTCATGCCGGTGTTGATGATACCGGCGGGGCTGCCCTGGCCGAAGAGGATGGAGTTGGCCCCGCGCTGGAGTTCGACGCGATCGACCGCGTAGCCGTCCCACGGAATGTCAGTGAGAAAGAAGTCGCGGGTGTTGTCGGCGGAGGTGAGACCGCGGACGCGGGTGTTTTGGTTGGGATTGGCGAAACGGCCGGTTTCGTTGAGCGAGGCGGAGTCGCCGACGCCGGCGAAGTTGCCTTGAATGTTGCCCACTTCGGTGCCGACGGTGTATTGGAGGAGCGTCTCATTGCTCGTCGCACCGATGTCCTTCATGAACTGCGCGGTGATCACGGTGACGGCGTTGCCGATGTCGCGCAGGTCGGTGTTGAGACGATTGCCTGCGAGGGTGGTGCTGGCACCATAGCCGGCGTCGGCATGGCCGGCGACCTCGAATGGAGAAAGGACCAAGACCTGATCGCCCTCGACTGCTCCGGTGGCGACCTGAGCGGTCGTCGGAGCGGCGGTAGCTTTTTTCGTCGCAGCCGGAGCGGGCGCTTGCTGCGCCCAAACGGAGCTCGCGAAAATCGCGAGCGACGCGACCAGGGCAGTGGCGAAGGAACGATGGAGAATTTTCTTCATGGGTAGTGGGCTTGGATGGAAAGGATGGTTAACGCGTCGAGCAGCCGGAGTTGAGGGTAGTGCGGGCAGGGGAAACGGCACGCGTGAGCGCACCGTGAGGTTGAAAGCATCCCATTCTACTTGAATCACGGCACGGACACTATCGCCCGAATGAGCGATATCCCGATCAGGCCCCGCGCCGTCGCCGCTACGTGCGATCCACGCGGAGCAGCACTCGAAGCTTCGGGCAACGGCTGCGGCGCGATCGGCCGACTCCAATGATCCCCCGAACCCCGGCACCGGGAATCAATGACGGACCGAAAGCGTGAAGAGCAGGCGCCTCGGCAATCCACGCGCGCGGACCGCGGGTGTGTCGTCTACGTCCGTGATGTTTTTCCACGCGAGCGAAGCGCTCATGTCCGAGCGATTCCATTTCCAGTCGTAGCCGACGGTGGCGTTCCACACGGTGCGATTCGGCCAGTAGAGAAATGGGTTGTTCGAAACCATCTGTTTATCGCCCGTGTGGTTGAGCCCGCCGGCGATCCAGGCGCCTTTAAGCGATCCCCGCGCAAAATTGTAGCGGGTCCACACGTTCAGCAGCCGCTTGGCCGTCGACTCCGGCTGCGTGCCCAGCAGGTAGGCAACATCGGGCACCGTGATGACCGTGTAACGTGGGTTATTGTAGCTCGCTGACAGGTAGATTTGCCAGTGGTCGGTGGGCGAAATCACCGCATCCAGCTCGACGCCTTCCGTCTCTACGGTCGCATTTTGGAAATCGGTGGTTTCGGTGGCGCCGGTGGGCGTGATTTGGTTGAGCGCGAAAATGTAGTTGTCCTGCTTCTGCCGAAACGCGGCGAGCGTCGTCGAAATCCGGCCGTTCAGCAGGTCCGTCTTCACGCCGACTTCATAGCCGGAGCCCACGTAGGGGAGCGCCGGCGTCGTCGGGACGCTGCGCACCCGTAACAACGAATTGTTGGCCTGGAACGATTCGCTGTAGGAGGCGTAGAGGTTGATGTCCCGCGTCAGCTTGTAGCCGGCGCCCAGTTGCGGCGTCGTGCGGCTGAGCTTGAACCGCTGACCGGTGCTGAGGTTGGCGGAGTTTGCGCTGGACGAGCGAGCGCCACCCACAAACTGCAAGCGATCTTCGAGCGCACTAATCTGCTGGATCGTGTAGGCCGCCTTGTTCGTCGGCTGCGACAGCGCGTAGGTTGCCGCGGGAAAAGCCTCGGCGGGGAAAAAACTGTCGCGGAAAGTCGCCGGAAAGCGCAGGTCCCAGTCGGGAGACCAAAGGTTCGTCGGGATCGTCGAGGTGAGGCTCTTGCTGAACCCGTGAACCTCACTAACTCCGAACAACGGCTTCCAGCGCATTCCAGAAAATTCATATTTTCCGGCGGCCTCCACCTGAAACGTGCGCAGATAATTCCGATTGTGTTGGTAACGGGGGCGGCGGGACGCGAGCACCGGATCCCGCTGCCAATCGAGCAGCGGCGTGATTTGACGCAGATACTGCGCCGGGTCGCTCGACAACGTCGCCACGATCGCGGCGGGAAGGATCTCCTGCGCATCGCCCCGGCTGTGCTGAACCGTGTGCCAGTTATCGACGAAGCCGACGTAGCTGGCGCGGGCGTTCCATTTTCCGTCGGCGAAGCGAATCTGGTATTCTGCGGCAATCGTCTCGTTGTCGGAGTTGCGATAATCCGTCGGGTCGGAAATGTTGAAATTCCGGCTCACGATCGGCATGAAGGGGCCAAAGTAGTCCACGGGAAAACGCGAACGACCGGTCGCCGGATTGCGCGCGGCGGGATAGATCGCGAGATTCGTCAGTGGCACCGCGGTGTTTTGCTGCATGAAGGCCTGGGCGTTTTCCCGGCGGCGAAACCATTGGTAGTCGACCGTGAGCGAGGAGTTCTCCGTGACCTGCCAGGTCACCACCGGAGCGATCACGGAGGTGCGTTGGTGGTGCTTCTCCACCCACTCGGCGCCGTTTTCCCACGAGCCGGAAACGCGGAACAGCAACTTCTTGGCGATGAGCGGCACGTTGAGATCGGCTTGAGTCCGAAAATTATTGAAGCTCCCGGCGGTCTGCACGACGGACAGTTCCTGCTTCGCGTGGGGGCGCTTGGTGATGTAGTTGATCACGCCGCCCGGCTGCAATTGCCCGTAAAGCAGCGTGGCGGGCCCCTTGACGACTTCGACGCGCTGCACCGTGACGGCGTCGACGTAGATATTGCCGCTCAGGTTGAAGCCGTTGCGCTGGGGGTTGGACTCGAAGCCGCGGATGGCAAAGAGCGAATTACCCCCGCCGAACTCGCGGGAAGCGTTGGTCGTGCTCGGCGCGAAGCGTGCGATATCAGGCAACTCGCGAGCGCCGATGTCGGCAATAAATTGTTCGGTGTAGGCCGAGATCGCGAACGGCAGGTCCTTGATCGGCGTGTCGATACGCGTGGCGGACACGGTATTCGCAGCGCGATAGCCCTTGTCCGAGTCCGTCGTGACGTTAAACGCGCTCAACAGGACGACCTCTTCGGATTTTTTTCTGCTTTCGTTTGGAGTCGTTTGAGAAACTTGAGCGGGCAGCGAGTTGGACAGTCCCGCGATCGCGACAAACAGGACGAGACGACGCCAAGCGGGACTCGTGAGCTGAGCAAGCGACGCGACCAAGGCGGTCGCAGGGAACAGGAACGTTTTTTGCTTCATAGGGTCGTGGGGCTGAGTGGGAGGACTGAAGGTCCGGAGTGAACGGGTGGAAAATAAACGCCGATTCAGGAGCGCGTCGAAGACGACGCGGGACTGAAGTTGCGAGCAGGGACTGGACGTGGGGGCGAAGCGCGATCGCTCAATGACGGGATGAGCGGGACCCATCCTAGACGATTCGTTGCGCGGGCGCTATCGCCCGAAAGAGCTACACCGATCGGGCACAGCTCAGTCGCCGAGATTACGGGCCCTCTACGCGGAGCAGCCCCTGCTCGAAACCGCGGGCGACCGCTTCGGCACGATCAGCCGACTCCAGTTTCTGCAGGATCGCCTTCACGTGCGTCTTGACGGTGTGTTCGCTGATCGAAAGCGCCACGCCGATATCTCGGTTGGAGAGCCCGCGGCGCATGCCGTCGAGCACTTCGATTTCGCGACTTGAGACGTGTTTTCGTTTCGCCAGTTGGGCGAGGCGACGCTGCAACGTGTCCGGGATATAGCGGTTGCCCGCGTGCACGTGCCGAATCGCCCGCACCAATTCTTCCCGCGT
>CAMBVX010000517.1 GCA_945871085.1 Opitutus sp. GAS368 | reverse complement strand
ATGACGATGATGTTCAAAGTCGACGCCACCGCCCTCAAGACCTTCAAGGCCGGCGACACCGTCACCGGCCTCATGTCCCGCCAAGCTACCGGCTGGGTCCTCGAAGAAGTAAAGCCCGCCGTCCCCGCGAAAAAATAATCCCGCCCTTCGTAGCACGGAGCTTCAGCCCGTGCTCCCTCGCGGCCCCACTCTTGGCGCGTCTTCGATATCACTGGCTCCTACCCACACCTGGTTACCGAGGAAATTGACGGCGTCCTCACGATCGCCGACGTCGCCCGCCTTGCCTTCATCGAGCAGTCCGCCAACGTCCGCTTCATGCCCGCCGTCGATCCTTTCACGCTTCGGGAGCACCCGACTTACACGCCCTCCGAGGAAGCCCGCCGCATCCTCGAAGTCGACGGCGACCCGCTCCCCGCCGACGAAGAGCGCACCCTCTTCGCGCAGCTGAAAATCTAACCCCAAAACGGAGCGGCGGTTTTGAACCGCCGTCAGCTTTGGCCCGACGTAAGCCGCGCCCTGGCGTCACCAAGTTACGCCTTCCCTCTCGTCGATCCCTCTTATTACTGCTTTCGCCGCGCCCCCCATGCCCCGCCCCGCCCCCGCCCTGGAACCCCGCCTGCGTTTTCCCCACGCCGGCCCCGATGCCTTCGGGCCCGGCAAGGCAGAACTCCTCCGCCACATCGCCGCCACCGGCTCGATCCGCACCGCCGCCACCGAACTCGGCATGTCCTACAACCGCGCCTGGCAACTCGTCACCGCGATGAACGCCCTCTTCCGTGATCCCCTCGTGACCGTCACCCGCGGCGGCGGCACCGGCGGCGGCGCCGCCCTCACGCCCCTCGGCGAAGAAGTCCTCACCCGCTACACCCGCATGGAAGAAGCCGCCCGCACCGCCACCCGCGCCGACTGGACCGCCCTCACCCGCCTCCTGCGCTGACTAACGCGACCAATCCTCACCTCGCTGTTCACTCGTTCCGAAAGCCCTCCACTCCGCTCTTGACACCCGCCCGCCTTCCCGCGCTCCTCTTCCCCCGGTGTTTCCCCGTTTTAAAGTCATTGCGATCCTGACCGCCTGGTTCCTGGCTTCCGGCAGCCAATGGGACGCCGTGCAAGTGTTCGCATGGGCCCGCATGTTTGGCGAAAACGTCCGCCAACTCCCGCTCGGCGAGGCCGTCGCCCGCACGTTCAGTCCCGAGGCCCGCTGCACGCTCTGCGCCGCCGTCACCGAGGGAAAACAACAGCAGCAGTGCGAGACCACCCTCAACCCCAAGTTTGAGGACCGCTCCCTTTCGATCTGCGAACCCACGCCGCAGCTTCTCTTCGCCGCCCTCGACGTCGTCGGCTGGCTCGAAAACCGCACCCGCCCCGCCGGACTCGCGCGCGAGCGTCCCCCGGTGCCGCCGCCGCGCGTTTAGGAAAACACATTCGCGGTTCCACCGTCCCGCCCTTCCGGCCCTTCCCTCCACGGAAGGCCGTTCCTGTTTTCCGTTTCCTGTCCGATCACCTCGGACTTCCCGCGCGTGCCACCGCACGCCCAGTCCCATAACCCGGTCTTCACCATGTCTCCCTTTTCCCTGTCCCACTCTCAACGTTCGCTGCGCCTGCGCCTCCGCGCGCTCGCCGCGACCTGCACCCTCGCCGCCCTGCCGCCCTGCGCGCTCGCCCAATCCGCGCCCGCCACCCCCGCGCCATCGCGCGTCACGTCACTCGACCCGATGACCGTCACCGGCACCCGCGAGAAGGCCCTCCTCTCCGAAACGCCCGTCTCGATCGGCGCGATCACGCCCGAGACCATTCGCGAAACCGCCCCGCTCCATCCCGGCCAATTGCTCGGGCAGATCCCCGGCGTCTCCGTCGCCGTCACCAACGGCGAAGGCCACACCACCGCCATCCGCCAGCCCTTCACCACCAGCCCGCTTTATCTCTTCCTCGAAGACGGCATTCCGATCCGCGCCACCGGCTTCTTCAACCATAACGCCCTCTACGAGGTAAATATCCCCATGGCCGGCGGCATCGAAGTCGTCCGTGGCCCCGGCACCGCCCTCCACGGCTCCGACGCCATCGGCGGTATCGTCAACATCCTCTCCCACGCTCCCGTCGGCCCCGCAGGCGCTAGCCTCAACAGCGAGTTCGGCGCCTTCGGCACTTGGCGCTTCCTCGGCAGCGCCGGCACGCCCATCGGTGAGAGCGGCGGAGTCCAGCTCGACCTCAACGCCACCCACACCGACGGCTGGCGCTTCCGCACCGGCTACGATCGCCAGAGCGCCAACCTCCGCTACGACCAGCGCCTCGACCGCGACACGGTCCTCAAAACCATCGTCGGCGTGTCCGACATCGACCAGCAGACCGGCGCCAACTCCGCCCTGCCCTACGCCGACTACGTCAACAATCCCACGCGCAATAATTTCTCCGTCGCCTATCGCAAAGTCACCGCCGCACGCATCTCCGTCGAATACGAACGCCAGCTGGGCACCGGCCTCCTATCCGTGATTCCCTACTTCCGCGACAACTCCATGGAGCTCCTCGCCTCCTTCAACCTCAGCTCCGATCCCCGCATCGATCAGTCGCACAACGTCTCCTACGGCGTTCTCTCCAAGTGGCGGAAAAATTTCTCCGCCCTCCGCACCCGCGTCATCGCCGGCCTCGACTTCGACTACAGCCCCGGCTCCCGCACTGAGAACAACCTCCTAGTCACCCGCACCGGGACCGGCGCCAACACCGTTTACAGTGCCTACACGCTCGGCACGCGCATCTACGATTATCACGTGACGTTCCGCAGCCTCGCGCCCTACCTCCACACCGAGTTCTCGCCGACCACCGCGCTCCGCGTCACCGCCGGCCTCCGCTACGACACGATGGGCTTCGACCAGGAAAACCACCTCTCCGCCGGCACCGTCTCCGCCAACGTCAACGGCGCGACGCGCTTCTACGGCCAGCTCGCCAATAACGAGACCACCTTTTCGCGCCTCAGCCCCAAGCTCGGCGCCACCTACGCGCTCACACCGCACACTCATCTCTACACCTCCTACAACTTCGGCTTCCGCGCGCCGTCCGAGGGCCAGCTCTACCGCGCCGGCAACGACACCAACGCCACTAACGCCCTCAACCGCGCCCGCCTCGCCCTCGCCCTCAAACCCATCCGCGCCCAGCAAATCGAGCTCGGCCTCCGCGGCGACGTCGGCCCGCTCAACTACAATTTCGTCGCCTACGATCTCACCAAAAAAGACGACCTCGTGAGCCAGCGCGATCTCGCCACCAACATAAGCACCAACGTCAACGCCGGCCGCACCGAGCACCGCGGACTCGAGGCCGGCCTCGGCGTCCGGCTCGGCGCGCAGCTCCGCCTCGACTCTGCGCTCTCCTACGCGCGCCACCGCTACGCCGATTGGGTCACCGCCACCGGCACTCTCAGCGGCAAGGAAATGGAAACCGCCCCCCGCGTCATGACCAACACCCGCCTCACCTGGCGCCCCCTCCCGATCGCCCTCCTGCAACTCGAATGGGTGCGCATCGGCGACTACTGGCTCGAGGCCAGCAACTCCCCGACCTTCGGCAAATACCCCGGCCACGATCTCCTCAATGTCCGCGCCAGCTACTCCGTCACGAAACACCTCGGACTCTTCGCCCGCGTGATGAACGCCGCCGACAAACGGTTTGCCGACACCGCCTCCGTCTCGTCGAATACCCCCGTGTTCACTCCCGGCCTCCCCCGAGCCTTCTACGGCGGCGTCGAGCTCCGCTGGTAAAACCCTTCGCCAATGCGCCGCTCCCGCCTCCTCTCGCTCGCACTCGCGCTTCTCGCGCCCGCCTCCGTCGGCGCGGCGGAGCCGCCCGCCCCTGCCCACGCTCACGGCGGCAAATCCGCCAAGGGCGGCGATCGCGCCGCGCAGAGCGAGCTTGGCGCCCAGGCCGCCTTCGACACCAAGGGCGTGCTCTGGGCCGTCCACAAAGTGAGCGGCCACATCGCCGTCAGCCGCTCCGAGGATCGCGGCCTCACCTGGCTCAACCCCGTGCTCGTCACCCCCGCGCCCGAGCCCACCGACACCGGCGGCGACGCCCGCCCGAAAATCGCGCTCGGCCCCGCCGGCGAAATCTACGTCACCTGGACCAAGCCGCTCGCGAAACCTTACACCGGCGAGATCAAGTTCGCCCGCTCCCTCGACGGCGGACGCACCTTCTCCGCGCCGTTCGTCGTCCACCGCGACCGCCAGGAAATCACCCACCGCTTCGACGC
>CAMBVX010000516.1 GCA_945871085.1 Opitutus sp. GAS368 | reverse complement strand
GCGTCGAAGCGGTGGGTGATTTCCTGGCGGTCGCGGTGGACGACGAACGGCGCGGAGAAGGTGCGTCCGCCGTCGAGGGAGCGGGCGAACTTGATCTCGCCGGTGTAAGGTTTCGCGAGCGGCTTGGTCCAGGTGACGTAGATTTCGCCCGCGGGGCCGAGCGCGATTTTTGGACGGGCGTCGCCGCCGGTGTCGGTGGGCTCGGGCGCGGGGGTGACGAGCACGGGGTTGAGCCAAGTTAGGCCGCGATCCTCGGAGCGGCTGACGGCGATGTGGCCGCTCACTTTATGGACGGCCCAGAGCACGCCCTTGGTATCGAAGGCGGCCTGGGCGACGAGTTCGCTCTGCGCGGCGCGGTCGCCGCCCTTGTAGGATTTGCCGCCGTGGGCGTGAGCCGAGGCGGGCGGCTCCGCCGCGCCGAGGGAGGCGGGCGCAAGGAGCGCGAGGGCGAGCGAGAGGAAGAGGGAGCGGCGCATGGCGAAGGGTTTTACCAGCGGAGTTCGACGCCGCCGTAGAAGGCTCGGGGGAGGCCGGGAGTGAACACGGGGGTATTGGACGAGACGGAGGCGGTGTCGGCAAACCGTTTGTCGGCGGCGTTCATCACGCGGGCGAAGAGTCCGAGGTGTTTCGTGACGGAGTAGCTGGCGCGGACATTGAGGAGATCGTGGCCGGGATACTTGCCGAAGGTCGGGGAGTTGCTCGCCTCGAGCCAGTAGTCGCCGATGCGGACCCACTCAAGTTGCAGGAGGGCGATCGGGAGGGGGCGCCAGGTGAGGCGGGTGTTGGTCATGACGCGCGGGGCGGTTTCCATTTCCTTGCCGCTAAGGCTGCCGGTGGCGGTGACCCAATCGGCGTAGCGGTGGCGCGCGTAGGAGAGCGCGGAGTCGAGACGGAGTTGAGAGCCGAGCCGGACGCCGAGGCCGGCTTCGAGACCGCGGTGCTCGGTGCGACCGGCGTTGACGTTGGTGCTGATGTTGGTCGCGAGGTCGCGCTGGCTCACGAGGTCGTCTTTCTTGGTGAGATCGTAGGCGACGAAGTTGTAGTTGAGCGGGCCGACGTCGCCGCGGAGGCCGAGCTCGATTTGCTGGGCGCGGATGGGTTTGAGGGCGAGGGCGAGGCGGGCGCGGTTGAGGGCGTTGGCGGTGTTGGTGTCGTTGCCGGCGCGGTAGAGCTGGCCCTCGGAGGGAGCGCGGAAGCCGAAGTTGTAGGAGGTGTAAAGATGCGCGTGAGGCGTGAGCGCGTAGGTGGCGCCGAGCTTCGGGCTGAGGCGCGAGAAGGTGCTCTCGTTATTGGCGAGCTGGCCGTAGAAACGGGTCGCGCCGTTGACGTTGGCCGAGACGGTGCCGGCGGAGAGTTGGTTTTCCTGGTCGAAGCCCATCGTGTCGTAGCGGAGGCCGGCCGTGATACGGAGCGCGGTGGTCGGCGAGAACTCGGTGTGGAGGTAGGGCGAGAGGCTGCGGAACGTCACGTGATAGTCGTAGATGCGCGTCCCGAGCGTGTAGGCGCTGTAAACGGTGCTGGCGCCCGTGCCGGTGCGGGTGACGAGAAGGTTGGTCTCGGTGCGGGAGCCGGGGCTGTAGTCGAAGTCGAGGCCGGCGATGACACGGGTGCGAAGGACGGAGAAATTTTTCCGCCACTTGGAGAGAACGCCATAGGAGACGTTGTGCGACTGATCGATGCGGGGATCGGAGCTGAGGTTGAAGGAGGCGAGAAGCTCCATGGAGTTATCGCGGAAGTAAGGGATGACGGAGACGAGGCCGGTGCCGACCCGGCGTTCGTATTCGACGGAGATGCGCGCGGCGGTGACTTTGCGGTAGGCGACGGAGAAATTGTTGCGCGTGGGATCGTTGACGTAGTCGGCGTAGGTCAGGGCGGAGTTGGCGCCGGTCTGCTGATCGATGTCGGACACGCCGACAATGGTTTTAAGGACGGTGTCGCGGTCGAGGCGCTGGTCGTAGCGGAGGTTGGCGCTCTTGCGATCGTAGCCGGTCCGGTATCGCCAACCGTCGGTGTGGGTGGCGTTGAGGTCCAACTGGACGCCGCCGCTCTCGCCGAGGGGAGTGCCGGCGCTGCCGAGAAAGCGCCACGTGCCAAAGGCGCCGAACTCGCTGTTGAGGCTGGCGCCCGCGGGGCCGGAGGGTGCGTGAGAGAGGATGTTAACGATACCGCCAATGGCATCGGAGCCATGGAGCGCGGTGCCGGGGCCACGGACGACTTCGATGCCGCCGGCCATGGGGATGTTTACCTCGTAGAGGGCGTTGTGGTTGAAGAAGCCGGTGGCGCGAATCGGAATGCCGTCTTCGAGGAAGAGGTAAAGCGGGCTGGTGGTGAAGGGCTGGCGGATGGCGGTGGTGTGGCCTTCGCCGTTGGTGACGGCGACCGAGACACCGGGAATCTGGCCTAGCAATTGACCGGGATGGAGCGGTGCGGTTTCGCGAATGGTCTCAGGCGTGATGGCGCCGATCGAGACTGGCGTCTCGGAAAGGAGGGCTTTTTCGCGGGTGCCGGTGACCGTCAGCGGGTCGAGTGACGTGACGGGCGCGACGGCGGATTGGGCGAGCACGAGGTGCGGCAAGGCCGTAAGGGTGCAGGTCGCGGCGAGCAAGGGCAGGCGCAGCGAACGTAGAGAGTGGGACAGGGAAAAGGGATGCATTGTGGGACTGAACGGACGGAGTGGGCGTGCGAACGCACGATTGAAGGTCCGAAGATCTCGGACAGGGGAAAACGACAACGGCCTTCCGCGTGGGAAGTTCCGGAACAGCGGGACGACGGACGTGTTTTCCTAAACGCGCGGCGGAGGCACCGGAGGGCGTTCGCGCGAGATTCCGGCGAGCCGGGTTCGGCTATCGAGCCAGCCGGCGACATCGTCGGCCTCGAAAAGGTATTGCGGTGCAGGTTCGCAAATCAAAAGGGAGCGGTCCTCGAACTTCGGGTTGAGGGCGGTCTCGCTCTGCTGCTGCTGTTTGCCCTCGGAGACGGCGGCGCAAAGATTGCAGCGCGCTTCGGGACTAAAGGTGCGGGCGACCGCCTCGCCGAGGGGGAGTTGGCGGACGTTTTCGCTAAACATGCTTGCCCACGCGAATACCTGAAGGACATTCCATTGGCTACCGGTAGCTAGGAATGAGGCGGTCAGAATAGCGACGATTTTGAAGCGTTGGAGCACGAAGTGTCGTGTATTTCGGGAGGGCTACCAAGAGTCAATAGCGCAGTAATGACCCAAGTTTAACGGGCTTGTATCTGACATTTAACCAGCGAGAAGACTCCCGTCTCGCGAATGGATACAGACATTGCCCCTGTCTTTTGCACGACTATGGGTTTGCTCAATTTTTGGTGGCAGAAAGTTGCCGAGAAGTCTTACGGCCTGACGGTCGTTGGAAAAAACATGAATTCCGGTCTCCTTATGGTCTCTCAAATGCTATCCGGGACGTGAATTAACACGACGGGGCATGCGCTGTTAATCCGCTGTCCTTGGTCGCAGGTGATTGCACGGGCAAGATGGCGCCATGTTCACGATGGCAAAACTATACGATGGTTCGACCTACCTTGCGGAGCATCTTACCGCGAACGACTATTATGCGGAAAAAGAGTCCGTCACCGGTCGCTGGGTTGGCCAGGCGGCGGAGCGTCTGGGGCTCGCCGGCCGGTCGATCCACGCGGACGACGAGGCCTTCGAGCGACTGCGGTGCAATCTCCATCCCCTCACTGGGAGGAAATTAACCGTGCGCACCGGCGAGGGCCGAATCGCCTTTCTGGATTTTCAATGTTCAGCGCCGAAAAGCGTCTCGCTGCTTGCGGTCACGTTTGGAGATGAACGTTTGCGGCAGGCGCATCAAGAGGCGGTCAGCGTCGCCTTTGCCGAGTTGGAGCGCTTCACGGCACGGCGGGTGCGGGGCGGTGAGGCTGCTTGGTCGGAGCAAGTCGCCGTCACCGGCAACCTCTGCGCCGCCCGCTTTGAGCACGACGCCTCACGCGCACTCGACGCCCATTTGCATACCCACCTCGTGACAGCCAACGCCACCTTCGACGCCAAAGCCGACAAGTGGTTTGCGCTCACCGAGCGCGAAATGCTCTCTGCGGTCCGCTACGCCGGCAAGGTTTACCAAAACGACCTCGCGCATCGCGTGCTGGCGGCCGGTTATCAAATCGAGTCGGCGCGCAACGACCGAGGCGTCATCGAAGGATTCGAGGTCGTCGGCGTGACGGCCAAGGACCGCGCCGTGGCGTCGAAACGACGGGCGCAAATCGA
>CAMBVX010000515.1 GCA_945871085.1 Opitutus sp. GAS368 | reverse complement strand
CGCCAAGCCACCCCGTTTCTCCTCCACGCGATGAACCACTACGCGTGGTTCCCACTGCACATCCCCACCTTGAAAAAATTCGGTGCCCTCGACCGCAAGAGCACGCCGTGGTCACGCCCCGAAAACTTCGTCGGCAACGGCCCCTACCTCCTCAAAGAATGGCGCGCCAATCAGAAGATCGTCGCCCTCCGCTCGCCCACCTACTGGGACCGCTCCACCGTAAAAATCGACGAGATCCATTTCTTCCCCGTCGAACTCGCCGACACCGAGGAGCGGATGTTCCGCACCGGCCAGCTCCACATCACCAACGAAGTCCCGCTCACCAAACTCGCGGTTTACCAGCGCGAACAGCCCGACTCCGTCCGCGTCGACCCCTACAACGGAATTTATTTCTACCGCTTCAACGTGCAGCGAAAACCCTTCGACGACGTCCGCGTGCGCCGCGCCCTCGCCCTCGCGATCGATCGCGAGACCCTCGTGAAAAAAGTCACTCTCGCCGGCGAGCTGCCCGCCTACGATTTCACCCCGCCCGACCTTATCGGCTACGTCAGCCGCCACCGTTTCCAAGCCGATCTCGCCGAAGCCAAACGCCTCCTCGCCGCCGCTGGCTATCCCGACGGGAAGGGCTTCCCCAAGGTCGAACTCCTCTACAACACCCTCGAGAAACACCGCACCATCGCGGAGGCCCTCCAGCAGATGTGGCGCAAAAATCTCGGCGTCGATCTCACGCTCTTTAATCAGGAGTGGAAAGTTTACATGGACGCACAGCACTCGAAAAATTATCAGGTCGCGCGCGCCGGCTGGATCGCCGACTACGTGGACCCGCACAATTTTTTCGACATGTGGGAAACCGGCAACGGCAACAACGACACCCACTGGGGCAGCCCCGTGTATGATCGCCTCCTCCGCTCCGCGCTCGACGCGAAGACCAACCCGGCCCGCTTCGAAGTGTACCAGCAGATGGAAAAAATCCTCGTCGATGAAATGCCCGTGATGCCGATTTATTTCTACACCCGCGCCCGGCTCGTCAGCCCCAAAGTCAAAGGCTTCGTCACGACGCCGCTCGACAACTACCCCTGGAAATTCGCGGACCTCGCACCGTGATTCTTCGGAGCGCGAACGCCCCCGGTCGGAGTACGCGGGTGTGCCAATCCGCACGTGCCGGTTGATTTCCGGACCATTCGGTCGGCGCAGCCCGGTCGTCCCGCAGTCGGGCGGACTTCCGTCCGCCGCCTCGCGCCGCCAAGGCTGACTAAAGGCGAGCGGCGGATAAGAAATACGGCTCCTCACTGTTGTGAGTGGGTAAATCCGACGGCAGACATTCTCTGGTTCCCCTTCAATCCTCGGAGGGAGGACATTAAGTTCCTCAGATCGCCGTAGCCGCAGGCGTCCCTGCCTGCCGTTCCGAAAATTCTCCCCACCCCACCGGCACGGACGCCTTTGGCTTCCCCAGGCCAAATCGCCAAACTCACAGAAACAGAGGAACCGCCCTTCTCGCCCCAGGCGGCGCGCGTTGGTCGAGCTCTCGCCCCTGGCCGTAGGCCTATTAATACCTACCGCAGTAGGTCCGAAAGACAGTCCATTGGGCCCTAACCAAGCGATTTCATTCAGCTACAATGAGGGGATGTACCCCGCTGATCTTTTGGACCCGCACAGGTGTTCGGTTACCTTCCTCGCGACGGCACTGCGGCTTGCGTCCGTGCAAGCCTGGTCGACCTTCAGAGCGCGTGGATGACTCTACCCAACCTTTGGCTTCTGCACATGTGACATCATCGTCCGAGCTCTCCCCTCTCGTCCCAACGGCTACGACCGTCAGGATTCGCTTCGCCCTCCTTTTGGGCGTGTTGCTCGCGGGATTTTTCGCGTCGTTTTTGTTCATTCGTAATCTGGAGAATGCGGAAGCCGCCGAACTTCTCGCCCATGCCCGCCAACAGCGCGCGACTCTCCTCGCACACTGGCTGCGGCTCACGGAACACTCCCTACGCCGCTTGACCTCGGACGTCGCTCGCCACGCCGCCGTCACAAGTTTTCTCGCCAAGCCGGACGCCAGCGCCGCCACTCGGCCCCTGGCCCCCGTCCTCGCCGCCTCGGATGCGCACGCACTCTGGGTGGCCGCGCCCGATGGCACGTCCCTCCTCGCCGTCGGTCGACCGGACGACAATCCACCGCCCCAGCGGCCACTCGGCTCCAGTGAGCTGCGGGGTCTGCTCGACGGCGCGCGCCCGCCCCACGTATTCCTCGAGCACGCAGGCGGCATCTGGGAATTGTGCGGCGAACCCATCGCTCCCGCGGCTCTAGGTTTGCCCACCCCGGGGTGGCTCCTCCTCGGCCGCCGGTGGGGGGCCGCCCACCTCGCCACGCTCTCCAGTCTAACCGGGGCGGACGTGCGCCTTGAGCCAGCCCATTCCCCTGTCCCGGCTGCGGCGGAACTTGGCGGTGTGGTTATCTCCCATCCCCTCACCGATTGGCAGGGCCGGATCCTCAAGCTCGTCGTGCTCCGCCACCATTCCCCGGAGATGGCCCTCCTGCTGACCACCGATGCGTGGCAAGCCCGCGTGTTTCTCGTCTTCGGCCTCCTCGTGCTCGTCGGCCTCGGGCTCGCGTTGCACGTCTGGGTGCTGCGCCCGCTCGCCGCCATCCGCGAAAGTCTCACTCGTGGAGAAAGCGGTCCGCTCGCCCCACTCCAAGCCGACCGCACCGAACTCGGAGCCCTCGCCACCCTCGTGGCCGCGTCGTTCGCGCAACGCGATGCCCTGCGCCGCGAAGTCGAACTGCGAACCCGCACCGAAACCGAGCTCCGCCAGAGCCAGGAAGAACTGCGACGCACCATCGACGAACGCGCCAGCCTCGGGCGCGACCTCCACGACGGAGTCATCCAGTCGCTTTATGCCGCCGGGATGAGTCTCGCCAGCGTCCGCAGTATGCTGAAGCCCGAACAGGAAGATGCCTCCGTCCGCCTCGAACAGTCGCGCGCCGCGCTCAACGAAACCATTCGCGACGTCCGCAATTTTATCACCGGGCTTGAGCCAGAAGCGCTCCGTGAACGGTCATTTTCTCAGGCGGTCACCGCCCTGCTCAGCTTCATGCAATCCGTGAAAATGTTTCGCGCGATCACGACCATCGACGAGGCCACCGCCGCCCTGCTCACCCTCGGCCAGCGCGTCCATGCCCTCCAGATCGCGCGCGAAGCCGTCAGCAACGCTCTCCGCCACGGCGAAGCCGCCGAAGTGGCCGTCAGTCTCGCCGTCACCGACGCCGGCATCGAGTTCGAGATTCGCGACAACGGTCGCGGCTTCATCCCGGGCGCCACGCGCCCCACGCCCGGCAGCGGCCATGGTCTCGCGAACTTCACCCGTCGCGCGCAGGAAATCGGCGCGGAGCTGATTCTTCGTTCCGAACTCGGCCAAGGTACGTCTATCCGGCTCATTTTCCCCCTTTATTTATGACCAACCCTTCGCCTCCGATTCACATTTTGCTCGTGGACGATAGTGAACTAGTCCGTCGCGGGATCAAAACCGTGCTCTCCTCCGAGCCTTCGAACCGCGTGCTCAAAATCGTCGGCGAGGCGGCCACGGCCGCCGCCGCCGTGGCAAGTGCCCGGCAGCTCCGCCCCGACATCATCCTCCTCGATATTCGCCTGCCCGACGGCTCCGGCCTCGAGGCGTGCCGCGAAATCATCCAAGAGCGACCGGAGACAAAAATCATTATCCTGACGTCGTTCAGCAATGACACCTATGTCTACGACGCCGTCATCGCCGGTGCCCGCGGCTACCTCATGAAGGAAATCGACCCGGCCGGTTTGGTGCAGGCCCTGCACGACGTCGCCGACGGCCGCTCCATCCTCGATCCCGACGCGACCGCCCGCGTGCTCCGCCTGTTGCGCGATGGGGGGATGACCGAAACCACCTCGGATCTCGCCTCTCTTTCCGCTCAAGAGCGTCGCGTCCTCGCCCTCGTCGCCGAGGGCCTGACGAACAAGCAGGTCGGCGAACAACTCAAACTCAGCGAGAACACCGTGAAAAACTATCTCGTCAGCGTCTTCGAAAAACTTCAGGTCAAACGCCGGGCCCAAGCAGCGGCGGTCTACGTCCAGCAAACCAAACCCACACCGAACTGCATGGTCTTTCTTTTTGACTCAAGCGGCACGGAGAACGCGGAGGCAGGCAGCGGGATGGGAGTGGAGTTGCTCGTGGATTTCGGGGTGGGAGACGTCGGGAAAGTGCTTGGGTAAGAGGGCGAAGAGGGCGTTGCGCAGCAGGGCGA
>CAMBVX010000514.1 GCA_945871085.1 Opitutus sp. GAS368 | reverse complement strand
TGTTATTTTCGGCCATGCATGAAGTGGCGATGGTCCCGGAGCTCTGGACCGAAGTCGCAGAATTGGCGTGGGAGTTGGATCGCCGGGGAGAGGTGTTGCCGCTGACGGATATCGCCATCGCCGCGTGTGCGAAGCAGGCGGGTGCAACGTTGATCACGACCGATCTGCATTTCGCCAAGGTGCCGGGGTTGAAAGTGCGCGCGGAGGTATAGCGGAGCGGCAAACGATCAAAGCGGCATGAGCATCGGGTGAAACCGGGAGCTACGCTCCGACGGTGCCGTCCGCAGACTTGCCGTGCGCGCATTTGCCACCACGATCAGCGCCATGAGCACCCTCGTTGAAATCGAAACCGCGTTCGAGAAACTATCCTCCCGCGAAAAAGAGGAATTCGCACTGTGGTATGAGGAGCGATTGACGGAGGTGGGCCCCGATCCGGAGATCGACCAGCTCTGGACGGTCGAAATTCAACGGCGGCTGGATGAAATTCGCAGCGGTAAGGTTCAAGCCATTCCCGGCGAGCAAGTGATGGCGGACCTTCGCCGCCGCTACGGCGTGTGAAAACGTTCAAGCTGCATCCGCAGGCGAAGGCCGACTTATTGTCGGGGTCGGAGTATTACGAGAGGGAGAGTTGGGCGGTGGCCGGTCGCTTCGCGGTCGAAATGGATCGGTTGGTGCAGGAGGTCTGCGCCACCCCGGGCGTTTTTCGAATTTTCTGGGCGCCAGCGCGGAGGCACTTTGGGGCACGGTTTCCCTATGCGGTGATTTATGTCGAGGAGCCGGATCACGTCTTGGTTCTCGCCTTCGCGCATTTCAAGCGGCGCCCAGGATATTGGATTGATCGGCTGCTGCGTCTGACGGCCAAGCCGGATTGACGCTTGGGGCGGCGAGCGTAAAGCGCGCCCCACAACAACTCCACAACTGTAAAGTTCGCTTACGCGAGGATGTCTTTCACCACGTGGCCGTGCACATCGGTGAGGCGGAATTGGCGGCCTTGGAATTTGTAGGTGAGCTTTTCGTGGTTGATGCCGAGCTGGTGCAAGATCGTCGCCTGCATGTCGTGCACGTGAACCCGGTTCTCCACGGCGTTGAAACCAAACTCGTCCGTCGCCCCATAGCTGATACCAGGTTTCACGCCGCCACCGGCCATGAACTGCGTAAACGCATACGGATGGTGGTCGCGACCCCAACCTTTCGTGTCTTCGATTTTTCCCTGGAGGAACGGCGTGCGGCCAAACTCACCGCCCCAGATCACAAGGGTGTCGTCGAGGAGGCCGCGCTGCTTCAAGTCGCGGATGAGCGCGGCGGAGGGGGCGTCGGTGTCTTCGCACTGGATCTTGAGCTGCGTATTCAGATTTCGGTGTTGGTCCCAACCGGCGTGCATCACTTGGATAAAACGCACGCCGCGTTCGGCGAGGCGGCGGGCCATGAGGCAATTGTAGGCGTAGCTGCCTTGGCGGCGCACTTCGGGTCCGTAGGCGGCAAGGGTGGCTGCGGACTCTTTGGAGAAATCGGTGAGCTCGGGGACGCTGGCCTGCATCTTGTAGGCCATCTCGTATTGCGCGATGCGGGTGGTGATCTCGGGGTCGCCGAAGTCGGCGCGTTTGATTTCGTTCAGCTGCGCGAGGTCGTCGAGGAGGCCGCGGCGGACGGCGCGGCTCATACCGGCGGGATTGGAAAGGTAGAGGACGGGATCGCCGGCGCCGCGGAAGGCGACGCCCTGATATTTCGTCGGCAGGAACCCGCTACCCCAGTAAAAATCGTAGAAAATCTGGCCGCAGCTCGCCTCTTTGTCGCGGGACGTCATGACGACGAACGCGGGCAGTTCTTCGGTCTCGTTGCCGAGACCGTAGCTGAGCCAGGCGCCGAGTGAGGGCCGCCCGGCCATCTCGGAACCGGTGAGGAAATACGTGATCGCCGGAGCGTGGTTCACGGCTTCGGTGTGCAGCGATTTCACGAAACAAAGATCGTCGGAGATCGAGGCAATCTGGGGAAGAAAGTCGGAAACCCAGGCGCCGGACTTTCCGTGTTGGGAGAATTTCGAAATTTCGCCGAGCACGGGGCGGGCGGACTGGTTGCCCGTCATCGTCGAAAAGCGTTTGCCGCCGGTGAGTTCGTCAGGGATCTGCTTACCGTGCCATTCACGGAGCTTCGGCTTATAGTCGAAGAGATCGACGTGGGACGGCGCGCCGTTTTGGAACAGGTAGATCACACGTTTCGCTTTTGGGGCGAAGTGCGGGAGGTCCGGCAGGCCGGGGACGGGACGGCGCGCGGAAGGTGTGGCGGCGGCGAGGGCGTCGCGCCCGAGGAGAGAGGCCAGCGCGGCGGTGCCTACGCCCATGGCACTGCGACCGAAGAATTGTCGGCGCGTGTGGAGGGCTTGGCCGGCGAGGAGAGGGTTCATGTGGGCGAGGAGCGGAGGAGGTGGCGTAGTGCGGAGCTTTAGCCCGCACTGGAAGTCATGGGCTGTTCCAAGCGCGGGCTGAAGCTCCGCGCTACCTCATTCTTTCGAAAGCGTTTCATCGAGATTGAGGATCAGCAGGCAGAGCGTGGTCCAGGCGGCGTGCTCGGCGGGGGCGAGAGACTCGGGGCGGGCGGATTCGCCGATGCCGGCGAGCTCGCCCGCGGCCGTCGGATCGGCGGCGAAATCGGTGCGGAGCTTGGCGAGGCGGGTGAAGAGAATTTTCTGCTCGGCGGCGGTCGGCGCCCGGGCCGTGGCGAGACGGAACGCGGCGGTGAGACGCGCGGCGTCGGCGGTGGAGGCGGTGAGGACACGCTGCGCCATGACGCGGGCGGCTTCGACATAGGCGGGATCGTTGAGCGTGACGAGGGCGTGGAGGGGCGTGTTGGTGCGGGCAACCTTGACGGTGCAGACTTGGCGGGCGCCGGCATCGAAGAACGTGGTGGGACCGACGATACGGCGCCAGAACACGTAGAGACTGCGGCGATAGAGGCCGTCGCCTTTATCCGGCGTGTAGGTCTTTTTTCCGAACGTAGCTTCCTCCCAGATGCCGGGTGGTTGGTAAGGTTTGACGGAGATGCCGCCGCGTTTTTCGGTCAGTAAGCCGGCGGCGGCGAGGGCTTGATCGCGAATCATCCACGAGGGGAGGCGATAGCGCGGGCCGCGGGCCAGCAGGCGGTTTTCGGGGTCCCGCTCGTGCGCCGCGGGCGTGACGCGGGAGGATTGGCGGTAGGTCGCGCTCGTGACGATGAGGCGATGGATCGCTTTCATATCCCAGCCGCGCGCGACGAATTCCGTGGCGAGCCAGTCGAGCAATTCGGGGTGCGAAGGGCGTTCGCCCTGCACGCCGAAATCTTCGGCGGTTTTGACGAAGCCAGTCCCGAAGAACGCCTGCCACGCGCGATTGATGGCGGTGCGGGCGGCGAGCGGATTTCCAGGCGAGACGAGCCAACGGGCCAGGTCGAGGCGGTTGAGGCGGGTGGGCGGCACCGCTGTCGCGGTGCCAGTTGAAGTGGAAGCGGGGAAGGAAGTTGAAGTGGCGGAATCGGCCGCGGTCGGCTTGCTGGCGCTCGCCGCTACGGTGCGTAGACCAAAAATTTCCGGCACGTGGCCGAGGACGCGGACGTCGGTCTTGGCCTCGTAGTTGCCTTTGTTGAGGACGAAGGTGTCGCGGGGTTTGGCGAGCTGATCCATGATCATCACTTTCGTAATGCTGTTGGTGGCGGCATCGCGGACGCGGATCGCGGCGATTTGTTTTTTGAGGAGCGCCACGTAGTCGAGGTCGGGCGCGGTGTCGCGAAAGTAGGGCAAGGCTTCGAGCAAGCCGTTGAGATCCCGGCGCGCCGGGGCGAGCTTGGCGTGGGTCGCAAAGAGGTTGCCGGGAAGTTTGCTGGCCTCGGGGGACTCGCTGACGGGCTTGCCCTCGGGACGGGGAAATTTCGTCAGCTCAAACGTCTCGATTTCTTTGCCGATGACATCAATGCGGGCTTGGGCCACCTTGACGGCGTCGCGTTCGGCGTCGGTGGCGAGGTCGAGAAACGGGGCCATTTGTCCGCCGCGCCCGCCGCCGCCGCTGGCACTACCCGTTTCAGACATCTGGTTGAAGATGTCGTAGAGGGCGTAGTAGTCGGTTTGTTTGAGCGGATCGAATTTGTGATCGTGGCAGCGGTTACAGGTAAACGTGAGGCCGAGCCAGACGGTCGCGGTGGTCTCGACGCGATCGAAGATATTTTCGACGCGGGTCTCCTCCGCGATGCGACCGCCCTCGCCGTTGAACATATTATTGCGGTGAAAACCGCTGGCGATTTTTTGGTCGCGCGTGG
>CAMBVX010000513.1 GCA_945871085.1 Opitutus sp. GAS368 | reverse complement strand
GTGCGGTCGAGGAGATTGTTGACGTTGACCTGAAAGCGGACGCGTCCGGGCAGGCCGCGGAATTTCCGCGTGTAGCCCATCATCAGATCGGCGGCGGTGATGACGCGGCCGCTGATCTCTTGGTCTTGGGAATTCGCGCCGATGATGTTGGCGCTGCGCCAGCGCCAGCCGCCCCCGACGGTGAAGCCCTCGAGGCGTCCGCTGCGGATATCGTAGGCGGTGAACAGGCTGATTTTGTGCGGGCGCACGCCCCAGCTTTTCAACTGCGACTCGCGCTCGTCGTTGAAGGCGGCGGTCAGGTCGTAGAGTTCTTGGGCGATGGTCGCGCCGTTCGAGGTGGTGAGCGTCGAGGGATTCGCGGCGGTGGCCGCGCGACCGAGTTCGAGCCACTTCGCGACCGCACCGCCCGTTTCGTAGGCGGCGGGATCGATCACGTAGCGGCCGGTGGCGTCCTGCGAGACGCCTTGTTTGAGCAGCACGGGATCCGCGCGTTTGAGGCCATAGAAGAGCACCGCCTCCGGAGCCATTTCGGTGCGGCCGGACGTGGTGTAGGAGTAGTTGGCGACGAGGCGCCAGTGGCGTGTCAGATTTGCTGTGACGCGTGCTTCGTAGCCCTTGGTGTCGAAATCCGAGGCGACCGACGACGCGGGCGGCGTGTATTTGGAGCGGATTGGTGTCCACTCGGCGGCGCTGAACGGCCGACCCGCGCCGACGAGAGCGGTGCCGAACGCGTCCATGACGCGGGTGTTGGCACCCGTGAGCGTCCCGGTGAACGGTGCCGTCACGCGGCCGATTTCGCTGCCGGTGAAATAGACCACACGCGCGTTCAGTCGGCTTTGGAGCAAGTCGAACCCGAGGCCGAAATCCTGGCCGAGGCCCTTCGACAGTGGAGCGAGATTGCCGTCGGGGAACACGGTGCGCGCGAGCGGTGGGATGCCGACGTTGGAGGATTTATTGCCGATTACGGAGAGCCACTCAAACGGGTGGTAAACGACCCCGGCGGTGCGCGTTTGGCCGACCATGTTGTTCACTTTGCCCTTCGAGATATCGAGATCGACGACGTCACCCATGATGGGGTCGTTGCGGTAACCGAGCTGGGTGTTTTTCACGCGGTCGTCGCGATAGCCGAAGGTCGTGACGAGTTTGCCGCCGAAGAAAAAACTCTGCGACGCGATCATCTTCGAATCCATTTTTTGCACCATGCCACCGTTGTCGGCACCACCGGCGACGACGTTGGCGTAGGCGGTCGTGAAGGCGCGACCGCCGATGTTGATCGTCGACGGCAGGGAGCGCCAATCGCCGGCGCGATACGTGCCGTAGCTACCCTCGGTGAGATAATTTCGGACGTTGATCCGATTGTTGGCGTTGGACGGATCGGTGCTGAACGGGCGGCCGGCGAGCACGAGCCACGAGTTGGCGCGGCGGTCATTGACGTCGGTGCGCGCGACGGAGGCCGCGAGGCGGTGGCGACCGAGCCATTTCCATTTCGGCTCAAGCGCGTAGGAGGCGGAGAGGCGCGACTCGCGGCTGTCACCGTAGTGGATGTCGCGCGTCCATGTGCCGTCAAAATACATGCGGCCGACGTAGGGGTTGGCCGGGCCGCCGACGCCGAGGGTGCGGTTGGCCTCGCCGCGCAACATGGGCGCGTTGCCATTCATCACGTTCACGACGGCACGCGTTTCCTGGTAGTTGTGCGCGAGGTTGAAGATCAAGTTGCGCGTCGGCTGCCAGTCCGCGGTGAACGTGTAATTGTGGAGATCTTGGTCGCGAAACATGCCGGGGCCGACGGCGTTGCCGTTGAGCGGATAGAATTTGGGGTCGTGGATGCGGAGCACCGGCGCGGTGATGCCGCGCGTGCCGTCGGGGGCGCGGACGGCGGCGGTGTTGTAGCTACCCGTGAAGAAGGTGCCGATGGCGTCGAAGATCGTGTGATCGTTTTCGATGTAGACATAGCGGTGCGTGGTGCCGCCGACGGCGCCATCGCGGCCGACCACGCCGACCAACTGTTGTGCGGCAGTGGGGACGGTGTTGTTGGGCACGAAGGAGACGGCGTTCACGCCGAAGGCCTCGCGGTTGTCATACCATGCGAGCACCTGTTCGGCATCGCTGAAGTTGCGGACGATGGCGCTGATATCGCGGCCGACCTCACCCATCGCAGTGATCGTGACGGAGCGGAGCGGGCGCCACGTGACCGAGCCGAAGACGCGGCGCTTATCCTGAAAATCAAAGGCGCGCCAGCCGCCGTTTTCCTGGTGGAGGGCGGCCACGGAGACGGCGAGTTTGTTCTTGAGCACGACCTTGTTCGCATCGACCTCGAGACGTTGGCGGGACCAGGAGCCGAGGCCGTAGCGGATGGCGGCGGTGTTGCGGTGGGTCTCGGCGATCTTGGAGGACTGGTTGAGCAGACCGCCGGGCGCACCGATGCCGAAGAGGATGCTATTGGGCCCGCGGGCGTCTTCGAAGCGGCCGACGCGATACGGGTCAGTCGGCGTGATGCTCGTGAAGTAATCCATGCCGATACTGGCGAGGAGGCCGCGAATCTGGATACCGGCGAAGAGGGCGTGTCCGCCGATGATGCGATTCTGTTCGGACGACGCACCCTGCGAATTGGTGTCCATCTCGGAGTTCACGGAGAACTCGAGGAGATGGGCGATGTCTGTGATCGCGAGGTCGTCGAGAAACTCTTTCGTGAAGACGGAGACCGAGCTGGCGGTGTCGCGGAGCTTCGTGTTGAGGCGGCTGCCGGCGAGGGTGTTTTCGGCGGCGTAGCCGAGGTCGTTGTGGGTGTTGACGGTGAACGGGCTGAGCTCGACGACGTCGGCGGCGGTCTCGGGTTTCGGCGGGGAAGCGGGCGCAGCAGCCTGGGCCACGAGTGACGACGGCAATAGGAAGGCGACCACGAAGACAGCGTTGAATTTGGGGTGCATGATCCGGAAGGGGATTGAGGGAAGCGCGCCGGGGTGGCGCGTTGGGGGCGGCACCACGGTGGGAAATCGTCTCGCCGCGTCAATCATGCGGCGTTCCGTTTTCACGTCGCACGGCAAAAGCCGAATGACGATCGCCTCGTTAAGTGATCGGACAAAAACCGGCGATTGCCAAAGGGTTTGTCACTTAATAAGTGACAAATGGATTCGTCCCTTTTGGACGGGGCGTGGACGAGCGCGATGGATGCAAGTCGTCCGGCGAAAGCGCGGGCCGTCGTTGAAGCCCGCGGGGCGGCCGGTGAGGTCGCCTTTCCCCGACGCGGGCGGCTGAGAGGGCGAATCGACGATTGCGGGGCAGCCTGAGTCCTTTTTCTTCGCGATTCGTCTTTCCCGGGAACCGCCCCAAACCGATGCACCTACGCCTCTCTATTTTCTTTCTTTGCCTCGCCACTGCCGCCGCGACTGCCGCAGTCCAAACCGACATTGAATACGGCCGAGCCGACGGCGTAAGTCTGAAACTCGACGCAGCGGTGCCCGACGGTGCCGGCCCCTTTCCGGCTGTGATTTTGGTGCATGGCGGCGGTTGGACGGGTGGCGACAAGAGTGGTGGCCCGAAAAAAGGCTACATGGCGCCGATGCATGAGCCGCTGAGCGCGGCGGGCTTCGCCTGGTTCTCGATCAACTATCGGCTCGCGCCGACTTTTCGGCATCCGGCGCAAGTGGAAGATGTCGAGACCGCAATCCGGTGGGTGCGAGCCAACGCCGAGAAGTATCGCATCGACCCAAAGCGCATCGCGCTGTCAGGTGAGTCGGCCGGAGGCCATCTCGTCGCCCTGGCGGTCGTGCGCCAAACGCCGGCCACGCGCGTTGATGCCGTGGTGCCGTTCTACGGGGTGTTCGATTTTGCGGCCGAGGCAAAACGACGGGACGGATTGATCCCGAGCTTCAACAAACTTTTCGGCCGCGACGTGCTCGACGACACGATGCAAAAAATGATGCGCGAGGCTTCGCCGGTTCATTTTGTAAAGCCCGGTCTGCCGCCCTTCCTTTTGGTGCACGGCACGGCCGATCAGACCGTGTCCTACCAGCAGTCGGTCGACCTGCTGGCGCGCCTGCATACCGCCGGAGTCCCCGCCGAATTACTCCCGATCAAGGACGGTCCGCACGGGATGCTGCCGTGGCCACGGCTGGCACCCGATTTTGCGGACCAGGTGGTGGCGTGGTTGAAGAAAACGCTCCCGGACTCGGCCAAACGCTAAACGCAGCGTCCGTGGCGTGGCCGCACGAGTGGCAGCACCGGGTCGTGGCGGGTGTTGACGGCGAACGGGCTGAGCTCGACGCGGGCCCGTGGTGGTCGTGGGGTTCA
>CAMBVX010000512.1 GCA_945871085.1 Opitutus sp. GAS368 | reverse complement strand
GCGAGGTCGTAGAGCACCATGTCCCACACGCTGTTGGTCCAACCGTTTTCGTAGATCTCGGCGTGGTTGCGCGCGCGTTCCTCGATGAGCGCCTCGGAGATGATGCCCGTTTCACGTGCGTAGGCGTGAAACGCGGCGGCACCGTGGGGCGTGACGCCGACCTCGGAAGAGCTGTTGCCGCCGAGCACAGGGCGATTGTGAACGAGGCAGGTCTTCGCACCTTGCCGCGCCGCCGCGACCGCGGCGCAAAAGCCGGCGAGGCCGCCGCCGCAGACGACGATGTCGAAATGTTCGGTAATTGTTTTCAAGTAAGAGAAGGTTGCGTTTTGGCGAGGACCCACGGCTGGCGCGCGAACCGCCAGAGCAGCAGAAAGGCGAGCGGGTGGAGCACGATCATCGCGTAGAAGCAGTAGTCGTAGGACAGGTGCGCGATCGTCCACGTGACGGACTTATTCATGAGAATGCCGCCGACGGCGCTGCCCGCCGCGATAAAGCCAAAGGCGGTGCCGAGGATCGGTTTGGGCACCAGATCGACGACGTAGGTGCTGATGCTCGCGAGCCATGCGGTGTGCGCGAGGACGACAATCATGGCGAAGCCGAACACGCCGAAATTGCCCGCAGACAGCGGAATCAGCGGCGCCAGCGGCACCAACACCGCGCAACCGAGCATCGTGCGCAGCCGGGCAGCTCGCGCTTCCGCTCCGCCCCGAATCAACCAGCCCGAGATAAAGCCGCTGCCGATGAACCCAATGTCGGCGGCGAGGAAAATCATCCACATATCCGCCAGGTCGCGCTGCTCAAAGCCCCGGACCGTGTGCAAATACTTTGGCATCCAAAACTGGAAGAAATACCACACCGGATCCGTGAGGAGCCGCGCGAACATGAGCGCCCACACGGCGGGCGAAGTGAGAATGCTTTTCCAGCGCGCCCTCTCGGAGATAACCGGCTCGGCCTCGGCGGCGCCGGGTTCACCGGCGGTGATGAGGGCGCGTTCCTCGTTGGTGAGCCAGGGGTGGTCTTGAGGTTGCCGGTAGACCACCAGCCAGATGACGACGAAAACGAGCCCGAGTGCGCCGGTAGCGAAAAAAGCCCCCTGCCAGCCGAAACGCGTCGCGAGAAAGATCACGAGCACCGGGGCAATGGTCGCGCCGATGGCACCGCCGACGGAATACAGCCCGACGGCGATACCGCGGTCTTTCGCCGGGAACCACTGGCTGACGATCTTGGGTGAAGCGGTGTAGCCCCCGGCTTCACCGAGCCCGAGGAGAAAACGGAAAATCCCGAGCGAGAAGGCCGACTTGGCGAAGCCGGTCAGCATGTTGGCGACGGACCACCAACCGACGAAGAGCGCGAGGCTGGCGCGCGGGCCGATGGCATCGACGATCCGACCGGAGACGAGATACGCGATGGTGTAGGCGACGAGGAAGAGGCTGACGACATTGCCGTATTGCTCGTCCGAAAGTGCGAGGTCCTTCTGGATCGTCGGGATGAGAATCGAGAGCGCCTGGCGATCGATGTAGTTGAGGATCGAAGCCAGCAGCAGCAAACCGGCGATCCACCAACGGAAATTGCGAATCTTGATCCCGGCCTTCATTGCTCCTCCCAAAACTCCCAGCTCAGACGCGGGAGCACGACCTTCAGGTTAGCACCCGGTTGCGCGGAAAGGGGCACGCCCATGGTGCCCTCGCCGGCGGCGAAGGGCGTGTAGCGGAAACCGCGCCACTGAGAGCCGGGGCGCCCGGTGGCGATGGCAAAAGCACGGTCCTCGGCGGTGCGATTAGAAACGACGACCGAAAGTTTTCCGTTGGGCCGTTTGAAGGTCAGAATCCGCGCGTCACCGTTGTAGCTGGCTTCATCCACCGCCACCACGACGCTGTCCCACGGCATACGTTTCGCGAAGCTGCCCACTGCATTCCAATTGTAGGGATTAAAGATCCAGTGACCCGGCTTCAACTCGGTCGCAGCGCGTTCGAGCGCCAGCGCCTCCGTGCGAATTTGGATCGGCATGTTACTGCCAATCATCGCCTGGAACGTGGCGGGCCGGGTCGGCTCGACGAAGACGAGATGCGGTGCGCCGAAACGATCACCTTCGCGACCGGCGTGGGCGGGGATTCCAATCACTCCTGCGGGAAAATTTCTCCGGTAGATTTTGTCGGAGCCACCCTTCCATTTCACGGGTGCCCCGGCCGTTTCGATCTGCCATTCGGGTCCCAGCGTATAGTCGCCGCAGTCCTCGACGAGGAGATGGACGGTCACGGACTGGTTGACGCTGAAATCGTAAGACACCCCGGGTTTGGTCGGCGCTCCGCGCGTGGAGCTGATCATCTCCCAGCGGGTGAAATCGGCGGGCAGTTCCGCCAACACCGGACCGTCGCGCCAACGCCGCCGCGTCCCATCAACCACCTTGGAGTCGGGCTCCTCGAGCGATTTCCAGAAGCCGAGGGAATACCCGCTGGCTTCGGCGTTTTTGAAGGGCTTGAGCGCGTGCAGCCAAAACCAAGTCGGGTTACCCGCGAGTTGGAACGAATTCATGATGTGCTGCACCGTGTTGAGGCAGCGCTCCGGGGTGGCACCGCCCTCGAGGTATTCATACTCGTTCTGGAACCATGGCCGCGGCGGCAACTCAGCGGTGATCTTCGCGTGGACTGCGCGGACGTTTTCGGACGGGGCGCCGATGGTGTGGACGGCATAGGCATCGACTAGGGCCGCCACCTCGGGGCGGTGCATGCTCGGGGCGATTTTCTTGGGAAACGCGTTTTCCGTGTCCGCGAAGAGTAGGATTTTGGGGTCCAATTTTCGAATCGCGCCCGCGACGGCGACGAACGCCTTCGTATAGCCCGCCGCATCCGGATACTCGCAGCTGGAGTAGATGTCATGGTTGACGTAGGGCTCGTTTTGCAGCCCGAACATCACGGGATTCAACCCGGCGGCCTGCAGACTGCGGAGGTCGGCGACCACGGCCTGGGCGAAGTCGGCCAGAAACCGGTCGGTGTCTCCGCGGTATTCCGGATCGTCGGCAAAACCCGGCGCGAAGCAGCGCAGCCGGTTGAGGGGATCCTGCCTCTTGGCGCCGAGGTAGGACCGGCTGCCTTTCCAAAAGGGAGCAGGTGACCAGTATTCAAAACACACGCCCTCAACCTTGGAGCGCTGGAGCAATTCGCGCAGCTCCGCCAACTGTTCCGGCCAGCGGGGCTGCAGGAATTTTTGGGCGGGATCAAGACCGCGCCAGTAAAGCCCGCCCGCGAGCCGGCAGTAGCGGAAACCACGCAACATCTCGTCGGCGAGCCGGGCTCGTTCGGCGGGAACGAGATCATGCGGCACAGCGATCCGGTTATCGGGCAGCCCGCGATTGCCCGAGCCGATCGAGTCGGATTGGATTTCGAATCCGATCCCAGTCACGACCTGCAACGGACGCTCGGGATGAAGCCGAAAACTGCTCTCCGCCGCGAAGCCGGTCGCAACCAAGAGAGTGAGAGCGAGCGCGTGGTGGGCGGCGGAGCGGGCTGCTTTCATGGCTTCGAGTGAGATCAGAATTTGGTCGAGACCGAGAAACTCGTCTCGCGCGGCTCCTCGGGATAGAGTCGCGAAGAAGACGAGGCGAGGCGGAAGGCATAAGTGTCGAACAGATTGCGCGTGAGCATGCTGATGCTCCAGCGGCCGCGCGTGTAGCTGAGCCCCGCATCGGCGATGCCGTAACTGTCGAGATAGATCACCGGGAGCGCGCCGATGCCGCCGGCGGGGCGACTGCCGATGTAGCGGTAACCAGCGTTGATGCTGAGACCACGGAGCCCATCGACGGGAACCGCGTATTTTCCCCAAAGGGAAAACTGGTTGCTCGGGACGTTGTTCACCTCGAACTCCTTGATGCCCTGAGCGAGCTGCGCCGGACCCGCCGCATTCTTGATGTCGTAACGTGCGTAAGTGAACAAGAGCTGCGCGTCACGCGAGACGTTGACCGTTGCTTCCAGATCGAAGCCGTTGTTCTTGATGCCGGGCACGAACGCAAAGTTGTTCGCGGGGATCGGTGGGACGACGCCGACGTTGCCGAACGGATTGTTCTGCACAATATTCGTCGAGGTGATCTTGTAGACAGAGGCGGAGAGCCGCACGCGCTTGTTGAGGAGATTGAGACGCACCCCGGCTTCGTCCTGCTTGCCCTGCTGGGGAGCGACAAAATAGCCGAAGGCTTGGGAGGCAGTGACGGAATTGGGCAGGAATGACTCGTTGTGCAGGGCGAAGAAGTGGACGGCGGGCGTAAGCTTGTAGACCGCGCCGTAGCGATAAGTCCACTG
>CAMBVX010000511.1 GCA_945871085.1 Opitutus sp. GAS368 | reverse complement strand
GAGGTCAGCCCGATCCACCTCGGCTCGGCCCGCGCCAATCCTGTCCAACTCTCGCCGTGCGATTGGGTGGATGTGTTTTTCGATCAACAAAACCAAGTGCGCCGAACGAAAAAGAACGGCGCGTGGTCGCTCTTCGTCGAACACGCCGGTGACTATGAAATCTCTCTGCGCCGCTGGCCCATCGAAGCCAATGCGCCGATCGCCGCCGCCATGCCCGCCTTCGAAGGGGTGGATGGTGGCTTTGCCGCCGGCGATGCGTTTCCAGTCGCGCGCGCCGAGCTAAAAATCGGCGCGGAGCTGCGACAGCAAGCCGTCACGCCCGCGGACAAGTCGGTGACGTTCAACCTCACGCTGTCCCGCGGCCCGGTGGAACTACAGACTTGGTTTCGCGACGCCGCCGGCCAGGAAATCGCCGGCGCCTACTACGTCTACGTTCGCGCGCTACGTCCCGGAAAGTAATGTGCGGCGAGCAACCATCCCATGATACCTTGCGCCCGCCCAAGCCTTCCGCCCCACCGACAATCGTTCTTCCGTTCACTCCGCTCCACGTCCTGCCACCCGCTTTCCCGAAATTCAGCGTCATGACCCATTCAAAATTCCGTCTCTTCGCCGCCCTCTTCGCCGCCGCCCTACCCACCGCGCACGCCGCCCACCTCACGCTGCGTCAGGACGCTGCCACGCACACGATCTCCGTGTATCGTGACAACGTCCCCGCCCCCATCCTCACGCAGAACGCGAAACCCAATTTCCGCCCCTACCTGCACCCCATCGTTTCGCCCGACGGGAAAAGCGTCCTCACCGAGTTCAGCCCCGGCCACCACAAGCACCAGACCGGCATCTACTGGGGCCTCACGCGCGTGAACGGCCGCGACTATTTCCACAATCCCTCCAACGGCTACTGGCGCCGCAGCTCCAGCGCCATCCTCGCCGAGCATGGCAGCACGGTGAAGTGGTCCACCGTCTACCATCTCCTCGACGAAGCCGGCCAGCCGATCATGGCCGAGACTCAGACGTGGACCATGCGCGACTCCGGCGACCGCTACCTCCTCGATCTCGAGTGGCAGGGCGAGGGCCTCATCGATCTCACCGTCGCGAAATACGACTACGGCGGGCTCTTCGTCCGGATGCCTTGGCGCGCCGGCATGGAGGGCGCCGTCGTCAACAGCAACCGCCAACAGAACAACCGCGCCACTGGTCAACGCGCGCTCTGGGTCGACATCGGTCTCAAACTCGAGGGCCGCACCGACCAAGCGCACATCGCCGTGTTCGATCATCCGAAAAACTCCGACTACCCGCTCCCGTGGCGCGTCGACGGCCAGCTGGGCGTCGGTCCGAGCCGTGCCATCTCCGGCGACTGGTCCATCGCCAAGGGCAGGACCGAGACCATCCGCCACCAGCTCGTCGTCTACACCGGCGAACTCAACGACCTCAAGATGACCGAGAGCTGGAAGGCCTACACCGGCCAAACCAACGACAACATCCTTTGGCGCCTCGCCAAGGCCGAGGGCCTGAAGGCGACCTTCCTCACCGGCGAACAGGCCGCCGCCAAGATGACCGTCCCCGCCGGCTTCGAAGCGAAACTCGCCGCCGCTGAGCCGATGATCACCCAGCCGATGGCGTTTTGCTGGGACGACCGCGGCCGTATGTGGGTCGCCGAAAATCGCGACTACGAAACGCGCAAGACCGGCTTCGCCAACCACGGCGACAGCCGCATCGTCATTCTCGAAGACACCGACGGCGACGGGAAATTCGACACACGCAAGGTCTTCGTCGAAGGCATCCCGTTTCCCGCCGCCATCGCGGTGGGTTTCGACGGCCTCTGGCTCGGCGCGCCGCCCAATCTACTCTTCGTCCCGGACAAGAACCGCGACGACCTGGCCGACTCCGCCATCGAGATTCGCCTCACCGGCTGGGGCATCCAGGACCGCCACGAAACACTCAACAGCCTCAACTGGGGCCCCGACGGCTGGCTGTATGGCTGCCAAGGATTCGCCACCCGCTCGACCGTCGGGAAGCCGGCCGACGGCGGAAAACTCTTCAAAAAAGGAGAACCGTTCCCCGAGAAGCTTCCGGTGGTTGACGGCCAATACATCGACGGCGGCGTCTGGCGCTACCACCCGACGAAGGATCGTTTTGAAATCGTCGCGCACGGCTTCAGCAATCCGTGGGGCCTCGATTTCGACGACCACGGCCAGATGTTCATCACCGCCTGCGTTATTCCGCATCTCTGGCACGTCATCCCCGGCGGCATCTATCACCGGCAGGGCGGCAAACACATCAACCCCGCCATCTACGACGATATCAAGACCATCGCCGACCACAGTCACCGCTCCGCGCACGGCGGCGCCCGCATCTACCTCGCCGACGAATTCCCCCGCGAGTATCGCGACCGGATCTTCATGGCCAACATCCACGAGCACGCCGTGCTCACCGATACGCTCGTGCCCAAAGGCTCCGGCTTCGTCGGCAAACACGGCGACGATACGCTCCTCGCCAACGACGCCGCGTGGGTCGGCTTCAGCATCGAGATCGGACCCGACGGCGCCGTCTACGTGCTCGACTGGCACGATGGCGACATCTGCGGCAACTCGCTCACCGAAAAGGAAACCGGCCGCATCTTCCGCCTCGCACCCAAGGGCCTCGCCGGAAAAGCGAATCTTAACCTGGCCGCCCAATCCGACCTCGAACTCGTCGCGCTTCTCCACCATCGCAACGATTGGTATGGCCGCCGCGCCCGCGTGATCCTCCAGCAACGCGCCGCCGAGGGCCGCCTGTCCCCTGCCGTGCCCGCGCGCCTCTGGGAGATGTTCGCGGAGTCGAAAACCACCGCGCAAAAACTCCGCGCCCTCTGGGCGCTGCATGTGACCAAGAATCTCCCCACCGATCGCCTGCTCCCGTTGCTTGATCACCCGGAGCCTTACATTCGCGGCTGGGCCGTCCAACTCCTCGGCGAGGACCATTCCGTCGGCCCCGCCGCACTCAAGAAATTCGCCGCTATGGCTGTCTCCGATCCCTCGCCCGTCGTGCGACTCTATCTAGCCTCCTCCCTCCAACGCATGCCCCTCGCGGACCGCTGGCCGATCGCGCAAGGACTCGTCGCCCACGCCGAGGACGCCGCCGACCACAATCTCCCGAAAATGATTTGGTCCGGCGTCGAAGCGCTCGTCCCCGTCGACCCGCCCCGCGCCCTCGGCCTCGCCGCCCGCAGCGCCCTCCCGCAACTCACGCAGTGGTTTGCCCGCCGCGCCGTCGCCGCCCAACAACTTGAAGCCGTCGCCGTCACCCTCACATCGACCACCTCGCTCACCACCCGCCTCGCCCTGCTTCAAGGTCTGCGCGATGGTCTCGCTGGGCTAGGTCGCCGCGAATCGAGCCCGCCGAAGAACTGGGACGCCGCCTCCGCCGCACTCATCGCGACCGGTGACGCCAAACTTCGCGACCTTCTCACCCAGGTGAGTCAGCTCCTCGGCGACACCAAGGCCGCCGCAGCCCAGCTCGCGATCCTCCAAGACCGCACCGCGCCCGTCGAACGTCGCCGCGACATCCTCCGCGGTTTCGCCCGCGATGCCTACGTCGAGTCCCTGCCCACCACGCTCTCGCTCCTCGACGAAGCGCCGCTGCGGCGCGACGCCATCCGCGCGCTCGCCGCGTTCGACGATCCGCGCGTCGCCCAAAATCTCCTCGCCCGCTACGCCGCCCTCTCCGCCGCTGACAAAGCCGAAGCCATCCTCACTCTCTCGGGCCGCCAAACCACCGCCCAGGCCCTCCTCGCTGCGCTCACCCAAAACACCATTCCTAAGCGCGACGTGACCGCCTTCGCCGCCCGCCAGCTCCAGCGCGTGCTCGGCCCGTCGTTCGTTGATTTCTGGGGTCCCGTCGCCCAACCCGCTGGCGACAAGCAGGCCGACATCGCGAACTACAAGCGCCTCCTCACCGACGCCGAGTTCGCTCGTGCCAACGTATCCAGCGGTCGCGCCCTCTTCGAGCGCACGTGCATCGCCTGCCACACCCTCTACGGCCAGGGCGGTAACATCGGTCCGGATCTCACCGGCTCCAACCGCGCGAACCTCGATTACATTCTCACCGAGATCATCAACCCGAGTGAAGTGATGTTGGAATCCTACCAACTCGTCACCGTCACCACCCGCGACGGCCGCACGCTCTCCGGCAACGCCGCCGCCGAAGACGCGCAGCAACTCACGCTCCGTCTCATCGGTCAGGATACCGTGATCGCCAAAGCGGACATCCTCTCCCGCGAGAAATCTCCGGTCTCGATGATGCCCGAAGGCCTCCT
>CAMBVX010000510.1 GCA_945871085.1 Opitutus sp. GAS368 | reverse complement strand
GAGATGGTGGTGAGCGCGGCGACTTCTGCACGGATGATGTCTTGGAACGGCACGTTGGTCTTCGCCTTCACGGATTCGTTCATCTTCGCGCGGGCGCGTTGCTCGAGGGCGACGATTTCTGCGCCGAACTTTAGGCGCTCGTCGCGATCGGTGACGTAATTATTGACGGCGGTTTTGAGGACGACGCTGACTTCCTGCGCCATGTTTGGCAGCGCGGTGTCAGGGCACGCGGTGATGCACTCCATACACTGCGTGCAGTTTTCCGCGATGTAGACCGGGGTCTCGCGGCGTGCGACGTATTTGGACTGGGTCGCGCCGGAGCCGGAGCCGATTACGCCGACGGACGCGAGTGCGCCCGCGGGTTGGTGATAGCCGAGACCCGCGCGGAACTCGGAGTCGAACTTCGCCATCGTCTGAAACGGCGCGCGCGCGGGTTGCGCGGCAGGCATCGGAATGCTGCCGCAGCCCGACGAGCCGCAGCCGGCGGTCGGCTCGAAATGATGATCGCCGAGGGGCGCGAGCATGGGGTTGCGCATCGAGGAGCGGTCAGGATCGTCGCTGCGGCCGATCTTAATTTCGGTCACGCGCGAGAAGCCTTCGGTCATCACGGTCATGTTTGACGTGACGACGGCGTCGCCGAAGCGGCCGAATTTTTTCACATATTGTTTGTGGACGACGTTGGTGAACTGCTCCTCGGAAATCCCGAAGGTTTTCAGGAACGGCGAGACGCGGAAGAAAGCACCGAGGAAGGAATTTCCCTGCATGCGGAGCTGCAGTTCGGTTTGGTTGGTTGCCTTTTTGGCGATGTCGAAACCGGGAAGGATGTAGATGCGAATATTGTTTTCCTGAATCCACTGGCGGTATTTCGCGGGGACGCGTTGCCACGCGACCTCAGGGGTATCGCTCGACTCCCAGACGAGTGCGCCGCCTTTCTTGATGCCCTCGAGCGGATTCGTGTGCGTGAACGCTTTCGGATCGCAGCAGAGCACGACGTCGACGTGGTTCAGCTCGCAGTTCACTTTGATCTGCGAGGGAGCGACGGTGAGATAGTAGTTGGTGGGCGCGCCCTTTTTTTCCGAACCGTATTTCGGATTGGCCATGATGAAGAGCTTGTCCTCCAGGACGCCGTCCGCGTCGTAGGTGGGTTTTTGCTCGGAGATGAACTGGCCGAAGTCACCGATGATGGAGCCGAGATTTTTCCCCGTGGTGATCATGCCCCAGCCGCCGATGGAGTGGAACCGTACCGCGATCGCGCCCTCGGGGAGCAGGGAGGGCGTGTCTTTACTGATGACGGCGTAGGAATGATCGACGCCGAGGACGAAAAACGTCTCACCGTCCGCCGCGCTGCGGCCGTCTTTGCGGGCCGAGGCGCCGGTGGCGAATTCGTAGGCCCCCATCGAATGCTCGGGGCGGAAGTCGCGCGAGCCGATGCCGTAGGCCCCGCGGAAGAGGCGGGGCGTCTCGGCGGGGGTGAGCGCAGGCAGGCCGGCGGCAGAGCCAAATTTGGTGACCTCGTTGGCCTTCCCGAGAGCGACGCGGATATCGCGGGCGAGGGGATTATCCCCGGCGAGACCCTCGTCGGTGCGCTCGAGGATGATGACGTTTTTCTTGCCGCGAAGCGCGTTGATGACGGCGGCTTCGGGGAAGGGGCGGATGACGTTGATGTGGATCGAGCCGACCTTGGCGTTGCGCTGCTCGCGGAGGTAGTCGCACGCGGCTTCGATGTTATCGGCGGCGCAGCCGAGTGAGACGAAGACGGTGTCGGCGTCGGCGGTTTTGAATTCGGTGATGAAGCCGTAGTGGCGTCCGGTGAGCCGGCTGAATTCCGCGTAAGCTTCCTGGAGAAAATCGAGGATGGGCTCGTTAAAATTGTTCCGGCGTGCGACGACGCCGTTCATGTGGTGCTCCTGATTCTGCACGGGCCCGAGGAGAATGGGGTTTTTCAAATCCATCATCTGCGGCACGCGGCGGCGTTTGGGGCCGAAGAGTTCGCGCTGGGCGGGAGTGGGGCAATCGATCTGCTCGTCACACGCGCCAAGGAATTCGCGGAGGAACCCGGCCTCGGGTGCGAGATACATGCGCTCCGAGTGGGTCGTGTGCATGCCGTCCTGGATGTTCATGCCGGGATTGAGCGCGAGTTCGGCGACCTTGCGCAAAATGATGCCCTGATCGGCGGCCTGCTGCGCGTCTTTGGCCATCAGCATGATCCAGCCGGTGTCGAGTGCGGCGTAGAAATCGTCATGACCGCAGTGGACATTGAGCGCGTGCTTCGTGAGCGCGCGTGCGCCGACTTGCAGGACCATGGTCGAGAGTTTGCCGGGCGCGTGGTAATATTGCTCCATCGCGTAGACGAGGCCTTGGCCCGAGGTGAAATTGACGGTGCGGCGGCCGGTGACGGCGTAGGCGGTGGCACCGCCTTGGGCGGCGTGCTCGCCCTCGGTTTCGGCGGCGACTTTTTGTTGGCCCCAGACGTTGAGTTCGCCGGACGCGAAGGAGGCCTGATAAATTTCGCCGCCCTCGGTCGAGGGCGTGATGGGATAAAACACGCCGCCCTCCGTGATGCGGGTCTCGACGTATTGTCCGACGAGGTAGTTGCCGTTACACGTCACGCGAATGCCGGGATATTTCGGCTGCGCGGATCGAGCGGCGGCGGACGGTTGCAACGCAGGGGCGGACTCACCGGAGGCGGGATGGCTCATGGGGATGCGAGGAGGAGACGCAGTTTTTTCTAAGGCGGAAAGCGGTCGGGGTGACCAAAGGGGGATTCCGCAGGGACTGAGTGAGGGATGGACGTTTTCACGGCGGATTCAAAGGGAAATCTCCCGCGCTGACTGGGGAAGTGACGCGCGGCCCGTCGCGGTGACGTTTCCGTGGCGCGCAATTTGTAACGTAAGCGACGCGACGGAGGCGCGCCGGTGATATTCCCGCGACGGTGGCGAACGCGGTTTGACCGGACCCCGCCAGGAACGGCTGTCTCGCCGCCATCGTCCGGAACTCTTCCGGCGACCCACAGCATAGACACGTTTGAACACCTCCCACACCGATCCATGAAGGCTACCAAAATATTCCTCTCCGCGTGCACCGCGCTCTTTGCGGTCACCGCGAACCCTGGGCTTCGAGCGCAGGCCGCACCGCCAGCAACGGCCAGCACCGCAACAAAGATGGACGCGTTTGTCGTCCAATCTGTCGCGACGGCCACCGCCAATACGCTCGCGGACAAACAACAGATTTCCCTCCAACCGGCGGCGGCGAGCGTGATCAACGTGATCAAGTTTTTGCCCGGAGTGAGTCTCTCGCAGGGCGACGCGATCGGCGGCGACGATTGGTCGACGCGGATCAACATCCGCGGTTTCACCGAGAGCCAGCTCGGCTTCACGGTGGACGGCGTCACGACAGGTTACACGGCCTACGGCGGCGGCGCGAAGCCGAACCGCTACGTCGACATCGAGAACCTGGCCAGCGTTGTCGTCTCGCAAGGCGCGGCCGAGATCAGCTCGGCGTCCACGCAGGCGCTGGGCGGCACGCTCGCTTATTTCACCGATGTGCCGCGGGAATCCTTCGCGGTGCTGACGAAGCTGACGGGCGGATCGTTCGACACGCAGCGCGCGTTTGTCCGCGTGGACACGGGCAAGTTTGGCGGCGATACGAGCCGCGCCTTCGTGAGTTTCTCGACGCAGGAGTATGACAGCTGGGTGCGCGACTACGTCGGCGGGGATCAGGCGCTCTCGAAGCGCCTTCATGCCGACGCGAAGAGTGTGACCCAGCTGGGCAACCTGAAGATCACCGGCTACGCGGGCATCGATAACGTGAACCCGGAAATTAATTTCCAAGGCGTGTCGCTCCAGCAGTTCGCGCAGGACCCGCACAACGATCGGCTCACGTTTCGTTTCACCGGGAAACCGAATCCCGACCAGAACTACGCGCCGACGTGGACGACGATCCGCACCAACACCCTCGCCTACCTGAAGTTTGAGACCCCGCTCAGCGACACCGTCAACGTGTCGTTCCAACCGTATTGGGCGCACCAACACGGCAAGGGCCAGTTCCTTCCTCCGTATCAGGTTCGTCGTTTTGATCTCGCGGGGAATCCCGCCAAGGAGAGCAATTACCTGCCGGCGAACCGCGCCGGCTCAGCGCTAATCTTCTTCGCGGACGGCAGCGGCAACGACATCCTCCCGGCCAATCCCACGACGGGTGCGGCGGCGGCGGACCCGTTCAACATCGCGTCTTACACCTGGCTGACGTCCGCCCAACAGGCCGCGGCCAAGCCGCTCTCGTCGGCGCGTTTCAGCCGCTA
>CAMBVX010000509.1 GCA_945871085.1 Opitutus sp. GAS368 | reverse complement strand
GCCTTGCAAGCCCCCATCGCCCTCCGACTTTCGTGTTTTTTGTGGCCACCTTCTCCGAAAAATTTCGCCTCCCTACCATGCCTTACTCCGTGCCTCCGTGTCTCTGTGGTTCATTCCGGCTTCGACGCTCCTCGTTCCTCTTCCTCCTCTCGCTCCTCGCCATCCCCTTTCTCCTCTCCGTCCCATCCCACGCCGCCTCCCCCCTCGCCGACGCCGTCGAGCAACGCGACACCGCCGCGATCCGCACGCTCCTCGCCGACTCCACCATCGACGCCCCGCAACCCGACGGCACCACCGCCCTCCACTGGGCCGCGCGCCACGACGATCTCCCCACCGCCAAGTCCCTCCTCTCCGCCAAGGCCAATCCCAACGCCACCAACCGCTACGGCGTCACCCCGCTCTCGCTCGCCTGCACCAACGGCTCCGCCGCCCTCGTCACCGCGCTCCTCGACGCTGGGGCCGACGCCAACCTCGCCCTCCGCGGCGGCGAGACGCCCCTCATGACCGCCGCACGCACCGGCCGCCTCGCCGCCGTCCAAGCACTCCTCGCCCGCGGCGCGCGCCCCGACGACAAACTCCCCGCCGCCGGCCAGACCGCCCTCATGTGGGCCGCTCACGAAGGTCACGCCCCGGTCGTCGAAGCACTCATCGCCGCCGGCGCCGACTTCCGCAAACCCGTCGACATCGGATTCACCCCGCTCCTCTTTGCCACCCGCACCGGCCGCGCCGACGTCATTCGCGTGCTCCTGAAAGCCGGCGTCGACGTCAACGAGCCCACCGCTCCCGCGAAGAAGGTCACCAACAAACAACCCCGCCCCGGCACCGCCGCCCTCATCATCGCCATCGAAAACGGCCACTTCGAACTCGCCGCCCAACTCCTCGATCTCGGCGCCAACTCCAACGACCTCCGTTCCGGCTTCGCCCCGCTCCACGTCCTCACCTGGGTCCGCAAGCCTGACAGCGGCGAAGACGACGGCCAGCCCATCCCAGACGGTTCCGGCCTCTACACCAGCGAAGATCTCGTCCGTAAACTCATCGCCAAGGGCGCCGACGTAAACCTCCGCCTCACCGGTGGCCCCTCTGGCGGGGGTCGCATCAACCGCAAAGGTGCCACGCCCTTCTTGCTCGCCGCCGATACCGCCGACACGCCTTACCTCAAACTTCTCCTCTCGCTCGGCGGCGATCCCACGCTCTCCAACGTCGATGGCATCACCCCCCTCATGGCCGCCGCCGGCCTCGGCACTCGCGCCGTCGAGGAGGAAGCGGGCACCGAAGACGAAGCCGTCGCAGCCGTCACCTATCTCCTCAGCCTCGGTGCCGACATCAACACCGTCTCCGCCATCGGCGACACCGCCATGCACGGCGCCGCCTTTGCGAACTTCCCGAAAGTCATCCATCTTCTGAATACCCGCGGTGCCAAACTCGAAATCTGGAATCAAAAAAACAAGCGCGGTTGGACTCCACTCCAAATCGCCGAAGGCCACCGCTACGGAAATTTCAAACCCGGCTTCTCCACTATCGCCGCCTTCCACGAAGTCCTCCGCGCCCACGGCCTCACTCCGCCGCCGCCCACGCCTCCCGTTCCCGTCAAAGGCTACGAGGCCCTTTAGCTCGCCGGACCGGGCCGACACGCCTGTCGCCGAATCGGGCTCCACCGTCTGTTTCGAGCTCCACGACGCGCACCTCCGCCCATGGGCCGGCTCGTGCGCGCAGCTCACTTTCTTACCACCTCGGTTCAGAGGGCTGCTGTGGGGCGGGGTTCATCCCCGCCATGTCTTGGCGGGCATAAAGCCCGCCCCTCGGAAGACACCGAGCTCTGCCCTTTGCTCGTGCACCGGATACCTCTGGGCTTGCGGTGCCACGAGCGCCTAACAACCTACTCCCGAGATGCCTTCTGCCGATCGATCTCGTTCGAGCGCTTACCTCCTTGTCGTCGCTTTAGTCGCGCTCGGCGGCTTCACGCTCACGTGGTCGCTGTGGCGCGAGGCCGGAGCTCAGGAAGAATTCCGTCGCGACGCCGAATTCGAACGTCAGGTCACCGCTCGACACGCCCTCATTCGCGAAACTCTTTCCGGCTACGAAGATAGCCTGCTCGCACTCAAACTCCTCCTCACCTACCACCGCGAGATCTCCCGCCCCGAGTTCGCCGACGCCGTCGATCAGCAACGCGCCCGGCATCCCGGTTTTCTCGGCGTGCAGTGGGCCCCGGCGGTCACTGCCGCCGAACGTGTCAGCTGGGAAACCGCCCACACCGCCGAGATCCCGGGCGGTATCCGCGAACGCGTCCGCGGCGGCAGAGATGCGCCCGCGATCGCCCGCGATCTCTACTACCCCATAAAATTCGCTGAGCCCTTGGAAGCCAATCGCCACGTGCTCGGCTCCGACGCTGCCTCCAGCCCCCTCCGGGCCGATATCGAGCGGACTCAGTCCAGTCCCACCTGCATCATCAGCGGCCTGCTCAAACTCGTTTACGAATCCGGCCCCAACGACGGCGTCATCATGATGTGTGCCGTCCCACCCACGGCGAATCGGCCGGCCACCGGGCCCGGCGGCGCCGGCGTTCTGCTGGGCGTTTTCCGCGTGGCCGACCTGCTGACACAGCCCTGGGATCGCTTCCCTGGTCGGCAACTCGACGTGCTGTTTTTGGACGAGTCGGCGACGCGGCCCGACCGCCGCGTGCTCTACTCTCGCATCGCGGCGGGTGGCTCCGCTCCCACCGAAACTCAATTTCGCACGGGTCTTCATCGCGAAATCATTTTACCACTCGGCGGCCGCACCTGGCGCCTCCTTTACCGCCCCACCAACGGTCCCGGCAGTCCTGAAACGTCGACCCTCCCAGTCATCGTGCTGTTTTCCGGCCTAGTCATCACCACGCTCGGCTCCGCCTTCCTCGCGTCGCGACTGCGCCGGGTCGAGTTGGTCGAGCAAGCCGTCGATGAGCGCACCGCCGAATTGAGCGAAAGCCGCCGCCAGTTGAGCAGCCTCATGCACTCGCTGCCGGGCATGGCCTTTCGCGGCCACTACCAAGAATCGTTCACCGTGCTCTATGCCAGCGAAGGTGCCACCAGCCTGACCGGTTGGAGCCCCGAGGAGTTTGTGGCGGGTCGCGTTCGGTTTCACGATGTCGTGCATCCGGACGATCTCGGGCCCGTGCGCGAAGCGACTCTCGTGGCCCTCCGCAAGCACAAGGATTTCGCCCAGGAATTTCGCATCCGTACCCGCTGCGGCAGCGAAAAATGGGTGCAATCCGGTGGCCGTGGCGTGTATGACCGCGCCGGAAAACTCACGATGATCGAGGGCTTGGTCATCGACATCACGGCGAAAAGACTCGCCGAACAGGAACGGCTCACCATGGAGCGCCGACTCTTGGAAGGTCAAAAGCTCGAAAGCCTCGGCCTGCTCGCCGGCGGCATCGCCCACGATTTTAACAACCTCCTCGCGATCATCATTGGCAATTCCAGCCTGCTGCGCCTTGAGCCGTCTCGCACCACCGAGACGGAGGCCAAGTTCACCGCCCTCGAAACCGCCGCCCAACGCGCCTCGGATTTATGTATCCAGATGCTCGCTTACGCCGGCAAGGGCCGCTTTGTAATCGAGCCGGCCGATCTCACTGCTCTCGTGGAAAGCCTGGTGCCGCTCTTCCACGTCTCCATCGCCCGGCAGGCCGACCTCAATCTGAGCCTCGCCCGCGACTTGCCAGCCGTGCACGCCGACACCACGCAACTGCGCCAGATCATGATGAATCTCGTGCTCAACGCCGCCGATGCCATCGGGGGCCGTGGCGGGCAAATCTCCGTTACCACCGGCGTGATGTCCGTGGACTCAACTTTCCTCGCCGCGTGCGCTACGGGCTGCGAGTTGCCGCCCGGCGATTTTGTTTTCCTTGAAGTACGCGACAACGGCTGCGGCATGCCCCCCGCCGTGCGCGCGAAGATTTTCGATCCGTTTTTCACCACGAAGTTCACGGGGCGCGGTCTCGGCCTCGCCGCCACCCTCGGCATCGTTCGCGGGCACCATGGCGCCCTTCACGTCGAAACCACGCTCGGCACCGGCTCCACTTTCCGTCTGCTTTTGCCCGCCGAGCCCGGTGTGATTGTGGCCAAGCCTCAACCGAAGCCCGTCCCGAGCTCTTGGAAATTCACCGGCCGCGCCCTCGTCATCGACGATGACGAACCCGTCCGCATCGTCGCCGCCGGCATGCTGAAATCCGTCGGCGCATCGGTCCATGCATGCCACGACGGTCAATCGGGAATCGAAGCCTTTCGCGCCAGCCCCTCTGAATTCGACGTCGTGCTGCT
>CAMBVX010000508.1 GCA_945871085.1 Opitutus sp. GAS368 | reverse complement strand
CCAGCATCGGGCGAACTTCATCGCCGCGGTCCGAAATCGGAAGGTCATTTATGGCCTCGCCGAAGAGTGCCATTACTCGTCTGCCCTGTGCCACCTCGCCAATGTTTCCTACCTCGTCGGCGCGGAAAAATCCAACGCTGCGCTTTCCGCGGCGATCCGGGCAAATGTGGCGACAAAAGATTCGCTCGACCGCATGCTCGAGCATTTGAAGGCAAACCAGATTGACGCCGACAGCACTCAGACCGTGGTCGGTCCGCTCCTGAAAATAGACCCAAAGACAGAGCGGTTTTTCGGTTCCGAGAAGACCATCGTTGATGCCGCCAACCGCAGCCCGCTTCTTAAGAGGGAAGGCCGCGGTGATTTCAAAATTCCGGTGATGTCATAGGCACCTCAGCGCCCTCAACCGCAGACCAAAAAAACGCAGCCTCTCCCCCATCCGCCGCAACGCGCAGCCGGTAGCAGCGCGCGCTGCGTTGCCTTTCCGCAAGTCATCCCCTGCCATCTATGAAATTCGGCATCTGCCACGAGACGTTTCAAGACCTACCCCTCGACGAAGTTTTCGCCACCTGCGCGCGCCTTGGCTACGACTCCGTCGAGGTCGCTCCTTTTAAACTCGCTGCCCACGTCACAGACATCTCCGCCGCTGAACGCAGCCGCATCCGCGAGGCCGCTCATCGCGCCGGCATCGCCATTTCCGGGATTCACTGGGTCCTCATCCGCACCGAAGGGATGCACCTCACTTCACCTGACGCCGCCACGCGCGAACGCACTGCCAGCTATTTCTGCGACCTCGTCGGTTTCTGCGCCGACCTCGGCGGCAAGCACATCATCGTCGGCTCCCCCAAACAACGCAGTCTCCTCCCTGGCGTCGCCTACGAGCAGGCTTGGATCTGGGCCACCGAACTCTTCCGTCCCAGTGTGGCCTGTGCCGCCGAACGAGGTATCACGATCTGTTTGGAGCCGCTGCCCGCCGAAGATACCAACTTTATCAACACCGCCGCCGAAGCCGTTCGCTTCGTTCAACAATTCAACTCCCCCCACTTCCAAGTCATCCTCGATGTGCGCGCCATGAGCTGGGAGGCAAAGCCGATTCCGCAAATTCTCCGTGAGTCCCGCGGACATATCGCCTACGTCCACGCCAACGACAAGAACCTCAAAGGCCCCGGTTTCGGCGCCGTCGATTACGTCCCCATCGCCGCCGCGCTGCGCGAAATCGGCTACGACGGCACCATCTCGGTCGAAGTTTTTAATTACGATGACGGCCCCGACGTCATCGCCGCGCAAAGCCTCGCATATCTGCGCCGCATATTTTCCTAACGAAGATTTGATCCATCGCCAGCTCCCGTGGCCCGCTGCCCATCTCATCTGGGCCTGCGCCAAACACCTGTGGGTAACAAAAGTCCATCCGAACGGGAAATCGTTGATGGCCAGCTGCACCAAAGCAGACTCAACACCCATGCTTTCACTCGTCATCGCGGTGTTGCGGAGCCTGTCCGCAGCGCTTCACCCCCGTCGGCATCTGGTGCTGGAGAATCTCGCCCTGCGCCACCAACTTTCGGTACTCAATCGCACAGCCAAGAATCCTGCTTTCCACAGCGCCAATCGCTCCTTTGCGCATTTTTCAGCTCGGTGTGGTCGCGGTGGTCGAAGGTGCTGGTGATCGCGCAACCGCAGGCGGTCGTTCGCTGGCATCAGGCCGGGTTCCGGCTCTTCTGGCGCTGGAAATCGCGGGCGGCGCACGGGTCGCCCACCGACTGACCTGGAATCGACCGCGCTGATTCGTCGGATGCGGCAGGCCAATCCGACTTGGGGCCGCCCGCCCACGGATTCGGGCGGAACTGGCAAAACTGGGTCTTTAGGTCTCCGCCGCAACAGTGCGCAAGTGTCGTCCGAAGGGCGAGCGCCGGCCGCCATCTCAGACGTGGCGAGCGTGTCTTCGCAATCATGCAAGCCAACTGATCGCCGTCGATTTTTTCACCGTGCCCACCGTCACCTTTCGGTGTTGTTTGTCTTCGTGGTGCTGGCCCATGCGCGTCGGAGTGTGCTGCACTTTGCGGTCACCGAGGCCCCTCGGCCAGTTGGACCGGGCAACAGGTCGTCAACGCGTTTCCGTTTGTGACGCCGCCAAAGCACATGCTGCGCGACCGCGATGGCCTCTACGGGGCCAAGCTTTCCCGGCGCGTAGCTGCCCGCGGTATCGAAGAACGTCCGACCGCCCCGCACGCGCCGTGGCAGAATCCGTACGTCGAACGACTGGTCGGGACAATCCGCCGGGAATATCTGGACCAAATTATCGTCATCGACGAACGACACCTGCAGGCAGTTCTTGAGGACTACTTCGACTACTACCACAGGTCTCGCCCACATCGGTCCTTGACGCAGGACAGCCCAATTCCCCGGGCCGGTCATGACTCCCCCTCAAGGGTCGGTCGTCGAATTCCCTCAGGTCGGTGGTCTCCATCATCTGTACACCCGCCGGGCGGCCAGACGGCAGCCCACCTAATCCACTGGCGCAGTGTGCTCGAGACGGAAGCCCGTCGAGACTCGCTTGCGCCGAAATCGGGCTCCGTTCCCCGCCATCCGTCCTGAACCGCCACCGCGCGTCACCTCCGGTGACGTGAATGCGTTCCTCATCCTCGATGCGTTCGTGCCGGCCGCGTCGCTGGCTCGCGCGAACCGAATGCCGCTCCCCTGCCCTTACGATTTCCCGGCAGAACTTCGCCGCGCAACCTACCAGGGAACATCGGATGGAATTGTTGTTTCCCACAGCGCGCAGATCCTTTTCGGCGGTGGTGTTGAAAAACGCATACAGCCGGTGGAATTCACCGTGCGTGATCCGATCGTATTTGTGCGTGTGGCACTTCCCGCAACCAAGTGAAATTATTTGAAGGGATCGACGGAATATCCCGGTCGAAATTCACGCCGTCGTCCGGTACCGCCCCAAGTGCGGAGTCACGGACGAGGGAAAGGCTGGCGACGAGGCCGAAAGTCTTGACGCGCCGCATGAGGTGGCGGCGGTGGCGCGGGCCCGGTGCTTCCCGGTCAGATTTGCGCCGTTACGGGTAGAACGGGAACAGCACCTTGATCTCCTCCGGTCTGGGTTTGCGTCCGTATTCGCAGATCTCGAAAGTCTCGGCGTACTTCACGGCGGCACCTTTCTCGGGGCCATACCATTTGATGAGGAGATCGCGATTGTGGTTTGCCTCGCCACCCTGACGGCGGGTCCAGCGCTCGCGCAGCCAGGCTTTGCGACCGGCGACATCAGTGGCTGGAGGGACACTCTTGACATGCTCTGCGCTGCCAGGGGCACCGCCTTCGTAGTGCTGGGAAGCCATCTCGTGGATGGCAGTGACTTTCAGATCGAATACATCGTCCACCGCCACGACAATGTCCGCCTGGAACGGATACGGCTTTTTGAAGCCGTCGTTGGAATACAGGAACACCGGATTTTTTTTCAAGGGAGGCACATCGCTGCAGACATACGGCACCGTCACCATAAAAGCAGCATCTTGGATGAGCACGCCAACATAGCGATGATCCGGGTGGTAGTCCCACGGGCGATGCCCGATGACGATGTCCGCGCGCCACTCACGAATAAGGCGGATGATCTTCTGCCGGTTCTCCAGCGAAGGGATGAGTTCGCCGTCATGGATGTCCAGCACTTGCGTCTCCGCACCGATGATCGCATCCGCTTTTTTCACCTCGGCCAGTCGCCGTTGCGCCAGCGGTCCACCCGCGGACTGCCAGTGACCGATATCGCCGTTGGTGACCGAGACCAGCCTCACGTGATGCCCGAGCTTCGCCCACTTTGCCGCCGTGCCGCCCGCCCGGTATTGCGCGTCGTCAGGGTGCGCGCCGAACACGATGATGCGCAGCTTGCCGTCATCGGCGGCGGCATGAATCGGAACCAACGGCATGCCCGCGAGGCACAGGAAGAGTCTGGGGGCAATGAACCAAGGCTTGATTTTCATGGAGTCGTTTGGTGAGAAAGGAAATTTTCAGGTTCGCCGTGACCGTCGCAGCGATGGCGTGCCGGTTAGAACCGCGCGGAGATCCCCGACTTGACTTCGGGGCTGAAGCGGTCGGCACCGCGGGCCCGACCCGGGATGTAGACATACGGGGACAATCCGAGCTCATCGCCCAAGACGTTGATTACATCGACGAAAATGGTGAACTTTGGATTGATGCGGTAGCTGACACTCACGTCGACCTTCCGCTTGCCATAGTCGTAGAGCTGCAACGCGCGATTCGCATTGACGGCGTTTAGCGCCCTGCCGGTAAAATTTTCCTGCACGCGCAGGGTCCAGCCATAGTCGA
>CAMBVX010000507.1 GCA_945871085.1 Opitutus sp. GAS368 | reverse complement strand
GCCGTGGTGGGCGTGTAATTGTAGGTGGTGGTCGTGCGGGCGTTGGCGGAGTAGGCCATCGACTCGCTGATGTTGAAGTTCACGCCGAGGCGTTTGTTGAAGAACACATCGGAGTAGTCGAAGATCCCGCCGGGGTGGATTTTCCGCGATAGGCGGTCGTCGGGGCCGTAGGTTTCCTCGAAATTGAAGCGCGTAGAGAAGGCCGTGAGATTCGCCTGCGCCGACATGCGGCGGCCGGCGCGGTCGAAGGCGCGCTTGGTCTTCAAATTGATCGTGCCGGCCGGGGCGTTGGCGTCGACGTCGGCGCTGATCGTCTTCGACACTTCGATGGACTCCATGCTGGCGAGCGAAACTTGCTCGAAGGAAAACGCGCGGGCGTTGCCCGACGCGCCTTGGTTGGCATCGGCGCTGCCGAGGGACACGCCGTCGAGCGTGACCTGCGTGTATTCGGAATCGAGGCCGCGGAGGCGAATGGTGCGGACCTCGCCCTGGGTGAGGTCGAGCTCGACGCCCGGCATGTGTTTGAGGAATTCGCCGACGTTGCCCTCGGCGACATCGCCGAACACGTCGGAGGCGACGGAATTGGTGATGTTCATGGAATTGCGCTGATCCATGATCGCCTTGGCATTGCCCTCGCGCTCGGTGGAGACCTTGAACGCCGCGAGTTTGGCGGGACCTTTCGGATCGGTGGCGGCTGTTTCCATCGTGCTGATCAATTCAAAGTCCTTCGTCACCGTGCCGCTGGCCGGGACTTGGACCGTGGTCGTGATGGGCCGGAAGCCCGTGTAAGTAACGACGAGTGTGACCGACCCCGCCGCAACGGGCGAAATACGGTAGGTGCCTCCGTCCTCGGACGTGATGACTTGGCCCGTCGCATCGACGCGGATCTGGGCGTTACGGAGATACTCGCCGCTGGCCGGACTGAAGATGCGACCGGTGATGGTGCCCTCGCTAGCTGCGCGGGCGGTGCCCAGCGACGCAAGCAACAGCACGGCAAAAACGAAAATCAGAGGCCGGCCGCATAAACGGGACCAGCCTCCGCAGTGGGGAGCGGAGAACTTCATAGGGCTTTAGGTGGTGGGGTATTGAAACGAAACACGCACCCCGGGGGTGCGCGAGACGAGAAATGGCGTCATGAAGGAGAATGATCACGCACGCGACTATCCCACTTTCGTGCGGCGGTTGCGACGACTGGAGGTGGGCGGGCACGTCCCTGGTGCCCGCATTCGGTGGGACGGCCTCCCCTCCCCTCAAAGCCGGAGGGTGCTGGACAGGCTCCAGCGTCGGACCTGATAGGGATACTGATACGTCATCGACGGACCGCGTGCATCGTCGAACCAATAAACTCGGCGCGGATAGGCGTCATCGAAGTTGAGGAGATTGTCGACGTTGAGCTGGAACGTGGCGGTGAGTTTCGCCGTCAGCCGTTTTTCATAGGAGAGCAGGCCGTTGACGAAGATTTGCTCGTAGCCGTGGACGGGCTGGCGCGAGTCGTTGGACCGATACGCGAGCACCATCGGCCCGCGCCAGTTGACGCCGCCACCGACGGCGAATCCCTTCAACAGGCCCTGCCGGAAATCGTAGCGGGCAAAAGCGTTGGCGCTCTCGGGTCGGAAGGCGAACGGTTCGCGACCGTTGGTCAGCGTATCGGTCGTGTAGAGCTGCCGGATGGTGTTCCATACGTCCTGAACCGTTGCGCCCAGGCCCCCGCTGGCAGGACGCGACGCGTTACCGGGAGCGAGCCAGAGCGCCTCGTTCGCTTCGAGATAGCCCAGCAACGAACGGTAGAGCCGCGTCTGCCCGTATTTGTTGGTGCGCGCGTAATTAAAGGTCAGGCGGAAATTCTTCGTGGGGTTGGCCGTCAGCTCAAATTCGAGACCTTGGCCGCTCACCTCTTGCACGTCGTTACCGGTGAGGAGGGGACGAGTCGACTGACCCAGCGCCGACCAGATCGAATTCACCGCGCCCGCGTAGGTGCCGGCGATAAAATAATACTGGTCGACCTGCGAGGTCTTGTAGTAGCCGAGATTGAGGTTGACCCTGCCGCCGAAGAGCTTCGACCGAATCCCGAGATCGCGGCCCTGGCCTTTGGTATTTCCCGCGATTCCGGTGGCGCCGGTTTCGCCGAAGAGAATCGCGTTCCCCTGGGTGTTAAAATTGTCGGACTGATTCGTGTAAACGGTGAGCCAAGGCTGAACGTGAAAGGCAAGTCCAACGGAGGCGGTCGTATCGCTCACGTTGAGATCGTCCGGACGGTTGTAGGCAAGCCCCCGGTATTCGGTCGTCACGGGATCACGGACGGCGGAAGCGGAATTATTGCGGACATGATCGCGACGAATACCGCCGGTGAACCAGAGACGCTCGGCGAAGAAACTGCTTTGCGTGGCGGCGATCGCGGAATCGATGGTATTCTTCGCGCCGGACCAGCCGACGTTGACCATGCCCGACTGCACGCCGACACTGGGCGTGCCGAGGAGTCGTCCGCTTACGGGATTTTGCGCCGGGTCTTGAATGCCATGAAAGGTCAGATCGGAGGACGAAAAATCGATGCGACTGATGCGAATGATGCCGTTGCGGGAATCGGTGAGATTCGCGAACTGGCGGTCGGCGGCGACGTTGGCCTCGCGGCGCTGCACGGTGTCGCCGCGGGCGACGGTGCGCTGGAGCAAACCGGCGATCTGGTGGCGCCCAAGCCGACCAAGATTCAGCTCGTAGCTCGTCGTGAGCCGCCAGTTGTCCTGGCGCTGATAAAGCTCCTGCTCCGCGTAGGTGCTGCGCGTGAGGTATTTTCCCACGCCGGGATTCGCCTGGTAGCCGGTCTGCGCGCCGGTGCTGGCATCGAAGACCGGGTTGTTCGCGCTGACCTCGATATAGAGCTCATTGTCATTAAACGCCTCGGGAACCCGGAAGAGATAGTCGCGACCCTGAAAATAATACGCCGCCTCCACGAAGAGGTTCCGGCCGACGCGTTGCTCGACGAAAACACCGAGCACATCTTGGTCGGAGGTGTTGCCTCCGGCGCGGCCGAGCATGTTCGCAGTCCGCGGCGCGATCGCTCGGTCAAAAATGCTCGGAGCATCGGTGGCAAGGCCGCCGCGGATCTGGGCGCTCGTGCTGGTGCGGAAATAATTGCCGGAAAACGTGACTGGCCGGGGGCCGATCGTGCTCTGCGGAAAGAAGAAAATCCCGTTGCCCGAGGCCGAAGAGAACGTCGCGGTGGTATTCGCCGGCCGGGATGCGGGATCGGTGTGCAACACGCGGCCAGCCCGGATCCAATCGCTGAGGCGGTCGCCGATCGGAAACGGCCGTGCGCGTTCGTCGTGGAACCGTGCCCGCTCCGCTTCGAGCCGGATCGTGGTATCGCGAAATGGCCGCCACGTCGCGGTGAGCGTCGCCGCGCGGCGCTCGATTTCCTCGAAGTCGTAGAATCCGTTCGCGTCGTGCTCGAGCAGGTTGAGACGCACAGAGAGAGTCTTCTTTTTTCCCAGCGTGCGCCCGACGTCGACCGAGGCACGATATTCGTCGAAGCTTCCGGCGCGCAGCTGGAGCGACGTCACGTTTTGGCCCAGGAGCGCACGCTTGATGGTGGCGTTGTAGGTGCCGCCGGGGCTCGCGATGCCGAAGAGCACGGAGTTCGGGCCGCGGGCCAGCTCGAGGTAATCGACGTTGTAACCCTCGCCGAGAAAGTCGGAGCGGAAATAGTTGCGGGCGTTGGTGCCGTTGGCGAAACCACGCACGCGGTAGCTAAACGCCCCCCAAGCCTGAGCATTGCCAGTGGCGTCGGTCGTGTCGTTGCTCGCGTTGAGCGCGTATTCCATCGCGCGGTTGGAATCGATGGCGGCGATATCGTTCAGGAAGGCGCGCGTCAGCACGGAGAGCGAAACCGGTGTATTGGCGATCGCGGACTTCAGGCGGGTGCCCGCGAGCGTATTCGTCGCCGCGTAGCCATCGTCCTGTTCCGTACTGACGACAAACGGCGAGAGTTTAACCGCCGTTTCCTCGTCTTCGGTGCGGCTGGTCGGCGCGGTTTGGGCGTGGGCGGGTGAGGCGAAGAGCAACGTGCAAAGGCAGGTGCAAACGACAGTGAAGGCGGGCAAACGCAGCCAGCCTCCGCGGGGGAAAACGCAGAACTTCATGGAGCAGTGGCGAGGGGAATCGACTCGCACAGATCGACCGACCGCGCGCGAGCGGACCTTATGAAGGGTGAGCGCGCCTACGCGGTCACGCCCAAGGCTATCCCTCTTTCGTGCGGCGGTTGCGACGACTGGAGGTGGGCGGGCACGTCCCTGGTGCCCGCATTCGGTGGGACGGCCTCCGCTCCCATACGGGCACAGGGACGTGCC
>CAMBVX010000506.1 GCA_945871085.1 Opitutus sp. GAS368 | reverse complement strand
CCACCTTTGCCTGGGACCGCGACCTCCTCGCCGGCTACGCGCACGAATTTGTCCCCAACCGCGCACGTGATCCCGGCACGCACCATTTTCGCGGCCTCGACAACCCGACCCTCGTCGCGCGCCTGCGCGCTTGGTCCCCCGACGCTGTTCTCCTCTTCGGTTACAACTACCTCAGTCACGTCCGCCTCATTTTGAGCCGACGTTGGCCGCTCATTTTTCGCGGCGACTCCCATCTCATCGACCATCCCCCGCCCCGCCTCCTCAAGCGCTGGCTGCTTCGCCTCGTTTACGCTCGCTTCGCCGCGATCACGTATGTCGGCCACGCCAACCGCGACTATTTCCGTGCCTTCCGCGTCCCGACCGCGCGACTCCATTTCGCACCACACTGCGTGGACGAAACTCACTTCACCGCCACCCCCGCGCTCCTCGCCGCATCCGCCGCCCTCCGCGAAAATCTCGGTCTCGGCCACCGCCGCGTCGTTCTCTTTGCTGGAAAATTTATCCCCAACAAGCAGCCGCTCGCCCTACTCCAAGCCTTCCTCACCCTCGCCCCCCCCGATGCCGCCCTCGTCTTTGTCGGCCAAGGTGAGGAACTCCCCGCACTGCAATCCGCCGCCGCCGCCCGGCCCGATGTGACCGTGCGCTTCCTCCCCTTCGCGAACCAAAGCGAAATGCCCGCTCGCTACCTGCTCGCCGACATCTTCGCGCTCCCCTCGCGCGGCCTCTACGAAACGTGGGGCCTCGCCGTGAACGAGGCCATGCACCTCGGCGTCCCCTGTCTCGTGAGCAACCGCGTCGGCTGCCAGCGCGACCTCGTCACCGACGGCGCGACCGGCTGGGTTTTCCGCGCCTCAGATCCGGCCGCGCTGCCCGCCGCCCTCGCGCGCGCCCTAAAAGACGTGGTCGCCCGTGGCCCCGCGCTTCGCGCCGCCGTCACCCAACGCATCGCCGGCTACACTTATGCCTGCGCCACCGCAGGTCTCCTCCACGCTGTTCGCGCCGCCCTCCCGACACCATGAGGATTTCCATCGTGATGGGGTTTTTCCTCCCGGTCCCGCCACTCGCTGGCGGCGCGACGGAAAAGATTTGGTTTCAACTCGCCCGCACCATGGCCGAGGCGGGTCACGACATTACCCTCGTGTCGCGCCGCTGGCCTGGACTTCCCGATCATGAAACCTCAGGCACCCTCACCCACCTCCGCGTGCCCGGCATGAATCACACAGCCAGCCTCGCCCGCAACCTGATGCTCGACTTCCTCTGGGGCTTCCGGGTTGCGCGCCGGCTTCCGCCCGGCGACGTCGTTCTCTGCAACACCGTGTCCCTGCCTGCCTACCTACGCCGACTCCGCCCTGCCGCCGGCCGCGTCGCCGTCGTTCTTGGACGGATGCCCAAAGGCCAGATGCGAGTCTACGGAGCGGTCGATCTGGTTCTCGCCACCAGCCCCGCCGTTGCCGCCCGCGCATTGCTTGAAAAACCCGACCTCGCCGACCGGACCCACGTGTTTCCCAATCCGATCGACTGGTCGCGCCATGCCCACGCCTCCAATGAGACGCTTGGCCATTCTCAACAAGGTCCCCTCACCGTTGGTTTCGTCGGCCGCATCCATCCCGAAAAAGGCCTCGATCTGCTGCTCGCCGCTGCTGCCCAACTCGTCGCCCAACGTCCGGCTCTACCTCCCTGGCGACTCGAGCTTGTCGGACCGTGGACCATACCGCAGGGAGGTGCCGGTGAACCCTACCGTGATACGCTGCTCGCCACCTACGGTCCGAAATTAGGCGACCGCTTCAGCTTCCGTGGCCCCGAGTTCGATGCCGACCAACTGGCCCGGCGTTACGCTGGGATGGATATCTTCTGCTACCCGAGCCTCGCCGATCAGGGCGAGACCTTCGGCATCGCCATCGCCGAAGCCATGGCCGCCGGTGCCGCCCCGGTCGTATCCGCCCTCACCTGCTTCCATGAACTTGTCCGCGACGGCGACACCGGCCTCGTCTTCGACCACACCGCTCCCGATGCGGTCGACCGCCTCGCCGACACCCTCGCCCGCCTCTTGCTCGACTCAACGCTGCGGCGCGAGCTCGCCGCGCGCGCTCAGGCCCATGCGAAGCAGTATGATTTCGCCGCCAGCGCCCGCGCCGTCCTCGCCCTCCTCGCTCCCTTGGCCAGTGGTAAGTAGTTCCGGCGCTTCCTCCGCCTTATTCTGGCGTTGAGTCGTTCGCCCTTCCGCAGACTTTCCTGTTCTTCATGCCCTCCGAATCGCCCTACCTCGGCCAATACTGCGTCACACCGTATCCACGCCGCGAGGTCGTGCTGCGCTGGCTCTGGGCCTTCGTGCAGGCGACGATTTTTCGTTGGAGCCCGCGACCGCTTCACGGTTTTCGTGCGCGCCTGCTCGTCCTGTTCGGCGCCAACATTCCTGCCCCCGGTCATGTTGTGGTATTCCCCACCGCCCGCATCACATTTCCCTGGAAACTCACCCTCGCCCCTCGCTCGATGGTCGGGCGTAACGTCACGCTGTATAATCTCGCCCCCATCACGCTCCAGCGCGGTGCCAATCTGAGTCAAAACTGCCACCTCTGCGCCGGCACACACGATTTCACCCGTTGGGATATGCCGCTCATCACCGCCCCGATCGTCATCGGCCAAAACGTCTGGCTCGGCGCCGACGTCTTTGTCGGTCCCGGCGTAACGATTGGCGAACTCAGCGTCGTGGGCGCGCGGTCGGTCGTCGTGCGCGATCTCCCTCCCCGAAAAATCTGCGTCGGCCACCCCTGCCGCCCGATCAAAGACCGCCCCGCTCCGCGCACGAAATGAGGGTCACCCAGATCGTTCCCAGCCTAGAGGCCCAATATGGCGGCCCCAGCCGCTCCGTGCTCGCACTCAGCTCTGCCCTCGCCCGCGCCGGCCATGACACCGAGCTCCTCGCCACCGATCCGACGATCTCCGCGTCACGCACCGCCGGCTCGCTGCGTGTCGAAATTTTCGAGCGCAGCTGGCCACGGCGCTTCTGCCCCTCGGCAGGATTGCGCCGCGCCCTCCGGACCTGCGAATCCGACATCATTCATCACCACTCACTCTGGCTGCGCACGCTCCACTACGCCCACCGCGCGGCCGTCGACCGCGGCGCCAAGCTCGTCCTCTCCCCTCGCGGCATGATGAGTCGCTGGGCCTGGCGGCATCGTGACTGGCGCAAGAAATTCGCCCGCGCGTTCGTTCACCCGGGTGCGCTGGAAGCGGTCCACGGCTGGCATGCCACCAGTGTCGAAGAAGCCGAAGAGATCCGCGCGCTCGGTTTCACGCAGCCCGTCTGCCTCGCACCCAACGCCGTCGATGCGCCCGATCCCGCCGCCGTCGCCCACGCCACGGCCCACTGGCACGCCGCGTGCCCCGCCACCGCCCAGCGTCCGGTCGCGTTGTTCTATTCCCGCTTCCATCAAAAGAAACGCGTCATCGAACTCATCGACTTGTGGCTCGAACACGGACCGCGCGACTGGCTGCTGCTCTTGGTCGGCATTCCCCAAGATTATACGCCAGCGCTACTCGACGACTACGTCATGCGCCAGTCCGGCGCCGGCCGAGTGCAGGCTTTCAGTGGCATCAACCAGCCGCCCCCTTACTCGGTCGCGTCCCTCTTTCTCTTGCCGTCGCACAACGAAAACTTCGGCCTCGTGATCGCCGAAGCCATGGCCCACGGCGTCCCCGCTCTCGTCACTGACACCACTCCGTGGCGCGCCATAAACTCCGACGGCCTCGGCTGGTGTGTGCCGTGGGACGACTATGCCGCAGCTCTCAAAACCGCCACCGCCGAGGGTCCGCCCGCGTTGCTCACCCGCGGAGCCCAAGCCCGCGAATGGATCCTTCGCGAGTATGCTTGGGACCGATCCGCCCGCGACCTCGCCACGTTTTACGCGCAACTCAAGGGGAATTCCCCATGAGTTTCTCGCCCTATCCAACTGATGGCGACGCCATCAAATACGCCCGCGGCATGGGCGCCCGGGTGCCCGCCCATCAGCGTCCGCTCGGACCCCTCGAATGGGCGGTCCTGACGCATCTCGCAATTTTCCTGATTGGCACGACCTGGGCCTTTGGCGGTGCCGCCGAGTGGGTCCGTCCCATTCTCGCTTGGTGGGGCAGTCTCGGCCTGCTCCTCACGCTCACGGCCGTCCAAAACCGCGATGCCTGGCGCGACGGCTGGATGAAACCCCTCGTGTGGTTGTGGCCCCTCGTCGCCTTCAACGCCCTCGTGCTCCTTGGCTGCTTCAATCCTTCCCTGCGCGAGCTGAAATACGACCTCGACACCCTCCTCGTGCCCATCGATGCCAGCACCTATCTCCCGAGTTCCGCTCGCCCTAGCCTCGCCTTGCACGCCCT
>CAMBVX010000505.1 GCA_945871085.1 Opitutus sp. GAS368 | reverse complement strand
CCCCGACGAATGAGACGGTAGCGTGTTTTCATGGTTTTGGACGCAACCGGGAGGATAGTGGAAGCCGCTTCCGATGGGTTAGCGGGTAGTCGGCGGGTTAGCGCCGGTTACGCGAAATCCTCTGGGAGGGGTGATTTTGGTGTCCATTTTGGTGTCCACTTCGGACCCCGTGACTCCTAAACCACTCCTGCACATGCAGGTTAATCTTGGAGGCGCGGGCCGGAATTGAACCGGCGCATAGAGCTTTTGCAGAGCTCGGCCTTACCACTTGGCTACCGCGCCTAAAAACAAGAATTACTGATACTTACGAGAGACTTAAACATTACTATGTTTGAGCTTTTCTACTTCCTACTTCTACACTTTCGGGATGAAAGACGAAAATGCTGAGAAAGGGTGGGAAAGAACAAACGTCACGAACCTGCTTCACAACGGCCAAAACGGAACTTACTACGCCCGGGTGAAAGTCAACGGCAAGCAGAAATGGAAATCACTCAAGACGTCCCTGTTCTCCGTCGCCAGACTCAGGCTCGCCGACTTCGAGGCCCAGGTCCGCTCCAGAAGAGCGGTCGAAACCGGCAACACGGCGGCGACCAAGGGCGAGGAGGCGAGCATGACCCGATTCATCGCCATTTGCCGGCAGCGGACAGACTATGATTCGTCGCTTGCGCCGGCCACCAAGACCCGGCGCGAAACCGCCATGAAGGCGATCCTGAAGACTTGGCCTGACCGCTGATCTTCCGAACCGCGATGCGCGCCGAGTCACGGCCACCGATTGCCAGCAATGGGCAGTCCGGGCACTAGCAGAGGCGACGGCGTTGCGGTGGGCGAAGGTCGACCTCGCCAAGAAGCAAATCTTAGTTGCCGGCACCAAGACTGAATCGAGCTACCGTACCGTTCCGATCATTCAGCCGCTCGCGGATTTGCTCGGTGAAATTCGCGGACGACGGGGAGAGGAACCTGCCGACGCCACCGTCCTCGCCATCCGGGAATGCAAAGGAGCGCTCCGGACAGCGTGTTCGGCCCTGAAGATCACGAAACTCGTGCACCATGATCTACGGCATTTCTTCGCGACGCGGTGCATCGAGTGATATCCCCACCGTCTCCCGCTGGCTCGGGCAAAGCGACGGCGGAGCCCTCGCGATGACGACCTACGGCCACTTGCGGCAAGAGCACAGCGCCGCCCAAGCCGCCAAAGTCATTTTCTCACCGTTGCAAACCGGCCAACCAACGACGCGATCGTTCCAATCATTAAGTTCGTGGGCTTCCATCCAAGAGGTGATTATCAGGCGATTTCAACCAACGATCCCCATCTTGGCCTCTTGCGGAGGCGATGAAACACCACCAAAAAGCAAAGCACAAAGATAAGCAGCCGATCAGACCGACGCCACGGCGATACACTCGATCTCGTATTTCAGCGTTGGCGGCAGGCAGTGCGTGATCGTGGTGCGGGCCGGAAATGGCGCTGAGAAATACTCCCGATAGAGTTCGTTGTAGCGAGGGAGATCGGCGGGATCGCGCACGTAGTTTCGCGTCTGCACCACGTGTCGCAAATCGCTGCCAGCAGACTCGAGCACGCGGCGCATGTTATCCACCGAACGGCGGAATTCACCCTCAAAGGTATCACTCACAACCTGGCCGGTGGGATCGACCGACGCTTGGCCGGAAACGAAAATCAGATCGCCCACGCGCACGGCCGGGCTGAACGGCAGGTGCGAGGTCGGCGTGTTGGCATCACGGGGATAAATAACAGGAGTGCTCATAGAATTTGCGTGGTGAACTCGGTGCCGGGATCGAGCGGCCAAACGGGGCGCTGCAACCGCCGCCACGGGAAGCTCGCGAGATTGCTCGAACAAGGCCCCGGCGTTTCAACGAAATGCGAAGCGTGCGCAATGGGATCGTAGGCGCGGCGGTGCGCGACGGCGGCTTTAACACCAATGAACGCGAAATCGCGCGGTTCGATTCCCTGGCTGCGATACTGACCGAGGTCAAACGGGGGAGTCTTTCGGCTCGTAAGCAGCACCGTCACACCCTCGCAGTACACGACAGCACTCGGGCCCATTTCAAAACGTCCGCCGCACATCGAGGCGAGATGGCTGTGCAAGTCCTCCAGATTGAAGCCTCCATCACTCCGCGAGATAAACGCCGCCTCGACTGTGACCGGCCCCGCATCTCCGCGCCAGCCGCGTCCGCCGATGGCAAGCCGACGCTTCTCCCCAGGCTTGGCGTTCGCGAGCGCGGCGACGGCCACAGCATCGTTAATCGCAATGAGCGCGTGGTGCACGCGGTGCGACCGGAGCGCGCGGAGAATCCCCGTGCCGTCGCCGGGCGCGCCACCGCCGATGTTGTCGGAAGGCTCGACGAGTAGCACCGGTCCCGGGGCCGACGGCTCCGCCGCGAGGCGGTCGAGGACGACGTCGACCGCCGGATATTCGATCCGGCCCTGCTCGCGCAACGACCACGCGAGGCGTGCGAGTTCGTCCAGGGCGCCCTGCGCCGCACCGCGTGGACCGGCCACGACGGCGGAGAAGGACACGCCGGTGTCAGGCGTGTCCGCAAAGGAAAAGCCCGCCGCGACATTGCACGCCCAGATCTCTGCGCGCTCGGTTTCGAGCGCGAGGGCGCGACGCTTCAAGACCAACATCGGATTCGTGGCCGTGCCGGTGCCGGGCGGTGCCCAGACAAGCGGCGGCCGACACCACTCCATGTGCGGTGTGATGGCCTCGCGCAGGCAGCGGCCGAGCAGCGCGGTCGCGCGCATCGCGGCGTCCTTGGCGTCGGTGTGCGGGTTCTCGCGATACATGGTGAACCCGTTGGCGAGCGCGCACATTTTTTCGGAAACGTTGGCGTGCAGGTCGAGCACGCCAAAAATCGGCAGCTCCGCCGCCCCCGGGAGCGCCCGGATGCGCGCGAGCAACTCGCCCTCCGCATCGGCCAATGACGCCGTCACCATCGCGCCGTGCAAAACGAGAAAAATCCCGTCGACACCGTGATCGAGCGCCGGGCGCGCCTGGCGTTCAAACGCCGCCCAGAAATTCTCAAACGCGCGGTCCGCGACCGTCCCACCGGGGGTGGCGCGGGCGTCGATCGTGGGAATGACCGCAAAGCCCTGCCGCGCCGCCTCCTCCAAGAACCCGTCCGTTGGCGAGCCATCGCCGAGCTTGCGCAGCACGGCCTCGCCTTCAACCACATCGAAACTCGACCACGGCGTGGTCTCATCGACGAAAGAATGCGTCTCGTGAAAAAATCCGGCAGTGAGGATCCGGGGCTTCATGGGTCGGCTCAGGCCGCAGCCGGCCAAGTCGCCGCATGACGGCGAAACGCCGTCGTCGCGCGGCGCAAAGCCTCGTCGATATCGGACCGCGTATGCACCAGGCTGATTGACCAGAGCCCGCGTTCGATTGCACGGACTCCTTCCTCGAGCAGGCAGCGCCGCAGGTGCGCCCAACGCGGCGCGTCGTGACGACGCACGTAGTCGCGGTAATCGCGGATCGCGCCTTCCGCCACACCGGGCTTCAGCATCACAGCGTGGAAAATGAGTCCGGGGCCTTGCGGGCGCAGCGGCACGCCGTACTCATGCGCGAGAGCCACGAGACCAGCCATAAGCGCGCGGCCGAGTTCCTGACTCTGTGAGGGATGCACGCTGCCGAGCGCCAGCACTTCATCGAGACACCACTTGCTCGCGGCGAGACAGAGCGGGTTGGCGTTGAGGGTGCCGGCGTGGACGACTTCCCCCGAGAGGATTTTCGCCATCGCAGCCTTGGTGCCGGCAAGCGCCGCAAACGGCGTGCCGCCGCCAATCGCTTTGCCCAGGATCGTGAGATCGGGTTTGTAGCGGTAGTAGCCTTGCGCGCACGCGGCACCGAAACGAAACCCCGTGATCGTCTCGTCCGAGATCATCAGCATGCCATCGCGGTCGCACAGCTCGCGAATCGTCGCCATCAAGCCCGCCACGGGTTCGAGGCAGCACGTGTTGCAGAGCACGGGTTCGAACACGATGGCGGCGATCTGGCCACGGAATTGCTCGACGCGCCGGCGCAGGTGCTCGACGTCGTTCCAACGCGCCACAACGAACTGGTCCAACACCTCCGGAATCACGCCTTTGCTCGGGTGCGTGCGCGCAGGATTCTCGTCGTCGCCCCAGCTGGCGACCGGGTTGGCAAAACCCACGAGACCCTCGTCGGCCCAACCGTGATAGTGCCCCTCGAAACGCAAAATCAATTTCCGCCCGGTGTGGGCGCGCGCGAGCCGAAATGCCGCCAACACGACCTCGGTCGCCGAGTTGTTGAACCGAACCAACTCCGCTGACGGGATCATTTTTTGCAGGCGTTCCGCCACCTCGATTTCGAGTTCGCACTGCGCCGCCCAATG
>CAMBVX010000504.1 GCA_945871085.1 Opitutus sp. GAS368 | reverse complement strand
GGGTTGCTCGCCGCGAAAATCGTGCTTGAAACCGCGCGCCGTCAGCCCGTGTTCGCACACTTCGCGGCCGCCGAGATCCAACCCGTACCGCTCGCCCATCTCATGGGCCTCGCGTGCGCTGCGGTGGTGCATGGGTGGTGCCGGCCCGCGCCGTCGGCGTAGGCGGCGCGGCCGATCGGAGTCCTTTTGCCAGCAGGGCGACTCGCATCCCTCCGTTACTTAGGGCATCCCCAAAGCCGCCGCTTTCAGAGCGGTTGTCACTTAATAAGTGACAAACAATTTCGGGTGTTTTTTGAGATCAACGTAGCGGAGTAATGCGGGCCGCCGCAACTTTGCCTCGCCCCCGGGTCGCGCGCCGCTTTGCTGGGCGCATGGGATTTTTTGACCGCTTTTCCGCGAAGAAATCAACGTCCGCCCCGGTTCCAGCCAATGGCTCGGATGCCACGCATGCGGCGCTCGCTGCCGCCGCGTCATCGTCGCCGCCGGCTCCCGCTCCGGCCGCTGGCAGCGTCAAAGCCTTGCTCGAGACCGCCCGCGAGAAATTGACCGCCAAAGATCTCCCGGCCGCGGTCGCCCTTTACGAGGAAGTGCTCGCGGGCTCGGCGGGAGACCGACCCGATGTGCTCGTCGCGATTTCCGGCGATCTCGGCTCGCACGGGCACGTCATGGAAATCATCGAACTCGTCGCGCCGCGCTACGACGCCGAGCGCCACGGCCCCGCTACCGGCCTCAACCTCCTCCAGGCTTACCTCGCCGTGCGCAATCCTGATGCCGCGCAGCATGTGCTCGATATTCTGTTCGGCTTGCAGCGGCCCGAGTTGGAGCAACGCCTCTACGGTTTCTCGAACGCCATCGCGGAGATGATTGCTTCGCCCCACGCGGCCCCTCCGCCCGGAGTCGTGGGGGGGGCCGCCGTCGGGGCCGATGCGCCGAGGGTCGCCCTGGTGAGTATCAGCAAACCGATCTGGTTTTACGGCTTGGAAGCGATGGCCGCGCAACTCCTCCCGCCCAAGGAAAGTCGCCTGCGCCGCATCGCCTTTGCGCAGCTCGCCCTGCCCAATTATCCCGAGATTGCGGCCGCGATGAAAAAGCCCGAGGACGAACTTGGCCGGCTCTCGCGGGCCTTGCCGCTCTGGCTGGCTGAAGCCTTTTATTTTTCCCCGTCTTACGATCCCGTCGCGGCCGTCGCGGTCATGAATCCGCCGGACGGTGCGCCGGCCCACCTCATGATCTTCGGTGCCGAGTGGACCACTGAAAACCTCCGCCAACTCGTCGACACAAGTGAAGGCGCGCTCGATTTTATCGTGACGGGTGCGCTCCGGGCCAATGCCGGCGATTACGAAGTGCTGCTGCGCGTGTGGGAGGTGAAGACCTATCGCGAACGCAAGACGTTCACCGCGCGTTGGACGCCCGCCACCGCCGACGAAGCCCTCGGAAAACTCCACGCCGACGTGCGCGCCTACCTGGAGTGGTCGCCCGCGAGCGCCGCTTTCGCCTATGTGCCGCCCGCGAAACCGCGCGCTTGGCTCGACACCCTCGGTGCGTCCCTCGGGCTGTTTCTGGCCGAGAAAAATGTCCTCCCGCTGGCCGCGATTTCGCCGTGCGCTGACGTGCTCGCTCACGCGACGCAACACGCTGCGGCCGGCGAAGCGGCGTCATTCGCCTTCCTCACGACGCGCGCCCGGATCGCGCGAGTCGGCGCCACGGTCGCCGGGTCGGGCGAGGCGACGCTGGCGCGCTCGCCGCTGGTGAATGAGGCGAAGAAGATACTTGGGTAAGAATCCTGCCGCAGATTTCATGCATCCACCCACCTCCGACCTGCGCATCCATGCGACCAAACCGCTGATCGCGCCGGTGTCGCTCGAGGCCGAATTACCCCTGTCGGACGCAGGTGCGGCCCAGCTCGCGCAGGCGCGGCGGGAGATTGCGGCGATCATCACCGGCACCGATGACCGGCTGCTCGTGGTCGTCGGGCCGTGTTCGATTCATGATCCGGTGGCCGCCGTGGACTACGCCGAGCGATTGCGGGACATCGTGCCGCTCTATGCGGGCGAGTTGTTGATCGCGATGCGCGTCTACTTCGAAAAGCCGCGCACTGTCGTCGGCTGGAAGGGCCTCATCAACGATCCCCACCTCGACAGTTCGTATCAGATCAACCGCGGCCTCCGTCTCGCGCGCCAACTCTTGCTCGACGTCGTTGCCCGCGGCTTGCCGGTGGCTACGGAATTTTTGGATACGACGCTCGGTCAATACTACGCCGACCTCATCTCGTGGGGCGCCATCGGTGCGCGCACGGTCGAGAGCCAAGTACACCGCGAGCTGGCGTCGGGGCTTTCGATGCCGGTGGGTTTCAAGAACCGCACCGACGGCGATGTGCAGGTGGCGGTCGATGCGATCCGTTCGGCGCGGCATCCGCACTGGTTTCCTTCGCTCACGCGGGAGGGCGCCCCGGCGGTCATGGGCACGACGGGCAACGAGCACACGCACCTCGTGCTGCGCGGTGGCACGCGCGGGCCGAATTTTTCGAGCGCGGATATTCGTTCGGCGGCGGCGCTGTTAACAAAAAACGGGCTCTCACCGCAGTTGATGGTCGACTGCTCCCACGCCAACAGCGGGAAGGATGCGTCGCGTCAGCCGGCCGTCGCCGCCGATCTCGCCGCGCAAATCGCCGCCGGCGAACGGGCGATTGCCGCTGTGATGATCGAGAGCAATCTCCTCGGCGGGGCGCAGGAATTTTCGGCAAAACCGTTGGTCTATGGGCGCAGTATCACGGACGCGTGCCTCTCGTGGGAGCAGACGCTGCCGGTCCTCGCGAATCTCGCGTCCGCCGTGCGAGCGCGACGGGGAGTGAAATAAAAGCGATGAACCACAGAGACACGGAGGCACAGAGATCGAGCCTCGTGTTTGCTCTGTGTCTCCGGGTCTCTGTGGTTCCTCAGCCTCTGTTACGGGTCGGAAACACTCCACTCCGCGATGTGTTGTGACGCTTGCTTCAATCTCGGCCTGAGCGAGTCGGTGAGGCTCATCGCGCATCTCTACTCGCTGCGCAATCCCGCCAACATCGCAGGCCAGGCCCGGTTTGGCATCGCGTCGAAGGCGGAACAGCTCGGCATTGCGACGCCGGTCTTGCGCGATCTCGCGCGCTCCCACCGGCGCAATCATCCGCTCGCCCTCGAGCTGTGGGCCAGCGGCATCCACGACGCCCGCGTCCTGGCGACACTGGTTGAAAATCCGAAACAGATTACGCGTGGCCAAATGGAGGCGTGGGTCCGTGTGTCGGACAATTGGGCGCTGACGGATGCCCTCGCGTTTCTCTTCGATCGCACGGAGTTCGCCGAGGAGAAGGCGCTCACGTGGAGCGGGCGAAAAGGCGAGTTCGTGAAGCGTGCGGGGTTTGCGACCATGGCCGGTTTGGCGATCCATCGGAAGGAACTGCCGGACGAAGTCTTCCTGCGATTTCTACCCGTGATTGCACGTGAGGCGACGGATGAACGAAATTTTGTGAAGAAGGCCGTCAACTGGGCACTGCGGCAGATTGGGAAACGCAACCTCGTGCTACGCCGCGCCGCGATCGCGGAGGCCCAGCGCATCGGGAAACTGGATTCGCGTGCCGCGCGCTGGATCGCGGCGGATGCGTTGCGGGAGTTGGTTTGAGATGGGAGGGCGGGCGGGCCGCCCATCCGATCCAATAAAATCGCCCGGGCGTTGAGCGACCGGGCGAGTTGGGTGGGCACGTCCCTGTGCCCGCATGGATTTTTCCAATTCGCGATGAACAAAATGCGGGCACCGGGACGTGCCCGCCCACCTCAGAAGCGGCCTTCGAGACCGGCGGTGATCGTCGTGCCGTTGATGAGAAACGTCTCGAGCTGGTCGGGCACGCCGCGGAAGTAGCGCTGCGGCTCGTTGAAGAGGTTCGCGACGCCGAAGTTCAGCGTGAGATTGCGCGGCAGTTGGTAGCGGAGGTTCAGGTTGATGAGGTCTCGGGGCGCGAGATACTGATTCCGGGAGGGCGCGGTGCCATTGTAGGAACGGATGTTTAAGCTCGTGTAGTTGTAGCTCATGGAGACACCAAACTTCTTGTAGTCCCACGAGAGAGCGAGATTGCCCGTGCGGGGGATGAAGCCGGCGATCTCTCCATTGCCCCGATAGGCACCGACCGTGCCGAAGTCACCGTGCGCATTCGTGACGCTGAAGTTGGCGCTGAGGCGGAGCGTCTTCAACAGACCCGGGAGGAAGCGGAACTGCTGCTGGTAGGAGAATTCGAAGCCCTGGGCGACGGCCGTGCCGGCGTTGACGCTTTGGAGGATCTTGTAGCCCTCATAGAGGCCCTCGAAGCCGTTTTCGGCGCCGGCGTCGACGACACCGGTTTCCTGGGCACCGACGATGAAGTCGCTGATCGATTTGTGAAA
>CAMBVX010000503.1 GCA_945871085.1 Opitutus sp. GAS368 | reverse complement strand
AGTTCGCTGAGTTCCTGTTTCGCTGCGTCGTAAAGATAGAACGTCCCCGGATCGCGGTCGCTCGCGGCGCGCACGACCGAGAGCGTGCCGTCGCTCGTCGTGCTGATGACGGCGTTGCGGGTGTCGGGCAGCGCGCGGTCGATGTCCTTCGCGCGCTGGCCCAGCTTGTCGTCGAGCCACTGCACCGCGGGGTATTCGTCGGTGTAGGCAATGCCGCCAAGTTCGCCGGCGGAATTGAAGATGAGCCCGTCGGGCGCGGCGCGCGACGTGAGGCCGCCGGTGCGGAGGACGTAGTTGGCTAACCGGTCGCCGGGTTCGACGCGCGGATGAGTGAACAGCACCGGGCCCCACTCGCCGGTCTCGGGGTCGAGGGTGCGGATCGCGGACTTGTCGTGCTCCATGAAGGATTTCACGTAGAGCGTGCGGTTGTCCTTCGCGAAGACACTGGGCCGCCAATGCCGCTCGACCGGTGAGGCCTCGGAGGCGATCAGGGAGAGATCCTTGCTGAACTCGCCGAGGGTGCGCCATTCGCTTTTCACGTCCTTGCGGTATTTGATGCGGATGGGTTCCTCCAAATCGGTGCAGATGGCGACGCGGATGACGCCGTTGGCGTCGGCGATCCACGCGCGGGCGTTGATGTAGTTGCGCTCCTCGATCGTCTCCTTGCCGGTGCGGATGTTGACCTTGATCGCGTCGCCGAGCCCCGAGCGACCGCGACCGCGGTCCATGAGGATGTGGTCGGGGTCTCTCGGCAAGAGGCTGATGAGCGACTTCGGCAGGTCGCGTTCGCTGCCGGGCATGCTTTCGGCCCCGCGGCCGTCCGCGTCGGCCTCGACGCGTTCGAGGGGGTTGATAATGAGAAAATTCCCGCCGTCCGGATCGCACGCGAAGAGGCCGAACTGCTCTCGCCCGGCGAACTGTTGCACGAAGAGGAGCCGGTCTTTTTTCGCCCACGCGTAGTTCACGACGTTTTCCTCCTTCATGTTCGTCAGCCAGCGGAGCTGCTTCGTCTCACGGTCGAGAATCGCGAGATTCATCCGCTGATTTTTCGGGGCCAGCCATGTGAGGTAACGGCCGGTCGGTGAGATCTTCGCGTGCTGCATGTCCGGATCGGCGAACATCGTCTCGGGACGGGTGGGCGGCGGGGGTTGGGCGTGGGCACCGGTGACGAACAGGCCGGCCATCACTGCAAGCAGACGGGGCAAAGTTGTTTTCATGTTGTGGTAACTCGGCACTGAGTCGGGTTGTTTCCGGGAGTCAATTCCGTCTCCGCGGTTGCCTGAATTCAGATTTGCGTTACGCTCGCGCGGCAAGTAAGACATTGGGGTCAAGAAACCTGCCGGCACTTCCGCCGACGGTGACCCTAGAATACGTGCTCCTACAACCCAACACCATGAACACACCGCACCCGACGGCCGCGCTTGCGGCTGCCCGTTTCGGTCTTTCCTTCCTAATCTGCGCCGGCGCTCTCGCCGCGCAGGAAGTGAAGAAGACTGATGATAAGAAAAAAACCGACGAAACCCAGAAGCTCGAAAAATTTGAAGTCACCGGGTCACGCCTGAAACAAGTCGATCAGGAGGGCCCTTCGCCGATCAAGATCATCAGTCGCGTTGAGATCGAGGCCACCGGCCGCACCAATCTCACCGACATGCTGCGCGACCTCCCCGAGGCCGGCATCACCGGCATCAACGAAGGCGGCACCACCGCCGCGGTTCGTGGCTCCACCGCGCTCAACCTCCGCGACCTCGGTGCCAACAACACCCTCATTCTCCTGAACGGCCGCCGCGCCGTCGCCACCGCCAACGCCTCCGGCGGCACGGTGTTCGTCGATCTCAACCGCTTTCCGCTCGCCATGGTCGAGCGCATCGAGGTGCTGAAGGACGGGGCCTCCGCCGTTTACGGGGCTGACGCCACGGCGGGTGTCGTAAACATCATTTACCGCAAGGATTTTAACGGAGTCGAAGTCAACAGCTCCTACGGTAACTCGGCGAACACCGATGTCGGGGAGAAAAATTTCTCCGTGTTCGTCGGCGCTGGCTCCGGCAAGGGGAGCGTCACCGCCGCCCTCACCTACTTCTCGCGCGGCGCGCTTAAGGGTATCGACACTCCGTTCGGTGCCAACGCCGATCTCTCCGCGCGTTTCCTCAAAGAAAAGGGGCCGCAATACGCCCCACTCGTCGCCGCGGGCTTCTTCGACCTGCGCTCCGGAACGGGTCCGCAGGCCCGCATTGGCCTGACCGGTCCCGCCACCGGCCAGATCAACGGCCAAAACGGCGTGAATATCCCCGGCGTGCCCCTCGGCACGGTCATCGCCCGGCTCCCTGGCACCGGCGGCGTTACGCCCACTGGCGCCGGCGATTTGCTCGGCACGCTCGCCTCCGCGACGCCCGCGTTCACGAACGCGTCCGTCACCGGCACGGGCGGCCAGTTCAACTCCGCCGTCGCGCGGTCCTATGTAACCCAAATTCTCGTGCCCCAGAGCAACCCGTCGAACCTCTATAATTTCCAGGAATTCGTCTGGCTCACGCCCGAGGTCCAGCGCACCGGCCTCAACCTCACCTACCGCTACGACCTCTCCAAGAACATCCAGTTCTTCGGCGAGGCCTCTTACCAACACAACAAGTCCCACATCGAACTTGCGCCGTCGCCGATCTCCACGGCGGGTGACAACAACATCGTCGTGCCGAAGACAAACCACTGGAATCCCTTCGGCGTCGATGTCTCGTTTAATTTCCGCCCGGTCGATATCGGCGCGCGCAAGGCCGACATCACCAACCACAGCTACTCCACGCTCCTCGGCGCGAAAGGCACCATCTTCGACCGATTCGACTGGGAGGTTGGCTACACCTACGGCTTCGACGAAGTCGTGGACCTCACCACCAACGCCATCTCCGAGAGCCGGCTCCGCGCTTCCCTTGCCAAATCCACCCCGGATGCGCTGAATATTTTTGGCGGTGCCTCCTACCGCAACCCCGCCGCTGTGCTCGACGGCATCCGCGTCCAGCAACAGAAGGCCGGCAATGCCGCACTCGACCTCGTTGACGCGAAACTCGCCGGTGAAATTTGGCAGGGCCCGACCGGTGCCATCGGCCTCGCGCTCTACGCCGAGCACCGCCGCGAGAAATTCAACGTCGCCAACGACGCCATCTCCACGACGCTCGACGACATCATTGGCCAAGTGCGACTCGCCGACGCCACCAAGGCCGGCCGCACCGTCAAGTCCGTCGCCGCCGAGACGCGCATCCCGCTCGTCAAGCCCAACACCTACCGCTTCTTCAAGTCCGCCGACCTCAGCGTCGCGACGCGGTTCGAAGAATTTAGCGACGGCTACGACAGCGGCTTCAAGCCCTACTACGGTCTGCGCTACCAGCCCACGAAGGACCTGCTCTTCCGCGGTTCGATGACTCGCTCCTTCCGCGCACCCACGCTCACGCAGCTCTACGGTGGCGAGACGCAGGGCCTGCCGAACGGCCTGCCTGACCTCCGGCGCCCGCTGGCGCTGACCGGCGATCCCTTCGATGGCTCGACCACGCAGCGCCTCGTCAAGCAGGGCGGCAACCCCAAGCTCACGCCCGAGCACGCCAAGGGCTACCAATACGGCTTCGTTTACGAATTTCCTTGGAAGCACCTGCAAGGGCTCTCGGTCGGCTCGTCCTATTTCCGAATTGAACAGAGCAACATCATCACGACGGTCGGCACCGGTTTCATCCGCCAGAACGAAGTCGGCGGCGGTACCGCCAACCTCATTGTGCGCGACCCGGGCAGCGAGACCTACACCAACCGCACCGCGGCCAACATTCTCGTCCTCAGTGGCCCGCTGAACGAGACCACTGCGGTCACCCCCGGCCAAACGGTGACCGTCCCCGGCCGTATTCAGTCGATCAGCGACAGCGTCGTGAACCTCGCCTACCAACGCGTCGAGGGCTACGACTTCGAGCTGAACTACCGCAAGCGGACCGTGGACTATGGCCAGTTCAGCTTCCGCTCGACGACGACCTATTTCAAGTTCGTCGGCTCCACGACAAATCTCGCGACTCCCACGCTCAACTCGATCGGCCGCAGCGGACTCCCCCGCTATCGCGTTCAGAGCAGCCTCGCCTGGGCGCGCAAGGAATGGGGCGCGGGCCTCAACCATAATTTCACCAACCGCAACGGCCTCTTCTCCGCGAACGGCGGAGTCGAGATCGCCCGCTACTACACAGTCGGCGGTTTCCTGACCTACGATATCCCGACCGGCACCGCCGATTGGCTGAACAACACCCGCCTCTCCCTCGGCGTGGATAACCTCCTCGACAAGGAGCCGCCGCTCTTTCCGGACGGCGTCGGCTACCAGCAGGGCTTCGTCGGCCGACCCGCCGGCCGCTTCTGGAGCGTCGGCATGCGCAAGGCTTTCTAAGGAAATTTAGCTCCTTTCTCCCCCA
>CAMBVX010000502.1 GCA_945871085.1 Opitutus sp. GAS368 | reverse complement strand
TTAACCCAATAGCGATGGCCGTCATTTACCATGAACGAAAAACGCCCAAAGGATCTGATAGACGCCATCGAAGAGATTGCTGCACGTAACGGAAATACGCAGGAGGTTGGAGAACCATTCTATCGTGCGTTCCTCGAAATGACGGCGGCAGACGTAGAGCGCCTCACGATCATCGTTATGCTCAACCATGAGAAAGAGGTGCGACGTCTCTGTGGCGGAAAACCCGACGAACGCGGAATTGCGGAGGTAACGCGATTCAGCACGACCAGCATCACGATTATGTCGAGAGGACTTGCCATGATCGATATGTTTGGAGTCTACGGCATGACCGCCCGAATTGGACCGGAACCCACGCCAGACACCGACAACGAGTTGAGCGGGTTGAGCGACCGTATTGCTCCGTGGGTTCAAGATGCCGTGAGGCGAGCATTGCCGTGGTTACTCCAGCAACCCCAAGCTCGGCAAGCCACGTTGTCTCTTTGAAGAACTGCCCACGTTCATCCTCGCTTGAAGTCACAAACAAACAGCCTGCTTGAACAAAAGTGTCCTATTGCTGCCGGTCTCAGCCCGGCGCCAACTCAACGACCTGCCGGACGAATACTGGACCAAGCTTACCATCGAGTTCTACCGGGATAGCATCGACGCCGTCTTCAAAATGCTGGTCGAGTAGTCATCGCGTGTCGTTTCATCCGCCATCAGGCACCGGCTAACGACCTTCAGCCGAAAATTGAAAATCCTTATCTTTCAATTTTAAGGCCTTCTCTCGCTCAGACCATACCAACACCCCACCTGACGATTAGGGGGGGCTTAAAATCGAGCGAAGCCCCTCCTGTTATTTTTCAGGAGGGGCGAACATGCCGGGGTGTTCCGGGAAGTGCTGGAGTGTTTCCGAAAAGTGCAGGAGCTATTATCGGTAAACAAACCGCTGTTATTTTCCGATCTCGAACTGCGGGCGAACTTTCTCTGGCCAGTCAATGTGGTAGAACTTGCCGCGGGGCTTGTCGGTGCGCTCGTAAGTATGCGCTCCAAAGTAGTCGCGCTGCGCCTGGAGGAGATTCGCCGGGAGGCGGGCAGAGCGATAGCTGTCGTAGTAGGCCAGCGCGGAGGCAAACGTCGGCGCAGGCACACCACACTCGGCGGCGAGCGAGACGACTTTGCGCCAATTTTCCTGCGCCTTCTTCACGGTCTTGTTAAAATACGAATCGAGCAAAAGGTTCGCGAGCTGCGGATTGCGCGCGTAGGCCTCCGTGATCTTCTGCAGGAACGCCGCGCGGATGATACAGCCGCCGCGCCAAATCTGGGCGATCTCGCCGAAGTTGAGCGTCCAGTTGTATTCCTTCTGCGCGGTGCGCATGAGTTGGAAGCCCTGCGCGTAAGAGCAGATCTTCGAGCAATAGAGAGCGTCGTGGATGGCGGCGATAAGCGCCTTTTTGGAGCCCTTATATTTCTTGCCGGGACCCTTGAGAATTTTCGAGGCGGCGACGCGCTCTTCCTTCAGGGCGGAAATGCAACGGGCGAACACGGACTCGGCGATCGTCGGGGCGGGCACACCCATGTCGAGCGCGTTGGTGGAGGTCCACTTGCCGGTGCCTTTTTGGCCGGCGGTATCGAGGACGATGTCGACGAAAGCTTTCTTCTTTGTGAGCGGATCCTTCTGCTTGAGGATGTCGGCGGTGATTTCGATGAGGAAGCTGTCGAGCGCACCCGCATTCCATTCACTGAAGATGTCGCCCATCTCGGCGGCTTTGAGACCGAGGAGACCCTGCATGAGCGCATAGGCCTCACAGATCATCTGCATATCGCCGTATTCGATACCGTTATGGACCATCTTGACGTAGTGGCCCGCGCCGTTTTCGCCGATGTAGGTGGCGCACGGGACGCCGCCCACGATCGGCTTGCCGGGCGAAGCGCCCGTGAGGGGCTTGCCGGTCTTGGCGTCAACTTTCGCGGCGACCGCATTCCAGATCGGGGCGAGCTCTTTGTAAGCGGCACGGTCGCCGCCGGGCATGAGGGCCGGGCCGAAGCGGGCACCTTCTTCGCCACCGGACACACCGGAACCGATGAAGCGGAGATCTTTTTCCTTCAGCGCTTTTTCGCGGCGGATGGTGTCGGTCCAAAGAGCGTTACCGCCATCGATAACAATATCGTTGGCTTCGAGCAGGGGGACGAGGCTGTCGATGACGGCGTCGGTGGATTTTCCGGCCTGCACCAAAATGATCATCTTGCGTGGCTTCGCGAGAGAAGCGACGAACTCTGGCAGCGTCTTGGCGCCGATGAGACCGCCGGGCGTATGGGGATTTTCGGCGACGAATTTCTCCGTCTTTTCGACCGTGCGGTTATAAACCGAAATCTGGAAGCCGTGGTCGGCGATATTGAGTGCGAGGTTTTGACCCATCACGGCGAGGCCGATGAGTCCGATGTCGGAGTGAGTTTTGGCCATAAAGAAAAGACACTCTTCTAGGCACGAGGTCCACGAAGACCACCCTGATTTTCGCGAACGGTGATAAAAGATGCGTGGGCATGGATCGAATCGCGCCCACTCGAACGTCGGGGAAAAGGAGCCAAAATGTGCGACAGACAAATTGCGCGGCTGCGGCGATGCGAACCTAGCGCGTGCAAGACTGTCTCCTACCTCCGTGACAAAAAAGCACGGCTTGAACGGCATCGCACGCCGCGGAACCGTTCTGCGCCTCAACGTTTCTTGGCGGCCAACAATTCCGGCGACTTCGCTGGACCCACCAACTTGGCCTTCGTGGGGACAAAACCGGCGACCACACTGACGAACGGTGTCGCCCAGGCGGGTTCGCTGCGCTCGTAGATCCAGTTGAAGCCGCCCATCGTCGCGAAGAACAACGCCAGCACAGTCAACACGACCTTGTTCATGCCAGCGACCTTCCGCAGGATGATAAACCCCACCACCAGCGCAACCACCCCAAGGGCAAGTTTCAGCCAGAAATCTGCGGGGATTGCACTGAGCTTGTCAGCGGTGGTCGTGGCGGCGGCGAGGAGTTGCATGAGGCCAGACCGTGCGTCCGACCGACACCGATACGACGACAAAAACGATTCACGGCAAATTTGACGCTTTTTTGCAAAGAAGCCTCCACCGAGGTTCCACGAAATGACAGGCCCACCGCGCTCCGTCACCCTTGGCTACAAGGCTCCACCTGGCACCGAGCTGAGGGTTGAGAGATCGATTCGGACGGAGCGGTAGGGGTTCGGCTTTTCGCTTACGGCGCGGGCGAAAACGTCGGCTCTTCTACGGGCCGACGTGCAGCCGGAGCGTGGTGGCGAGCTTTCGTTGGTTCGCATCGAACGATAGAAAGATCGTCGCTTTCAGCAGCCGGGCGGTGGCGACGTGCAGAATATCGAAAGAGCGGTGCCCGCCGCTCAGCGTATGAAGCTCGGACAAGCGCGCAGCCTCAGTGACAATAGCCGTCAAATCGACGGAAGCTGGGTACAGGTGGCCGCTCTTCAGATCGTCCTCGAATGCGGCCAAAGAGGCCCGCGCATCGGCGGGGCAGATGACTTTGCGAAATGCGGCGAAACGAATCGCATTTCCCAGCTCGTAACGACCAAGCGTGGTTACAGTGATCGGCCGTCGTCTATCGAGTGCTCGATTGCCGAAGGGACCCGAAGTGGATTCGGCGAGCGCTGGAGAAAATGGCCTAGCTGGTAAGCGCCTTCATTCCTCCTTCGCGCTGCTGTCGTAGCGGATGGCTTGGCGGGTATCAAGCGATTGGGGCTCGCGCAATAACAGGACCGCGGTGGGCGGGCGCGTCCCGGCGCCCTCATGGTCGGGTGTGCGAGGTTTCACATGCCGGCACAGGGACGTGCCGGCCCACCCAGCAATCAGCAGGGCGGTGCTTCAACCAGCGTTCGGAAAATTGCGAGTGCCACGGACGCGGGCTGAAGCCTCGCGCTACCTTTCGAGCACCGGTGTATGAAATGTCTGCCCTATCGCCGTTGCCAGGCGAACCAGCGGTTGAAGAGGCGTTTTACGAACGGCGTGAGGCGCGTGCGGCTGTAGAGATCGCCGACTTTGCGGATCGCTTCGGCTTGCGTGGGATACGGATGGATCGACGCGCCGATGCCGCCGAGGCCGATCTTGTTCGTCATCGCCAGAGAAATTTCGCCGATCAGGTCGCCGGCGTGGGAGGCCACGATGGTCGCGCCCACAATTTGGTCCGTGCCCTTACGCACGTGCACACGCACGAAACCTTCGTCTTCGCCGTCGAGGATCGCGCGGTCCACTTTCCCGAGCGGCTGGGTAAACGTGTCGATGGCGACGCCCTGCGCGGCAGCTTCGGTGGTCGTGAGACCGACGTGCGCAACTTCGGGCGACGTGTAGGTCGCCCACGGAATGGTGAGCGCCGTCGAGCGGCGGCGACCTTTGAAGAGCGCGTTTTGGATCACGATGCGCGCCATAAAATCGGCGGCATGGGTAAACTGATACCGCGA
>CAMBVX010000501.1 GCA_945871085.1 Opitutus sp. GAS368 | reverse complement strand
CGGACACGCGATAGTCGCGTTGGCCGGTGCGGTTGATGACGTCGGTGTGCTTGGGGAAACGCGAAGCGGGGACCTGATAGGAGTAGGGGCGATGGAGCGTCTCGACGATGAGGTGCTGGCCGTCGGGCGAGGGCGCGAGGCGGGTGATGAGACCGCGGACGTTGAGTGGGGAAAGTTTTCCCGCGACGGAGACGAGCGTGAGGTCAGCGGTGCCGTAGTGATCGAAGAGGGCTTCGTCGTGGGTGTTGGTGAGCAGGCCGTCGTAAGTGCGGGCGGGGACTTTTTTGCCCAGATTCTCTTGAGTCACGGGACCACTGGGGACCCGCGGGGCGAGGGGTGCAGGGCCGCGACCCGTGGGGACGTGGAGAATGGCCAAGGTCGTATCATCGAGCCACACGAACGGGGTTTCGAGGACGGCGTTGAGGGGGAGGTTCTGGGCGAGCGGACGGGCGAGGGCGGAAGTGGTGTCGGCGAGCCAGAGATCGAGGCTGCTATCGCGGAGGAGTGAGAGGGCGAGGTGGCGGGAGTCGGGCGACCAGGCGTAGTGGGCGATGCGGACCCCGCTGGGCAGGCCGGTGACCCGCCGCTCGGCCGCACCGGAAACGGGCTGCAAGGTGAGGTCCGTGTAGGTGAGCGCACGGCTGGTGGAATTGTTGGCGGGATCGAGGCGGATACCGGCGAGCCGGAGTTCGGGTTGGGAGAGTTCGGCGATGGACGGTGCGTCGGTGCGGGCGAGGAGCAGGAGGTGTTTGCGATCTGGGCTGATGCTGACGGCGGGCGCGGCGGGGGCGTCGACGAGCGCGGCGAGGGCGGGGGACGGCTGGCGGTAGGAGGAACTGGTTTGCGCGCGGAGGGACGGCGCGAACACGAGGGTGACGAGGAGCGCGAGACGAGGGGTGACGAAGCGGAGCATGGGCGGGACGTTGGTGGGTGCAGGGGCGGAGGGCACGCGGAAAGCAGCAGGAACTGCGGAGAGGGAGGCGGGGAGAAGAGGAGCGGCGGTTTCTAACCACCGGCAGGGGCGCTTGGAAAGCGCCCGTCCGTTCGGAGCCGGAGTAGCGGTCCAGAGCCGGAGTGGCTGATCCGAATTGAAACGCGATTTCGCGGTGGGCATGGTGCGATTCGGCGTGCGATTCGGCGTGCGATTCGGCGTGCGCTGGATGAACGGGCGAACATCTTCGCGTTTCTCTCTTCTGTGCAAGCTGCTCTCCGCGAAATCCGTCCGACCCTCACGCTCGCTGTGCCGATCATCGTCGGCCAGGTGAGCCAGATGCTCATGGGCGTAACGGACAGTGCGATGATTGGACGCGCGGGCACGGTGCCGCTCGCGGCGTCGGCGTTTGGAGGGAATGTGTTCAACGTGTTTTTCGTCGTAGGCATCGGGTTAATGATCCCGGTGTCGATTCTGGTGTCGCGGTCGCGGGGTGCGGCAAAGCCGGAAGAAGCGGGAGAATATTTGCGGCATGGGATGGCGCTGGCGCTGATCTTCGGCGCGTTGGAAACGCTGATGATGGTGGCGCTCGGCACGCAGCTCTCGCGCTTTGGGCAACCGCCGGAAGTGTTGGCGGTGGTGATGCCGTTTTACCTGATGATGGCGGCGTCGCTGACGTCGGTGTTTGTCTATCTCGTGCTGCGGCAGTTTGCGGAAGCGATGGGCCACCCGTGGGTGCCGATGGTGATCATGCTGCTGGGTGTGGGGCTGAACGCGGCCCTCAACTGGGTGCTGATTTATGGCAATCTCGGGCTGCCGGCGCTCGGGCTGACGGGTGCGGGGATCTCGACGCTCGCATCGCGGGCGCTCGGGGCGTTGGTGATTTTTATTTGGTTACGCCGCGATCCGGCGGTGCGGGCGGCGTGGCCGCGGCGGTGGTGCGGAAACTATTCGGGCGCGCGTTTTCGCGAGATGTTGAAGATCGGGCTGCCGGCATCGGGGATGTTGTTGTTCGAGACGACGGCGTTTGCCTTTTCGAGTGTGATGATCGGCTGGCTGGGCGCGGCCCCGCTCGCGGCGCATCAGATCGCGATCACGTGCGCGTCGATGGCGTTTATGTTTCCGTTGGGGCTTTCGATCGCGGCGGGGATCCGCGTGAGCCGGGCGGTGGGCGCGGGTGAACTCGTTTTGCGGCGGCCCATTGCGTTTGGCGCGATCGGACTCGGGGTAGTGGTCACGAGCGCCTTCGGGGTCATGTTTTGGTTGGGCGGTGGTGTGATTGCGTCGTGGTTCGTGAAAGATGCGGCGGTGATCGCGTTGGCGGCGCAGTTGCTCTTGGTCGGAGCGCTGTTTCAAGGAGTCGACGGCGTGCAGGTGATCGGCGCGGCGTGTCTGCGGGGCATCGCGGATTTGAAAGTGCCGGCGATGCTGACCTTCGCGGCGTATTGGGTGGTGGCGCTGCCGTTGGGCTATGGCCTGGGCATCCGGGGCGGCATGGGAGCGGTGGGCGTATGGATGGGCATCGCGTCGGGCCTCGCGTTGGCGGCGGTTTTGCTGCCGTGGCGCTTTGCGCGGCTGACGCGGGGGAACTGAGCGGGCGCCGCGATTGACGACGCGGCGCGTGGTGCTGGAGGGAAACTCAGAATTTCCACTCTACTGCGGCGCTGGCGTAGGGGGCAGTGCGTTCGGATTTCACCCGGTAGTTGCGCTGGTGGTAGTCGGCGTTGAGGACGGGGACGGCGCCGACGGAGGCGCGGGCGGAAAACGTGGGCGAGGCACGCCAGGCGATGGCGGGGCCGACGCGGACGGCCTGGTATTCGAGGCGCGTGCGGTTGAGGGCGGGTTTGTTGCGGCCGGTGGCGAGCGGGTCGTCGGTGAGGTAGAACGATCCGAAGTCGGCTTCGGCGGTGAATTCGAAGTCGAGTTCAGGGCTGAAGGTGTAGATGACGCCGGTGCGCGGGAAGCCGAGGGTGACGCGCCAGGCGGGAGCGGGCGTCCAGTTGAAGGTGGCGACGGGGATGATGCGGCCGGTGCCTTTCGAGAGGGAGTCGTAGACGAAACCGAAACCGGCGCCGAAGTCGGGGTTAAATTTGCGGCTCGCGATGGCGAGGACGCCGACGCCAAAGCCTTTGGAGGAAAAAGCGGAGCCCGCGTTGTGCACGCCCGGGCTCACGCTCGCGAGGAGCGACCAATCGGCGTCGATTTTGCTGAAGACGGTGAAGGCGGCGCTGAGGGATTTGAGGCGGTCGGGCAGGGGGGTGACGGAGTCGCGGTCGAGGGAGTAGTCGCGGTAGCGGAGGCTGAGGATGGGGAAAATATTGCCACCGACAGGCGGGAGTGGGACGGCGATTTCGGCGCCGAATTGGGCGACGGAAAAACTGCCGGCGGAGGTGCCGCGGGCGGCGAAGGGCGTGTCGCCGGTGTAGGCGGTGTCGACCTTGAGGGTGACGGCGGAGCTGGCGGGACGGCCCGAGGCGGTGGGGGCCGGCGCGGAGGACACCGGGTTTTGAGCGGCGACCGGAAGGGGGCCGAACGTCGCCAGGGCGGCGAGGGCGGAGAGCGAGGAAAAGGAGAGGCGGCGGAGACGTTGGATCATGATGGTGAGTTGGCTACGGACAACGTGGGCACACGGATGCAGACGTCAGTGGAATTATCGCTGGAAAGCGAATGAGGCATTTCCAGCGTGCGCGTCGGCGCGGTCAGAGTTTTAGGCGGGTCTTGAGATCGGCGAGGGTGAGGCCGTCGAAGCGGAGGACTTTTTGACGGGAGAGATCGCCGCGTAGGACGGTGACAGCGCGGCGCGGGAGACCGAGTTCGTCGGCGAGGAATTCGCAGAGCGCGGCGGTGGCGCGGCCTTCGACGGGCGGGGCGTGGACCTTGACCTTCAGGGCGTCACCGAGCCAGCCGATCACCTCGCTGCGCGGGGCGTTGGGGATGGCTTTGATGGCGAGGGTGCAGGAGGGGGCGGCTGCGAGTGCGGAACGAGTGCGAGGATGCACGAAATAAATAGACTGCGGATTACGGGGATGGCGCGGAGTTTCGGATGCCAGCAATCCGGGCGTGGACCTCACGCCACTGGCGGGCAAACGCCCAGCTGTGTAGAAAATTGAGGTTCACAAGTGGCCTACGACCAAAGCGCGGCGCTAGGTGAGTTTTGATCCAATCGGGATGAAATCCGTCCCATTCGCCTGCGATACAAAGGAGATTTCCGCTGCAGGCTGGGTAAACCTCGAAATTCAGGATATCGTATATCTCTGATTTCGAATATCGAGTGTCGGCAAGTTTGGAGGCAATTCTTTCGTAGTCGGCCGGCTGAAGTTCGGTCTCAAGGAAAAAATCGGATAAGGCCGACCATGCCGGCATACGCTCTTCGATTTCGGCCAGAGTTGGAGTCATCTGTCACCCCAACGCTTCGGCCAGCGACGCGATGATTTCTTCGACGGGTTCGGTGCCGATGCAGAGGCGGAGGAGGTCGGGGTCTAGTTTGCTCGCGGCGAGTTCGGCGAGGCCGGCGGGGGTTGTCACGAGGTCGTAGTGCGCTAAATA
>CAMBVX010000500.1 GCA_945871085.1 Opitutus sp. GAS368 | reverse complement strand
AGGATCGCATTGCCCACGGAGCGCCAGCCCCAGTCCGCATCGCTCCGCGCCGGATCGGCATGCCGGCGAAACACCGCCAGGAGGGCCGCCAGCACCTGGGCCTGCCGGGTCTGCGTTTCCGGTCGCCGCGCCGCCGCGATCTTGCCCAGCGAGGCGGCCGCCCGGTTGCTCACCACCGGGTCCGCGTGGTCGAGCGCCCCAAGCAGCACCTCCACCGCCTCCCCGCTCTTCGGCAGGCTGCCCAGCGCTTCCGCCGCCACATAGCGGGGATAGCGCGCGCTGTCCTGCAGGCCGGCGCGAAAGACCGGCAGCAAATCCGGGGTGGCGTGCACGAGCAGGGCGCGCATCGCCACTTCGCGCAGCCGCGGATTCGACGACCGCGACGCCACCTCAGAGAGCTCCGCCACCGGCAACGGCTGCAGCCGACGCAGGGCAATGATCACGCACTCGCGCAGCATGTGATTGTCGTGCTCGGCGATCGCCCGCAGCAGCGCGGGACACGCCGCCGGCTCCCGGCGCTCCCCGAGGGCCAGCGCCGCCACACACCGCACGCCGTTCTCCGGATCCTGCAGGCCGGCCAGCAGCGGCGCGAGATCGCCCCCTTTCACCCGTCCCAGCGCCTGCAGGGCCAGCCGTCGCTCGATCAGATTGGACGACCGTGCCGCCGCCCCGAGCGCCGCCGCGTCGAGTACTAGCCCGCCGGAAACACCCTGCTGCAGCGTCCGCCATCGAAGCGCGACCTCCGGACTGCGCAGGCCTTCCGCCGTCTGTTCGGGCACGAAGCCCCGCTCCAGGTGCTGCACGTCGTCGCTCACGGCTAGCACCGTCGGCACGCCTTCCGCCTGGTAGGGCTTCCACGTGTCGCGGAAGGGACCGGAGGTGATCACGCTGACCTCGGTCTTTGTCCCGCGCGCGAGAAACCGGAGATCGTCGAGCGTCTTGAGCTGCGACTGCCCGCTGTTGTTGCCGTAGATGATGAGCGCGTCGACCAGGCCGTCGCGCACCCAGGTATCGATGTCCATCAGCTGGCTGCCGGCCGTCGTCACCAACTCCGGCACGTTCCATGACTGCGGCTGACGGGGCTCGTTCGAGTTGATCACCATGCCCAGCTTGATTCGGTGCGGATCGAGTGCGGCTTTGAGTTCGCGCAGGAAAGCCGTGACGTAGCTCCCGCGCAAGCGCAGCCAATCTTCGCGCGAAGCGCCGCGTCGGAAGGGCTCCGTGCGCAGGTCGATTTTGTGGCGCTGCTGAAAATCGCGCACGATTGGCTCGCTGTAGCCGAACTCATCCGCGAAACGCAGCGAGTAGTTCTCCACGTAGGTGAGAAAACAGATCCCGTCGTAACCGGCCTTGAGCGTCTCGCGCACCGTGAGGTCCACGAGCGCCCGCCGCGCTTCGGGATAGGCCAACTCGATGGGACCGCCCTGGCGGCGGGCCCCGTGTTTGTCCACCGGCACCCATTCAGGATGCTCCAGCCGCAATCGCGATTCGTAGCAAAAAGGATAGTCGCCAAAACCGGGCGTGTCCGCGGCCGCTCCCCAATCCCAGAGGGAACCCATGCCCCAAATCTCGAGGCCGCGCGCCCGCGCCGCTTTGACCGCCAGCTGGTCCGGAGTCTCACCCGCGTAGAGTTGCTGCAGCCATTCCCAGAGGGAGTAGTAACGGCAGTTTTCGGGCCGCGCGTGCATCGTGCTGACCCAGCTCGCCTCCTCCAATCCGCGCCAGTACACACGCCGGGCGTGGTTGACCTCCTTGAAGAAGTCGAAGGTCGCCGCGATGCTGGCGGGTGAATCGATCGGCAGCGACGAACCAAGGAAGTGGTTGTCGCCGGTGCTGACGTAGACGTCGATCACCGGCTCGGCGGCGGGCAGCGGCCGACCCAGCGAGCACGACAGTATCACCGCGATCCACCGGGCCACCACGGCGACGCGGCGGCAGACGCGCATCACGCCTGCACTCATCGCGGCCCCTCCATCTTTCCGGTTGTGGTCCGCGCGGCCCGCAGAAAGTCGACCAGATACTCCTGAAGGTCGGCGTGTCCGGTGCGGCCATCCCTGCGGTAGCGCAACTCCACCTTAACCCCGAGCGTTTGCAGCGTGCGCTCCAGCATGAGGCCCGACACCGCAGAGTGCGACGGATCCGTCTGCGGCTCCCCGGGCACCGGCGGTTTGTCCTGATGCGGAAACTCCATGAAGATCGGTGGATCGTCGCGACTGGCGAAGCCGATCGGGGAAAAACGGCGGATCTGTGGCAGGTGGGACTCGCGCGCCGCGAGAAAGGGCACAAACGAGTCCGCACGGGACAATTCGGCGTATCCAAACGCATGCGCGCCAAACACGCTGTTGGGAATCCACTCGCGCACCTGTTGCGGGTCGAGCGAGACCACCGGGGACTTCGCGGCCACGGTCGCGAGGCGCGTGGACTCGCGGGCTATCGGATCGGCGCTCTGCGGCTCGGCCATGTCGTCGTGCAAGGCCAGCCAGAGCACCGCGCAGCCGCCGGCGCTCACCCCGGAACCGGCAATGCGCGACTTGTCCACATTCCACGCCGCGGCCCGGGAACGCACGAACTGCAACGCGCGGCGCGCATCCCCGAGCGGCCACTCCACCGGCGGCGACACCCGCGCCGCGTGGGCATCGACGAGCAAGCGGTAGTTCGCGGCGACCACCGAAATTCCCGCGTCCAGCAGCGCCCGTACGTCGAGGTGGCGGTGGATTTCGCTCTTGTCGTCGGCCGCCCAGCCGCCGCCATGCACATAAAACACCAACGGGGCGGGCCCCGTCGACTTGGACTGCCAGAAGTCGAGGGTCTGCCGAAAATGCGACCCGTAAGGCACGTCGGCGAACGTCGGCGGGGTGGCGTAGGCCTGCGCGGTCGCCTGCACTCGTTGCACCTCGGGCGGCGGCATCCAGCCGGTGGGATGCTTTTGCGCCGGCTCGTAGCGGCAGGTGACAAAGAACAACCCGGTGCGCCGGGCCCGATCCGGCGGCACATTCACCTGCAACTGCGTGAAACCGTCGGCGGACCAGCTCTCGTATCCGTCGATCGGACTCGGCGCGAGGCGCTCGCCATTCAGCTCGACGTACAGCTGGCGCGCATTGGCATCCGGCAGACGAAGGCGGAATCCGATGCCGTGCTGGAGCGGCCCCGCGTCTTCGTCTTTCGCTAGGAGGAGCGCCGGCGCGGGCGTGTCGAGCCCCAGCTTGATTTCCGGTCCGGCGTCCAGGTAGCACTCGAGATTTGCCGCCGCGGCGCCGAATTGTTCGCGTAAATTCCGCCGCAACCCCGGCAGGTCCGCGGGTGCGATGGCCCGTTTCGCCGCGGCCGTCGTCGCGCAGACGAACGAGGCCCGCCCCACCGTCTGCGGATACAGGAAACCCACGGCGAAATCCGTCTGCCGATTCCAAAGTTCCACCCGACTGCGCCGGCGCTCCGCGGCGGTCGCGCCGTAGGCCGTGACGAAGTGTCCGACGAAGGACTTCACCCGGTTGACCGGATAGCCCTCGACCCGCTCGTCCAGCCAGGTCCCGTTGCCGATGCGCAGCAGTCCGCGCGTCCGCGCCACCGCGCTCTGCTCCCACGCCACCTCCAAGGTGGAGATCATCGTGTGGTATTTCGCATACCCGTAGTGGGCGGTGTAGAACATCGCGGACCCGCTCCAGGTCTTCTTCGCCAGCGGGGCAAAATCCGGACCGCCGAACACCCGCTGCGCATCCGCCTCGAAACGGTCCGAGGGAAACCCCGCCTCTCGGCCCGCGGCAATCATCGCCTCGGTCACGCGCCAATCCCACGGCCGCAGTGCATAGTTGGAATAGGCGCTGCCGGTGATCTCCGTCATGATTTGACCGTGGTACATGCGCCGCGCCCCGAGCTGATCCGGCGCATATTCTTGCAGGCCCGTGCCGTGAAGATCGACGTGCACGTCGGGTTGGTACTGATCGATCACCGACACCACCGCCGCCAGCTCCGGCGCCTCCTCAGGCTTGATCAGGGTGAGGGATTTCACGTCCCAGATTTTTCCCGCCGCCCCGGTTCCGGTGTAAGGATCCACTTTGTGCTCATTGCGGAATCGATCCGTGTGGAAGAGGGCCAAGGGGTTCACCACCGGCATCACCAGCACAATCTGCCGCCGGCGGGTCGTCGCTGCGTCGGGGTCGTCGCCCAGAAGCCACTCGAGCAACGCCAGCGTACCCGTCGTGCCGCTGCGCTCGGGACCGCTGTGCAGCGCCGTGACGAGGCAAATCTGCTTGTCCGCATCGGGCACGGTGGCGTCGGTGACCTTCATCAGCCACACCGGCAGGCTCCGGCCGCTCAATCCGCGCGATTCCAGCGTCACCCACTGCGGGTGCTGCTGCCGCCAGAACCGCAGGGTCCCTTCGTACTCCGCCTGCGTCAGGCGGTGCATGGGCGGATAGGCCGCTGTCACGTCCGCGGCGCGCCCCGGCCCCAGCGCGAGCGCAAGGCACGTCGCCGCCACGCG
>CAMBVX010000499.1 GCA_945871085.1 Opitutus sp. GAS368 | reverse complement strand
GCTGGGCCTCGAACTCGTGGAAAGAATGGAAATCACCCAACAATTCCCTCGGTCTGGTCCGTTTTACCGTCGCATCGATGGCCGGGAGATTCGTTGCCTCACTCACGGGAACTACCGACTCTACTATGAAATAATCGCGCAGTCACTTCGTGTAGAGGTGCTCGCCGTTCGTCACTCTGCTCGCATGCCGCCCGATACCCTCTAACCCATGCCTCGCTTCGCCTACACCGCCCGCGACCGCGCCGGCAAATCCGTCTCCGCCGACCTCGAGGCTCCGAGCCGCAAAGATGCGCTCCGCCTGCTCACCGCCCGCGGACTCCAAGCGTCATCCGTCACCGAACTCGCGAGCGGACCAGCCGGAAAAAAGGGCGGTGCCAAAGTCGCCAAACTCTCCGCCGCCGAAGCCCGCGTCGCCCGACGTGCCGCCGCCGTCGTCCCCGGCAAAGCCGAGTGCCTCGCCTTTCTCGAATCCCTCCACGATTTGATGACCAGCGGCCTCTCCGCCGGCGAAGCCGTGCGCCTGCTCTCCGTGCGCATCAAGGAACCGCGCCTGCGTTCACTCTGCGCCGGCCTCTGGGAACGCATCAGCGAGGGCGCACCACTCTCCCGCGCCATGGCGGAATTTCCCCAGGTCTTCGATCCCTCGATCACCAATCTCATCCAAGCCGGCGAGGCCACGGGCTCGCTCAACGAGACCGTCCAGCGCCTCATCACTCATCTGACCGAGCAGCGTGAACTTCGCCGCCAGCTCCTCACCGCCCTCGCCTACCCCGCCTTCATGGTCGTCGTCGCGGGCGGCGTGATCCTCTTCTTCCTGTTTTTCCTCCTCCCGCGCCTCCAATCGCTGCTCACCTCACTCGGCGGCAAGATGCCGACATCGACCAAGCTCCTGATCGGCCTCTCAGAATTCGCGATTCACTACGGCGTCTTTGTCATCATCGCCGCCGTGCTCGGCGCCATTTCCTTCTGGCGCTGGCGGGTGACCGCGGCCGGCCGGGCCACCACCGATGCGTGGATGCTCAAGCTTCCGCTGATCGGTCCGTTCATCATGTCGCAGACGGTGCTCGCCTTCGCGCAGACGCTTTCCGTGCTCTTGGAAAACGGCATCACGGCCGCCGAGGCGCTGCGCATGACGGAGAAACAAATCGGCAATCTCGTCCACCGCGCCGCGTTCAACACCGCGACCGCCCGCGTGCTCGAAGGCGAGGCCCTGTCGGTTGCCCTCACGCGCACCGGTTGCTTCCCCGACCTCGTGCTCGACCGCCTCGCCGTCGGTGAGAATACCGGCAACATCGTGCCCAGCCTCAAACAAGTGGCGACGACTTATCAGAAAGTAATTTCCAACCAGCTCAGCATGTTCACCAAAGTGATCGCGAGCGGCGTGCTGATGGCCGTCTTTACCTTCGTCGGCTTCATCGCCTTCGCGATCGTGAGCGCCGTCTTCCAAGTCAGCGCGAGCTTCAAGCTGGGCGGATAATGCTGCGGTCGTGAACGTGTCTCCTTCAGCCCAACTCGTCCTCGTCACCGGTGCGGCCGGGAATGTTGGGCAAACTGTTTTTCACGGTCTCAAGGCGCACTTTTCGCTCCGGGCCTTTGATCTGCGGCCGACGCCAGGCGCGGACGATCTGCACGTGGGCGACATCGCGGATCGCGCCGCGGTCGAGCGCGCCGTCGTCGGCGTTCACACCATCATCCATTTCGGCGGTTGCCCGCGCATGGAGGCGGATTTCATTCGCGATCTGGTGAAGCCCAACGTCGAGGGACTCTGGAACATCTTGGATGCCGCCCGGCTCGCCGGGGTGAAGCGCTTCATTTTCGCCAGTTCCACCAATGTCGCCTTTGGCGCCACCGAGAAAAAACAACTCACGACCGACACCGTGCACGTGTTTAATCCCTACGGCGCGACGAAGGCGTTTGGGGAAAATCTCGGCCGGTGGTTTCACGACACCTACGGCTTGGAATTCTTAGCCGTGCGCATCGGCTACTTCCGCGGCCGCTACGATGACCCCGCCCTGCGCGAGGCGTGGCTGCACCGCATCTGGCTGGGGCCGAAGGACTGCGTCACATTTTTCCGGCTCGCGGTGACGGCACCCAACTTCGGCTACGGCATCGTCTACGCCTGCTCGCGCTGTCCGGAAGACTATCTCGACCTCACAAGCGCCCGCAAACTCCTCGGCTACGAGCCCGAGGAAACTGTGCCGGATACGGCCTAAACGCTTCCTGTCATTGTGAGAGTTCAGAGCAAGCGAGCTTGCATGTTCGAGGCAACCAACGTTTCGCCGCTTGTCATTGCGAAGGAGGCTTGCCGACTGTGGCAATCCACTTGGGAGTGCGCTGTGGATTGCCGCAGTCGCTTAGGCTCCTTCGCCATGACAAACAACGTGTGTTCATCGCCACGGCGCGCTTCGCACCCCTCGCGATGACAAAGTCGCTCACGGCACTTCGTAAACTTCCACGAGCGCCGCGCCGCCGCCACTGACGCCCCGGACTTCCGCCGTGTAATTTCCCGGTGTGAGCGTGAGCAGTAACATCGCATCCGTGCTCTGCGCGTTCTCGATCCGAAACGCACCCACGCGCGCGCCGGCTTGGGTCAGTTGTGGATCGCCACCCCAATTGTCATTGATGGCGATCGACACCGAGCCACTGGCAAACAATTCGAGCCGCGGATCCGCCATCAACCCCGGCACCCCAAATACGGCGAGCCCAGGGCCAATCGCGCGCACCAACACCGTCTTGGCCGTCGATCCGCCGATCACAAAACCGGCGGTGAGCGTGGTGCCCGCATCGATTTGTTTGCGCACCGACACGTTAATCAGCCGCGGAGTTTGTGGAGGAAAGGCCGTGATCACCGTGGCATCGTAGAGCTCGGCGATCACGCGCCCCGTCGCGCCGGGCGCACCCGACACGCGCACCGTATAGCCACCACCGCGCGGCGGCAGCGTCGTGAAAATTGCAGCATCCTTCGAGCTCCCGCTGAGGAAACCAAACGCTCCCACCTGGGCGAACGCCGCGCTCAGAGCCGGCGTGCCACCCCAATCGTCGTTGGTGGCGATGACGCTCTGATCGGAATACAGGTCCAGTTTCGAATCTACGAGCACACCCGCCACGTTGATCTGCGCCAGTGACGGGCCGACGGCACGGATGAGCAGGGGTTTGTCGCCGGTGGTGTTGGCCCCGCCGATGACGGTGCCCAAAGTAAAATCCGTCGTCGTCGCGGTCAGATCCGTCAAAATGGAGAGATTGCTGAGGCGGCCAAAATCATTGCCGACCGCGATGTTCAGATTGGCCGCAAGACTGGTTGCACGGCCCGCCGCGTTCGTGGCCACGACCGCATAGGCCCCGGCGTCAGCCCGCGTGGCTCCAAAAATCACCAGCGTTGATCGCGTGCTATCCGCGATGGGCAAACCATTCCGGGTCCACTGGAAATTCGTCGCCGTTGGTGCAGTCGCGCTGAAGACGACGGTGCTGTTGTTTGAAATTTGCTTGGTCGCGGGATGCTGCGTGAATTCCGGCTGGGCGAACGCGACGCCCGACCCAAAAAAACCGGCGATGAAGGCAACCGCGACGCAGAAATTCGAAGACGAGTGCATGAGAGGGAAACGCTCACCGCACTCTGGTGCCGCGGCCGATCGTGGCAACGCGCAAGCGTGGCGGCCGCGCCGCCGGGACGCATCGCAGTTTCCGGCAAGTGTGTGGGGCGGGCTTTACGCCCGCCGAGACATGGCGGGGATAAACCCCATAAGCGCTACCTTAGCGTGCCAAATATCCTCGGTTTGTCATTGCGAAGGAGCCTAAGCGACTGCGGCAATCCACGGTCCGCTGCCAGATGGATTGCCGCGGTCGGCAAGCCTCCCTCGCAATGACAAACTGGGTTAAGTTAGCGCTTTTGGGGATAAACCCCGCCCCACCACCACCCTCTGCGCCCACCCACCTACTGAATCCAGCAGCTCGCTGAACACACCCACGCACGGAACTGAAGTTGCGCTCAACTGAACTGCGCTCCTTCGCCCGCCGCTTACGGCACTTCGTAGACTTCCACGATGGCCGTGCCGCCGACGCCGGCGACACCACTCAAGCGTGCGCTGAAAGCTCCGGGCGGGAGCGTCACGAGCAACACGGCGTCCTTCGTGTCGCCCGCCGCGAGGGCGAACGCCCCCACGGAACGCGCGACGTTCACGACCTGCGAGTCGCCGCCCCAGTTGTCGTTTTCGCCAATCTTTTTTCCACCGTTGTCATTGTCAAAAAGCTCCAGTTTGGGGTCGGGCATCACGCCTTCCACCCCGAGCGCGCCCAACGATGGACCGACCGCGCGCACGAGCACCGTGCGGGCCGAGAGACCGCGCAGGACGAAACCAACGCGCAGTTCACCGCCGAAGTCGAGTTGGGCGCGGGTCGAGAGATTCACCAGCCGCGGCGTGACAGCCGTGCGGGCGCTGCCGGCGGCATCATAAATTTCGGCAATCACCGTGCCGCTCGCCGAACCTTTGCCGGCGACTTGGACCGTGTAGCCGCCGACGCGGAGGC
>CAMBVX010000498.1 GCA_945871085.1 Opitutus sp. GAS368 | reverse complement strand
AGAGAAAACTCCTGCCTCGCTCTGCGCTCTGAAGATGGGGTCTCTGCGGTGCAAACCGCTGCGGGTTTGAGTTTGGTGGCAGCGGCGCCGCCTTGGGTTCTTTGCGCTTAAATCAATCCGGATTTATGCCGTTATCTGGGTGGCTTGTTTTGCTGCGGGCGTTTTCAAGGCACCTTCAAGCCGCTGATTTTTTGCACCGCAGAGACGCGGAATTCGGCGACGCAGAGAAAACCCCGGCCTTGCTCTGCGCTCTGAAGATCGGGTCTCTGCGGTGCAAACCGATGGGGGGGGGTTGAGTTTGGTGGCGGCGGCGCCGCCAATCCCCACACGCACGGAGGCCTGTGGCTACCCCGATCCGCCATCGTTCTCTTTCTCGTTCTCGTTCTCCTCCTCCACTTTCCCTGTCCCTTTCCCCTTCACTTTCACTTTCCCTTTCCCTTTCCCTTTCTCCCTCCTCGTTTGCCTCCGCTTCGCGCCGATAAAGTGTTTGCCGCCTCCCCGCGCCACTCGCACGTTTTCGCGCCTCGCCCCCGCCTCGCCCCCGCCTCGCTTCGCTCGCCCCCGCCTCGCCGCTCGCTGCCCCATGTCGTTTCCCACGCCCGCCCCATCGCCAGCCCCACTCGCTCCCGCCGCTGCGCGACCTCCCGGGCCCTCCCTCTGGGTTTATCTGGCCGCCACCCTCGCCTATTTCGCCGTCGTCCGCCTCGGGCTGTGGTCCGCGTCCCTCGCCAATGGATTCTCCCCCGTCTGGCTCGGCACCGGCCTCTCGATCTGGCTGACCATCCGTTTTGGCCCCCGGATTCTCATCGCCCTCGCCGTCGGGGAATTTGCCGCCAATGGCTTAAACAATGTTCCGATCACCGGGGCCCTCGCGGCTCTCGTCGTGGCCACGATGGCCGCCGGCAACATCCTGACCGCCTACTTCGGCGCCTGGCTCTGGCAGCGCGGGCGGGACTGGTGGCAGCGCCTCGAAGATTTCTGCGAGCCCGTCAGTTACATCGTCGCGGCCCTCGCGGCTCCCGTCGTCGCCGCCACCGTCGGCGTGGGCGCCCTCGTCTTGGCCGGAGGCAAACCGGTGGGCGAGGCGGCGGGTCAGTGGATCGCCTGGTGGACGAGCGATGCCATCGGCGCCCTCTTTTTGCTCCCGCTCCTGCTCGCGGCGCCGGCCCTCGGGCAACGCCTGCGCCACGCGACCGCGCGCGAGGCCATCCGCGGCGCGATCCTGTTCGGTGTGAGCGCCGTCGTCGTCCTCGCGATTTTCGGCCGGCCAGGCGGCGGCTATTTTCTCTTCGCCCTCTTTCCCGTGCTGGTGCTGGCGACCGCGTGGTTCGGCGCGCCGGGCGCGCACCTGCTGGCGTTCTTCCTCGGCGTCGCGAGCACCTTCGCCGTCGCCATCAACCGCGGCCCGCTCGCCACCGGCCGCGTCTGGGGGGATCTGCTCACCGTGCAGTTGTTTCTGTCTGCCGTCGCGGTGATCGCCTTGTTGCTGCCGGGCATCCACCGCACGAGGAATTTATTGCAGCCCCTGCCGCTGGCGCTGCTGCTGGGCGGCTGGGCGCTGGGCGGATTGGGATTCGGCCGGTTGTTGGTCGAGCAGGAACGCACCGATGCGGCGGACTTTGCCCAATTGGCCAACAACGCCGAGGCGGTCATCGAGAACCGCCTGGTCAACTACGTCACGGCCCTGCACAGCGCCCGGAGTTTTGTGCTGGGTGCGCCGGCGGTGACCAACAGGGGCTGGAAAAACTTGGTGCAGTCGCTGAATTTGCCGACCAACTACCCAGGCCTCCGGGGTGTCGGCTTGGTCTACCCGGTGGCGCCGGAGGAATTGGAAGGTTTCCTCGCCCGCGTGCGCGCCGACGTCGCGCCTGATTTCACGCTCCGTCCCTTCCAGGGCGAGACACTCTCCCGCGACCGGCCACACTTTGTCCTCACTCACATCGAGCGTCTGGTTCCCGCCGCGGAAGTGCTCCACGGCCTCGACGTCGGCTCGCAGCCCCTCCGCCGAAAAATCCTCGAGACCGCCCGCGATACCGGCCAGCCGCAAATGGCTCCAAAAACCAGTCGCAGCCAGCAGGGGTCCGGTTTTACCCTTTATCTGCCCATCTACGCCTTGGGTGCCCCGACCACGACGGTGGCGGAGCGGCGCCTCGCCCTGCGGGCGTGGGTCCACGCGGGGTTTGGCTCGCACGAACTCTTGCAGGGCGTGTTGGGCGCGCGACGCGACAAACTGCACTTTTATCTCTTCGCGCCCGGCCCCCTCGATGCGGAGCATCTGATTTATACCACCACGGCCCCCGGCCAGGCGCTGCCTACGTTTGCCCTCACTCCCTCCCGGTCGCTCTTCGGCCAGGAGCTCACCCTCGCTTGGAGCCGCGGTCCCGCCTTCGTCACCGATTCGCGCACGCCGCTGATCTGGCTGGCCGTCAGCCTCGCCCTCGGCACCGTGCTGCTCACCGGCTGGATCCTAAGTCTCCAGTCCTTCCGCGAAGGCGCCGAGGCCCTCGTCACGGAACGCACCCAATCACTCAGCGAAAGCGAGGGTCGCCTCCGCGCTCTCGTCGAAGCGATCCCGGATCTCGTCTTCGAGCACAGTGCCTCAGGGGAATTCCTCTCCGTCCATGCGTCCGATCCGGCGCTGCTCCTCAGTCCGCCGGAGACCTTGCTCCACCGCAACGTCTTCGACTTCCTCCCTCCACCGATCGCGGCCAAGGCGCTCGCCGGCTTTGCCGCTGCGTTTGAGACGGGCCAGACCCAACTCATCAATTACGTGCTCACTCTGTCCGGCCGGGAAACGCACTTTGAAGCCCGCATCACGCCCTGCACGGCGACGACGGTCTTGGTGATCGTCCGCGATACCACGTCGCGCGAGCAAGCCGAAGCCGCTCTCCGCGCCAGCGAGGCCCGGGCTCGCGCGATCATCGAAGCCTCCCCGGTGCCCATGGCGTTGATCGATGATGCCCAGAAGATCGCTCTCTTGAATCCGGCCTTCATCGCGACCTTTGGCTATGAACTGGCGGACATTCCCACACTCGCCGACTGGTGGCCGAAAGCCTACCCAGACCCGGTCTATCGGCAGTGGGTGGCCGAGTTCTGGCAGCGGGAGCGGGAGCGATCCGCCCAAACGGGCACGGCTTTCGCACCGCTCGAGCGGAGCATCCGCTGCAAGGATGGCACGGAACGTTTCGCGCTCGTCGGTGCCGCCCCGTTAGAGCACGCCTTTGCCGGCGACTACCTCGTCGTGCTCCACGACATCACCGCCCGCAAAGAGGCGGAGTTGGCGCTGCAAGCCTCGCTCGCAGACAAGACCGCCTTGCTGAAAGAAGTCCACCACCGGGTGAAGAACAACCTGCAGGTCATCACGAGCCTCCTGCGCCTCGAGAGCGGGCGCAGCGGCGTGCCCGCCACCAAAACCGTGCTCACCGACATGCAGGGCCGCATCCGCGCGATGGCGCAGCTGCACGATATGCTTTACCACTCCGGCACGTTCGCCACCGTCGATCTCGGCAGCTACCTGGGGCAAATCGCCACGCAGTCCTTCCGTATGCTCAACGCCGCGCAGTCCTTCCGTATGCTCAACGCCGCGCCCACCCTCGTCCGGCTCACGCTGGAACTCGCGTCCATCCACGTCACGATGGACCAAGCCGCACCCTGCGGTCTGATAGTGAACGAATTGATTTCGAACTGCCTCAAACACGGTTTCCCGGCGGGCCGCGGCGGCGAAGTGAAAATCGAATTACAGCCCGTGGTCGGCAGCACGCAGGTCTGCCTCCGCGTCAGCGACACCGGCGTCGGCCTCCCGCCGGATTTCGCGGCGAAGCGCGGCGAATCCCTCGGCCTGCAGCTCGTCGGCGATTTGAGCGCCCAGCTCAACGGCACGCTGGAGATCGGCCCCGTGCCCGCCTCGATCTTTACCGTGATGTTCACCCCGACCGAAGTGAAAATCCCGCTACCGACGTAGCCGTTTCGAAAATCTCCAATCCCCACAGGCACGGAGGCCTGTGGCTACCCCGATCCTACTCGTTCTCGTTCCCGTTCCCGTTCTCGTTCTCGTTCTCGTTCTCGTTCTCGTTCTCGTTCTCGTTCCCGTTCCCGTTCCCGTTCTCGTTCTCGTTCTGCTTCCGCGCAGCGGCAGGCGTCCCTACTGTAGCGCGTCACGATATGCCGTTATCTGGGTGGGTTGTTTTGCTGCGGGCGTTTTCAAGGCACCTTCAAGCCGCGGATTTTTGCACCGCAGAGACGCGGAATTCGGCGACGCAGAGAAAACCCCGGCCTCGCTCTGCGCTCTGAAGATGGGGTCTCTGCGGTGCAAATCGCTTGGGGTTTGAGTTTGGTGGGAGCGGCGCCGCCTTGCGTTCTTTGCGGTTAAATCAATCCGGATTTATGCCGTTATCTGGGTGGGTTGTTTTGCTGCGGGCGTTTTCAAGGCACCTTCAAGCCGCTGATTTTTTGCACCGCAGAGACGCGGAATTCGGCGACGCAGAGAAAACTCCTGCCTCGCTCTGCGCTCTGAAGATGGGGTCTCTGCGGTGTAAATCGCTTGGGGTTTGAGTTTGGTGGCAGCGGCGCCGCCAACCCCACAGGCACG
>CAMBVX010000497.1 GCA_945871085.1 Opitutus sp. GAS368 | reverse complement strand
CGCGAGGGCGATTTCGCCCGCGCCGTCGAACTCTACCAACGCGTCCTCACGCTCAATCCCGCGCTCCCCTCCGCCCATCGCGATCTCGCCATGAGCCTCATGGAGCTGGGCCGCACCGCCGACGCCAAGGACGCCCTCATCGACGCCCTGCGCCTTGCGCCCGACGATGCGTGGAGCTTCGTCGTGTTGGGCAACCTCTACGCCACCGCGCCCGACGGCCTCGCCCGCGCCCGGCAGTTTTTCGCCCGCGCCCTGGAGCTGAAACCCACCGACGTCTGGGCCCTCAACGGCCTCGCCACCGTGCTCGTGCGCCAAGGTGACACCGCCGCGGCGCTCGCGCGTTTCGACGAAGCCATCGCCGCGCAGCCCGATTTCCCCAATGCGTGGCACGGCAAAGCCCTGACGCTCTCTCGCACCGGCGACGCCGCCCACGCCATCGAAACACTCAAGGCGATGTTCCGCCGCGCCGTGGCGCAGGATGCCCGTGCGGAGCCGGTCTTCGCCGAAGCCAGTCGCCTGTTTCTCACCACCGAGACCACGCTCGCGCAGCAGCATGAATCAGACGCGTTCAAAGCCGTGGAAGATTATCGGCGCACGATTGAGCGCGAGTCCGGCTACCCAGTGGAAATCGTGGAGGACCAACTCCCCGGCGGGATCGCCGGTCGCGCGCAGATGGCGTGGAAACATGGGCGTAACCGTCACGTTGTGACGGTGCGGAAGCCCCCCCCCAACCGGTTCCGTTAGCGCTCACGTCGCACCTCGTCGCCCACGAGCTGACGCATATCCGGTTGGAGGCGGAGGCGCGTCGCGCCGGCCGCAATCGTTTTTTCACCACGACCGCCGAAACGCACGAGCGCGTGATGCGCGCACTTGCGCCGGACCTCCGTCGGCTGGAGCAACAGGGCCACCGCCCGGAGGCCGTCGCCCGCATGGTGGCGGATTTCGTAGCCGGAACGTGCGGACTGCTCTTCAACACCCCGCTCGACCTGCTGATCGAGCGACGCCTCGACGCCGAACTGCCCGTCCTGCGTCCGCTCCAAATCCTGTCGCTCGTGCAACTGGCCACCGAAGCCCGCACCGGGATGCTGAATCCCGAAATCCGCCAAGTGACACCCCAGCGTATTCTCCGCGCAGCCAGTGCCTGCATCGGTGCTCAAGCCCTCTTCCTCGACCACCTCAGCGGCGGTACCACGCGCGCCTGGGCACCGTATCGCCGGCTCGAAACGGCCGAGCTTTCCGAAAAACTCTGGCGCCACTGGCAACAGCGCCAACCCGCGCTCACGCCCGGCGACGAATACGACCTCGTCGACGAGTTCGCCGATCTCGTGGGCCTGCGCGATTGGTATGTCTGGCAACCGGATCCCGGCGACCAGCCGCCCACCGACGACGAACCCGTGCTCGAAGGCACGAGCAATCCCGAGCTGTTGCGCGCCAAACATCCGGCCGCCGTGTGGTTCTTGCTCGATGCGCTCCAGCGCTACGCCCGTCTCTCCAACGAAGACGTGCGGCAGATCGCCCTCGAAGCCGCGCTCCTCGGCCGCGAAGGCCTCGACTACGCGAGCCCGGACAAAAACTACACGCTCCGCGCCCTGCCTGGTGAAACGTTCAGCGGGCTGGAGCTGATGTGCCTGATGCACGCCGGCTTCAAACGCCTCGCGCCGGGCGAAGACACCGGAATGAACCTCGACGAGCCGTTTTTGACGGCGCTGGAGCTGTTCAACGGAGAGTCGCGAAAAACGTAACGGAAAATTTCCCCGATGCCCTCCCTCGATTTCAAAGGCAAAGCCTTCGTTTACGCGCACCATCTCACAGTCCCGTTTCGCGAGCTGGTGCCCGACGCCAAGAAATCCTGTCTGCCCAAGAGCACCGCGCCCGCGCTCGACGGCAATCTGATCATCCACGGCGACAATCTCCACGCGCTCAAAGCCCTGCTCCCGCTCTACGCCGGCAAGGTGGACTGCGTTTTTATCGATCCGCCTTACAACACAGGCCATGAGGGCTGGCGTTATAACGATAATGTTCGAAGCCCACTCATGAAGGAGTGGATCAAGAAGCACGCTAATCCCAGCGACGAAGGCGTCACGCGTGACGACCTTGAACGCCACGAAAAATGGGCCTGCATGATGTGGCCACGGCTGAAACTGCTTCATGAATTGATGTCACCAACCGGCAGTTTTTGGATAACTCTCGATGACAACGAAGTTCATCAGGCCAAAAGCCTACTCGACGAGATATTCGGTGCAGATTGCTTCGTCGGACAGATTGCTTGGCAAAAGCGGACCTCAAGAGAGAACCGAGCCCCGTTGTCGCCGAGCATCGACCATCTCCTGCTCTATTCCAAATGCCTGCCAGATTCGTGGAAGCTTGTTCGAAATCTTATCCCGGTGGAGCCGGTAGAGGAGGTTTCGGAAGACGAGGAGAGCGGCGTATCGGGAACGATTCCCTTTTCAGCACAGGGATTTCGAAAGAACCAAGTCTACAAAATTACGACCCCAACAGGAGTGATCCACGATCCACCCAAGGGACGATGCTGGGGTGCAACGGAACCCGAGTTTGAGAAATTAAAGGCCCAAGACCGCATTTACTGGCCCAAGAATGGAAACGGTCGACCGCGCGTTATTCCGGCAGCCGGAGCGCATCAGGGTTTGGTGCCAAACACGCTCTGGCTTGCGCGCGAAGTTGGAGACACAGAGGGGTCAAAAAAACTGCTGCTCGAAATATTTTCAGAGCGAGAAGAATTAGGGATACACGCTCCAAAGCCCCACGAGCTTATCGAACGGGTAGTTCAAATTTCTACGAATCCCGACTCCATCGTCTTGGATTCCTTTGCAGGCTCCGGCACTACAGCGCACGCGGTCCTCGCGCAGAACAAAAAAGACGGCGGCAAACGCCGCTTCATTCTCGTCGAATGTGAAGACTACGCCGACACGCTGACGGCAGAGCGCGTGCGCCGCGTCATCCGGGGCTACCCGTTTTCCGGCACGAAGCGGACCGAGCTCATGCGCGAGCCGCTCAACTGGACCAAACTGAAAAAGGCCGACGCGCTCGTGGAAAAGGCGGAGAGCATCAAGCAGCTCGAAGGCGCCGACTACGACGAAGTGAAGATCACGGTCGAGGCGGGCGAACTCGTGGTAACCGGGGAAATGACGGTCAAGGACAAGGCGCCCGGCATCACTGGCGCTTTCACCTATTGCACGCTTGGCGCCGAGATGAGTCTCGAAGGACTGCTGACAGGAAAGGATCTACCGGCGTTCGAGGCGCTGGCCAAATATGTGTTCTACACCGCGACCGGGCGCACGCTCGCGACGGTGGCGAAGCAGCAGGCCAAGGGTGGCGACGGCTTAATCGGCGAGGCGGAGCATTATCGCGTCCATCTGCTCTACCAGCCGGATCAGGCGTGGCTGCGCTCGGAGGCGGCGGTGCTCACGGAAACCAAGGTCGAGGCCATCGTCGCCGGGCGACCGGCGGGCCAGCGTTCACTCGTCTTCGCGGCGGCAAAATATCTGAGCCAAAAGGATCTCACGGGGCGTGGCGTGGAGTTCTGCCAGTTGCCCTATGCGATCCACCGCATCCTCGGTGAATCGGCGCCGCGCGCATGAAGCTGAAGGACTATCAGCAGGCGGTGCTGGACAAGCTGGAGCGGGTGCTCACGCGGTTCGCCGCCGAGCGCACGGAAGCGGAGGAGTTCATCGCGTTTCAGCGCAGCAAAGGCAAAACCGTCGCCGGGCCGGATTGGTGTCTGGCGGCCTGGAACGCGTTGGCCGAGGACGGCAAGCTGCCGGCGGTGCGGCAGGACGACGACACGCTCGTGACGCCGGGCTACATCGCGCGTGCCGACGGGCTGGGGCGGCCGATTCCCAATCTCTGCGTGAAAGTGCCGACGGGCGGCGGCAAGACGCTCCTCGGCTGCGCGGCGCTCGAAACGCTGCTCACTCTCTACACCAAGCAACAAACGGGGCTCGTGCTATGGGTGATCCCGACGGACGCCATTTTCCGCCAGACGTGGAAGGCCTTCGCCAATCGCGAGAGCGGCTACCGGCAGCGCCTCGAACGCGCGAGCGGCGGCAAGATCAAGCTGCTGCGAAAGGACGATGCCTTCACCCGCGAAGACACCGAGACGCACCTGTGCGTCATGCTCATCATGCTGCAAGCGGGTGCGATCCGGGAAGACTCCAAGGACAAGCGAAAGCTCTTCCAAGACAGCGGGCGCTACCCGAGCTTTTTCCCGGAGGTGGACGACGGGCCGAAGAACAAGGCGTTGTTGGAAACGGTGCCCAACCTCGACCGCGTGACGATGGATGAAGACGACTTCCGCGGTGACCAAGTGATCGTGCGGCAGAGCCTCAACAATGTCTTCCGCCTGCTGCGTCCGCTGGTGGTGATGGACGAAGGCCATAAAGCCTACGGCAAGGCATCGTTCGATTTTCTCACGGGTTTCAATCCGAGCTTCATCCTCGAACTCTCGGCCACGCCCAACGGTGGCAAGGAGCGGGTGAGTAACGTGGTCGTGAATGTGACCGGCACGGCGCTCCAGCAGGAGGAAATGATCAAGCTGCCGATCCGGTTGATCAACGACGAGCGGGCGGACTGGAAA
>CAMBVX010000496.1 GCA_945871085.1 Opitutus sp. GAS368 | reverse complement strand
GGGTGCCCTCATCGTTCTCGGCCTCATCGTCGTGCTTCTGTTGGTTTTGACTGGGCGGGCCTGGGGTCTGCGAGAATGGACCGCTCAGGTCCTTTCTCAGCTCAGGGTTATGGGGGCTCCCGTCTTTTTTGCTGCTATGGCCATTCTTCCGTCGGTGGGGTTTCCCTTGCTGCCTTTCGCTGTCACCGCCGGGCCCGCGTTTTCACCTGCACTCGGTGTCGGTGGAGTGATCGCCTGCGCGATTCTGGCCGTCGGCCTAAATGTCGCTCTCAGTTACGTGCTCGCCTCGCGCCTGTTTCGCCCGCCGGTGCAACGGCTGATCGCGCGCCTCGGCTATCAGTTGCCCGATCCGCAACGCCATAACCCGTGGTTGCTCACCTTGCTCGTGCGCGTCACCCCGGGGCCGCCGTTTTGGCTACAGAGCTACGCACTCGGCGTCGTGCGCGTGCGATTTGGCGCCTATGTGATCGTCTCCACTGCCGTGCCGGCGGGCTATCTCACCGGCGCAATTCTGTTGGGCGACGCCATGATGCGCGGCAAGGGAGGCCTCGCATTTTTCGCCGCCGGATTGCTGACGCTCGCCGGCACCGGACTGTATTTTCTGCGCAGGAAACTCACCACTCAGTCCGCGTCAGGTGGGGCGCCGTCGCCGCCAGGTCCGTCGCGTTAAACCGCCGGCTTGAATGCCACCACCGTCACCTGTGTCGGTTCAGCCTCGCGCTGCGCCCGCCACCCGAGGCGCTCCCTCAGCCCCCAGTCAGCGAGAGACCAGAACGGTCGCGACGTTTCCACGTCCGCCGACGTGAACGAAAACCCCGCGTCGCGCAGGAGCCGTTGATATTCTCCGGCGGTTTTTTGCACTTCGTTGGGATGCCGAAACAGCACTCGCACCGGGGTGGATAGAATGAATTCGCGGCACGACTCCGCGATCAGCAGCACACCACCCGGGGCCAACACACGGCGGAATTCCCGCAACACCGCCGCCTGGTCCACCACATGATGTAAGGTTTGATGGCAAAGAATCAGATCGAAGGAGCTGTCGGCGAAAACAAGCTGCGCGACATCCCCCCGCACGAACTCGACGGGACAGGCGCAGCGCCGCACATGCGCCCGAGCTCGCTCAATTTCGCCCGGATCAATATCCAGCCCGATGATCATCGCCGGCGCGAAATACCGCTCCAGCAGCGGCAGCGATACGCCGGGACCGCACCCCGCATCCAGCCCGCGCCCCCGCTTCCGCCCGCGCCCGCCGAGCAACCGCACGAATGTCCGCATCGACTCTTCGACCACGTAGCGCTCCCATATCCGAGTGCCGATGAACCACTGTCCAAACTTGGTCTCGGGCACCCAGCGGGATCGCGTGGCGGTGTTTTCAGACACCACTTCAGCATTGGAGCCAAATCGACGAACCTCGGAGGAAGACGCTTCGTTCATGCGCCCGTATGTTCGGGCTTTCCGGTCGTGATCGTCAATCGACTCGTCGCCGGTGGCGAAAAATTCCTGCGGAAATTTGCTCCGCTGTATTTCCCTCCGGCACCCACCGAGCGAAGGACAGAAAACGCTGAGGAATTCGTCTGGCGTCCAAGGTCTTTTCGCTGACTAATCTTTCAGATGCTACCGCACCCGTCCCTCACGGCCCACTACGCCGACACCAAGAGCAAGCCGGAGTTTGTAAATGGATTATTCAATCGTGGGGCCGCCCATTACGACGGCATCGTCGACTGGGGGTTTCTCCGGAGCGGTGCGGGCTATCGACGCTGGACCCAAAAGCGGCACGGCCTACGCCCCGGCCACAGTGTCCTCGACGTCGCCTGCGGCACCGGCCTCGTCGCTGCCGAGGCCGCAAAAATCCTCGGTTCCGCTGCTAACATCACCTGCCTCGATCCCAGCGAAGGCATGCTCGCGGTCGCGAAAACCAAACTCGCCGCCACGTTCGTACTCGGCCGCGCCGAGCAAATGCCGTTCGCCGACAACTCCTTCGATTTTCTGACCATGGGCTACGCCCTCCGCCACGTCACCAGCCTCGAGGACGCCTTTCGCGAGTATCACCGCGTCCTCAAACCCGGCGGAAAACTTCTCATCATGGAGGTCACCAAGCCCTCCGGCCGCATCGGGGAGTTTTTATTTCGCCTCTACTTCGGTCGCGTCTACCCGGCCCTCACTCAGCTCTTCACCCGCAGTCGCGCCGCGCGTGACATGATGCATTACTACTGGGAGACGATGGATACGTGCGTGCCACCCGCCGACGTGCTCGCCGCCCTACGCGCCGCCGGTTTGGTCGACGTAAAACGCATCCCGCTCTTGGGACTTTTCAGCGAATATCTCGCGGTCAAACCCTGATCCTTACGTCTCCTCGGATCACCTGTTATATGGAACCTTCTCCTTCACTGTCGTCCGCGAATCCCGCTCCGCCCGCCAATCCTGAAGATCGCATCCGACATCTCCCAGAAACTGCGCAAGCCGCTTTTCGCAAATTTCGCGCGCTTGGTGACGTCACGGCGCTTGATCCGCTCATTTTCGCTATCCTCGAAAATTACGCCCCGCGCAAACCTACCCAGCCGCTCGCCGACGTTCCCGGCTCGACCCTCCTGATGGACACACTGGGCTTCGACTCCCTCGCCATCACCGAGATCGTATTCTTCACCGAGGAGCTCTTCGAAATCACCATCGCCAACGAAGAACTCATCCGCGTGCGCACCCTGGACGACCTTCGGGGTTTTATCCAGCGCAAGGTCCGCGATCGGCCCAGCGCTTGACGCCCCGCTCATGGCGCTCCTGCCCGTCATCACCGGCCTCGGCTTCATCACCAGTATTGGGAACGACCGCGCCACCGTCCTACGCAGTCTCCGCGAATTGCGCCACGGCTTCGCGCCCTTTGATTTTCTCGGCAACCCTCAGGTGCCGATCAAGGTCGCCGGCACCATCAAGGACTTTGCATTCCCCTCGCTCAACTCCCGCGACTGGCGTTGGCCTGTCGGCTACGCGATCGAACGCGAAACCTTGCGCAGCCTCGCCCCGCACGGTCTCTATGCCCTCTGCGCGCTCGAACAGGCCCTCGCCGACGCGGGCCTCGCCCGCGCCGACCTCACCGCCGGCTCCACCGGCCTCTTCTGCGCCTCCGCCGGCTCCCCCCTGCTCCTGACGAATCACATCAACCAGATGCACGCGACGCGAGGGATGCGGGGCGACCCCATGGGCATCGTCTCCTCCATCGCCGGCACACTCAATTTCAACCTCGCCGCCCACTATAAAATCGCCGGTGCCGTCTGCGGCTTTGTCTCCGCCTGCGCCTCCTCCAGCCACGCCCTCGGCTACGCGATGGACGAGATCCGCCTCGGCCGTCAGTCGCGCATGCTCGTCGTCGGTGCCGAGGATATGAATGCCGAGAGCATCCTCCCCTTCGCCAGCCTCCGCGCGCTCTCGACAAATCCCGATCCCGCCACCGCTTCGCGCCCCTTCGACGGCCGCCGCGACGGTTTTGTCGGCACCGGTGGCGCCGTCGCCCTCATCATCGAAGACGCCGCGCTCGCCCGCCGCCGCGGCGCGCGCATCTATGCCGAACTCATCGGCTGGGGGCAGGCGGGCGACGGCCACAGTGTCGCGATTTCTCATCCCGAGGGGGCCGGCTTACGCGAAGGCATGCGGCGTGCCCTCGCCGACGGCCACGTCAACCCGGCCGACATCGACTACGTCAACGCCCACGCCACCTCGACCACCGCCGGTGACCGCTCCGAAGCAATCGCGCTGCAGGCGACCTTCACCGCCGGCGGAGCCACGCCCCGCGTGAGCAGCACCAAAGCCCTCACCGGCCACGGCCTCTCGCTCGCCGGCGCGATGGAAGCCGCCTTCTCCGCCCTCGCGATTGCGGAAAAATTCATCCCCGGTGCCGCGCACTTGGAAGAGCCCGATCCGATCTGCGCCGGCCTCGATCTCCCCCGCACCTCCCTTGACGAAGCCCCACGCCTCGTCCTCAACAACAGCAGCGGCTTCGGCGGCAGCAACGTCTGCCACGTCTTGCGTAGCGTCTCGTAAAATCAACCAGCGCAGAAAATGAAAAAATACCTCGTCTCGTTCTTGCTCGCGATTGTCGTCGGACTCACGTCCGGCTGTATTACGAAACTCAACTCCACCGTCTCTCCCGGAACGAATCTAAAGACGCTTAAAAAATTTCACGTGGTCCGCCTCGACGCCGATAAGCGCGGCATAGAGAAACTAATCTCCGACCGACTGAATGTCATGGGCTACAAAGCGACCGCCGGCGAAAAGACCGCCGTTCCCGACGACGCCGAGGCCATCGTCACGTATCAGGACAAATGGATGTGGGATATTACCATGTATATGATCGAGCTCAACGTGCAGGTCCGCCAGCCCAAGACCGACATCGCAATGGCCACCGGCCATTCTCTACGAACCTCGCTCGCGCGAAAATCTCCACCTGAGATGGTTGAGGAAGTGCTGACCGATCTCTTCAAGAAATAGGGAAATTCATCACCTAATGAACTTCATCCGCCAATCCCTCGCTTGCTGTCTCGTCACCGCTAGCTTTCTCCTTGGCGGCTGCGCCACCGCAACCAAGTCCACCGACATGGTTGCTACACCCGCCACC
>CAMBVX010000495.1 GCA_945871085.1 Opitutus sp. GAS368 | reverse complement strand
GGTTACTCGAAAGCCGAAGCCGAAGCCGGCGCGCGCTTTTGCGCCGACGCCTCCCGTCACGGCATCCGCACCCACAACGCGCTCAAAGCCCTCCACCTCGACCACGTCTTCGGCTCCGGCTCCCACGGCTGCGTGCCGAAAGCGAAAATCGAAAAAGTAAAAACCCGTTTCCGCGGCGCCGCCGTCTGGAACGCCAACAAAAAACTCGGCCAGGCCACCGGCTACGCCGCCATCGAGGAAGCCATCAAGCTCGCCGACAAATACGGCGTCGGCATGGTCTCCGTCGATAATGCCTTCCACTACCTCTGGGGTGGCGGCTACGTCATGGACGCCGCCAAACGCGGCTACATCGCCTACACCAATTGCACCGCCGCCCTCGCGGAGGTCGTCCCCTTCGGCGGCAAGTTTCCCACCCTCGGCACCAATCCCCACTCGTGGGGCTTCCCCACCACCGAGGCCATCGGCTACCCCATCGTGATCGATTGGGCCACGTCCGTCGTCGCCATGGGCCGCGTCCAACAGCTCCTCCGCGAAGGCAAACAACTCCCACCCAACGCCGCCGTCGACGTCAACGGCCAGCCCACCACCGACCCCGCGCAGGCAAAATTTCTGATCCCCTTCGGCGCCCACAAAGGCTACGGCCTCGCGCTCATCAACGAAATCATCGGCGGCTTTATCGGTGGCTCCCTCCCCACCCTGCGCAACCGTTGGGACCAAGTCGGCGACGACAAAGGCACCTGCGCCTTCTTCTTCCAAGTGTGGCACCCGGACGCGATGAACGCCGGCGCCTTCGCCAAAGGCCGCACTCAGCAGGAAAACGTGAAAGCCGTCATCGCCGACGTCCTCGGCCACGGCAACGAAGCCTGTATGCTCCCCGGCCAAATCGAAGCCGAAGCCGCCGCCCGCAGCGCCAAAAACGGCGGCCTCCTCTTTAGCGAAGCCGAAATCGCCGCCTTCAACGAAATCGCCACCGAGACCCGCAAACCCAAGTGGAAACTCGCTGACCTCAAAGTCGCCGAGTAGACTCTTCGCGCGGCGCGAAACCCTGCTTTCTCCGCTCGCAATCACGACCGGAGATTTGGCTTCAAGCCCAAGGTTTTTCCAGGATCGCGCCTCGCCGAAAACTTCACCCATGCCACGATTCGAATCATTCACCAGCGAAGGGTGGCAAGCCAACGGCATAGCCACCATCATCGTTACCCGCACGCAAGATCACGGCAGCGTCGAAGCGGGCGTGTTCTTGGTCGATCTCCTGTGCCTCGGCGTGAAGGATGCCTTCATCGTCGAGCGATCGGCGATCGATTGGCCGTCGACGTTGGACCAAATCTGTCCCCGCAGCACCCGCGTCGCGGTCCATCCCGCCTGCATGCGCAAACTGGTCGAGGGCGCCGTGGCCTACGCGGAGTCGCTCGGCTTCTCCCCCCACCGCGACTACAAGAAAACCCGCCGCATCTTCGGCAGCGTCGACGCGCGCGACTGCCCGGAAACGTTCACCTTTGGCCAAAACGGCAAGCCCCTCTATGTGGCCGGCCCGAACGACGACCAGGAGCGCATCGACCGCGTCATCCGCACGCTCACCGCGAAGCTCGGCAAGGAGGGCTTTCATTATGTGGTGCCCGCGATACCCGGCGACCTGGGTGGTCTAGGGGAGGATTTTGACGACTCCGACGAACCCGACGTATCCGACGAATCATTGGACGAACGCCTGCGCACGTTCCTCGCGAAGTGGGGCCGAGCATCCGATTTTCACGTGGTCGGCGGGATGTGTGCCGCGGGCGCGGTCTGTCCGAACGAGGTTGAGATCGAAACCCTGATCGACCTCTTCTGGGGCGGTCATCCGCCGACCGGGTGGGGCGAACGTCAGCGGGATCAGTTGGGCGAGCTTCTCTGCGTCTATTGGAACGAAACGGTCGATCGCATCATCGTGGCTGGCCAAAGTAAGAAGGCTGAAACCATCCCCCACTTCGCGGATCAACCCTGGCGGGACGACGATGAATTGCGCGACCGAGCCACGGCCTGGTGCCGGGGCTTCATGCGCGTCGTGCGCACGCAGCCCGCCGCGTGGCGCCCCACATCCGACAATCCCGCCTTGCAGCCCTACTTCGACGTCATCGAAGGAGTCTCGCGTGACTTTGAGCTGTTCACCGGTTCCAAGAAAATCCCGGTCGGCGAAATCCCGCGCATAATCGGTGTGGCGCTGTGCTCTCTCCACGACGCCCTGCCAACGGACGACGCCCCGCCGGGAACCGGCAACTGAGCATCCACGGCCCTCTCGCAACGGAGAGGCTCGGCGAGTTCCCCTGGCCCAAACGAGGTCAGCGAGGATCGACGCGGCTCCCTGTCATCGAGCATGAGCCGCACCCGCCCTGTAGCGCGCCTCGTGCGTGGCGGTATGATTCCGGCCACGATTCGCCCGCGACACAAAACGTCTTGCACGCTGTCTTACACCCGCCAGTTTTCCCGCATGACTGAAACGCTCACCATCCGTCTCGGCACGGCCCAGCGCAAAGCCCTGCGTGCCCGCGCCACCTCCGAGGGCAAAACCGAATCCGATGTCGTGCGCGAACTCATCGACGTCCAGTTGCGAGCCAAAGGCACGCTCGGCGAGCGGGCCGGCAAACATCTCGGCAGTCTCGATTTCGCCCCCGCCGCCTTGGACCACGATCCGTGGCGCGCCCATCTGCGCAAGGCCAACGTCCGCCCATGACCCCGTGGCTGCTGGACACCGGTCCGCTCGTCGCTGCCCTCAACCGCCGCGACCCAGACCACGCCCGCAGTGTCGCGGCGCTGATGGCGTTTTCCGGCTCCCTTCTCACCACCGGTGCCGTGGTCACCGAAGCGATGCACTTTCTATCCGGGCTACCGGGAGGAGCGGAAACACTGGTCGGATTTCTCGACGACGCCCAAGTCGACATCCGCGATTGCTTCGCTCCGCTCCAACTCCACGCCGCCACGCGACTGATGAAAAAATACGCCGACACCCCGATGGACTTCGCCGACGCCACTCTCGTCCTCCTCGCCGACGAAACCGGCTGCGACCACATCGTAACCCTCGATGAGCGCGGCTTCCGCACCTTCCGGTTCCGCAGCACCCGCCGATTCCAACTCGTATTGCCGCCCCCCTGACATGGAATCCCAACAAGATTTCCTCTTCGCCGACGGCCCCGATCCCGAGCTGCACCTCCCGGACCCGCGCTCCAACCTCTACGCCGACATCACCGCGCTCTGGCAAATCCCCGTCGGCCAGCTCGTCCGCGTCGACCTGTCCGGCCACCACTTCTCGTATCTCCACGGCCACCTCGAACTCGCCCGCGCCCCCGATCTCCCCCTCGATCGCCGCGAGACCCTCGCCCTGCACATCGGCGGCATCGAATTCACCAGCCGCCAAATCAAAGCCTGGTCTCTCCCATGAAAGCCGCCCGCGCCAAAGAATGGACCGAAGCTCAACGCCGCTGCGGTCTCTCCGACACCGCGCTCGCCATGGCCAAAGAGCTCGGCCTCGCCCCCCATTCGCTGGTCAAAAATATTCCCAACCGCAGCGAGCCGTGGAAAGCCCCGGTCGAAGAATGGGTGCGCGACCTCCACGAAGAGAAATTCGGCCAGCGGCGCAGCGCCACCGTTCCGTCTCCCTCGCTCACGCCCCCGGGCCCACCCGTTACCGCACCCACGCCGCTCCCGCCTCCCGCACCGGAACCTCCTCCCCACGTCGTCGACGAAATCGACGCCGCCCGCGACACCCTCTTCGCCCGCTTGGCGGACGGCGAGCTCGACGAATACTCCTTCCAAATTGCACTCGACCGCCTCGAGCACGACACGCCCGTCTCCTCATCGGAAATCGACGATGACAACACCCGCATGCTCCGCCGCCGCGACGGCTTCCGGCGTTTCGCCGACCTCTTCGCCGCCGCCGCCGCGAAACTCGATTTCATTCAACGCATCGTTCTCTTCGGATCGGTCGCCGCTCCGCTCGTAAAAGAAGTCTCCCGCCACGGCCGCCTGCGTCGCGCCCGCGTGGAAATCTGGCACGAGTGCAAAGATGTCGACCTCGCCATCTGGGTCAGCGACCTCACCCGCCTGCGCGAACTCAAGCGCGTCGTCTCTGACACGACGAACCTGTGGCAAGCCATCGCCCACACCGAAAATCTTCCCGGCATCCCGCACCATCAGGTCGACGTGTTCATCATGGAGCCGGGCACCGACCGCTATCGTGGCAACCTCTGCCACTTCGGCCAGTGTCCCAAAGGAAAACCCGAATGTGCCGTCGCCGGCTGCGGCGCCCAACCGTTTCTCCGCCTCTACGCCGACTTCGCTTTCAACCCGCGCGCCCCCTTCGGTCCGCACGCCGTCGTCTTGTTCGCCCGCGACGCTGGACTCGATTCAGAGCCCTTCTGACTCGGTGTCTCTGTGCCTCCGTGGTGAAACAGATCGAACCAGCCAACCCAAAGTGAGCCCGGTGTTCTTCGGGAAATTTTCCTGCCCATAGAATCTTCCTCACCTAATTTCCGAGATCGGGCCACCCGTTCATGCGGACCTCTTTCTCCCGAAAATTCCGCATCCGAGCTCGACCCGCCCCGGGTTCGCCGCACGCTTCCATTTCGCACAGTGAAAACT
>CAMBVX010000494.1 GCA_945871085.1 Opitutus sp. GAS368 | reverse complement strand
GAGGTGGGCATGCGTCCGCGGCGACCCACACCGGCGCGGCACTCCGCGCGTAACCACCCCGCCATTACAGCCCGCGCGCGTGCAGATTCATAAACGTCCCGCCGGCTCCCGTGGCAACGAGGCCGAGGGAACCACGCGCCGGCGCACCGGCAGCGAGCGCACGCTCCGTGGCAGGCTGCGCATCGCGCTGCACGCGGATTTTTCCAGCGCGCACCGTGATCGTAAAACGGCTGAATTTTCCGCCCTCGGCTCCAGCGAGATCGATCGTCGCGCCGCGAAACGTGAGCGCCGCGTCTGCCCCCTTCGCGCCGACCGCGGCTTTCGGGAGCTGAAAATCGACGATAAATTCCGCGTCACCAAACTCGGCCTCCGTGACGAGCGCGGCCCCACGTCCCCCCTGATCCGCTGGTTCCGCTTTCAACACGAGCTTCTCACCCACGACCGACCAGCGTGCGGCCGTCGCTGCGTTCGTGCGCCACCCGCGGAGATCGACCGAATTAAATATCGCGCGCCAGCCCGGATCGAGCGGCGCCGTGTTGCTGGCATTCGCCCCCGTGGACGGAAGTTCTTTGATCCGCAGATTGCGAAACTCCACCGGTGCACCCTCCGACTCGAGCGCGAGGTACCCCTTGCGATAGTTGGCGTTGTCGCCGCCGCTGATTTCTTTCCCGTTCACATGCAGGCGGAGCGATCCGTTGTTCGCGACGATGCGGTAGTGGTTCCACTCGGGCGAGGGCTTGCTGCGATCTTCGGTTGGAAAACTGCGCTTCCCGTTCGTCTTCCCCACGTAGGCCATCGTCGCCCCATGGATCGCAAACACATCGCCGTGAGTCGTGAACGACTCGGACTTCTTACCGTTCTTCTTCTCAAAATCCTCCGCGTAACCCTGATCGAGGATCTGCACCTCGATACCGCGTAAAAATGGCACACCCGGCGCATTGATCGCCGAGCCCCATGCGAAGAAACCGGAATTACCACTGCGCTGGAGGTGGCGCCACTCCAGCTCGACGATGAAGTTTTCATATTGTTTCACCGTGCGCAGACCGCCCACCGGTTTGCCGGTGCAGTAGATTTTTCCATCGCGCACGCTCCACGTCTCCGGCGCGCAGTTGATGTTCGTCCAACCGGTCAGATCGCGGCCGTTGAACATCGGCACGAAGCCATCGGCGTCAGGCCGGGGTGTTTCCGCGGCCAACAAAAACGTCCGAAAAGCGACCAGGGCCAAGAATACGAGGGAGCGAGCAAGCGAGGGGTTCACGCCGCCACCAAAGAACGATGTCCCCGCCGCGGCAAAACAAATGAGCCCAGTTGGGCCCGAACGGAGGGGCGCTTTCCAAGCGCCCATGGAATCCGGCGGTTGGAAACCGCCGCTCCGTTAATTCCCCACGGGCTCCGTAAACGTCCACGCAATCTTCCCCGCCTGCACGGAAGCCACCGCGAAGCGCCCCCGCACGGTGCGGCCACCGACCTCGCCCGGGAGCGACAGCGCGCCGCCCGCCGGATCCGACATCACGAGATCGGTGCCCAGCGCCGTCTCGATCACGAGCACCCCCGGCGAACGCTGCAGGACGCTGCGCACAAACGACGTCCCGCCCGCGTAGCCTTCAAACACGGATGCAAAAATCTTCAGCCCCGTGCCCTCCGTGCGGCGCACAATGTAGGGCAACGTCGTGCCAATGTCGGAGTTCTTCCAATCGCGCTGGCCCCAGCCGTCCGCCAACCATGCGCGCTCACCGGGTTGACTCACGTTCCAAGCGACACAGGTCAGGGCCGGGCCAGCCTGCCACATCGTGCGCCAGACGTCGCCACCCTCCAGCGCGCGCACGCGTTCGAAGTCGTAGAGTTTCGTCGCCGGCGCGCCGTTTTCCACCGGTACCTGCGCTGTCGTGCGATCTAGAATCTCCGCCGCCACCGCTGATGCATGATAAACGAAGTCCTGCTTTTGCCCGCCCTGCACACGGAAGAAATCGACGACATAACTCCGGCCCGCACCGTGATCGATAATCGCCGACGTCCGCCGGTAAACACTCGTGTGGGCGTAGGCCTGCGACGACGCCTCCATCACCTTGACGTGCTCTGATGTGCGAAAAAACGCGACGTCGCCACCGCGCTCCTTGGTCCGCTGATCTTTTTCATCGATGACGACCGTGTTGTGCGCGACCGTGCGCGCCGCCTGATATTTGCGCGGATGATCCCAGAGGTAACCGAGGTCGGAGAGCAGCTCGCGGCCATTTTTCCAATAGGAGAGAGTGAGGCTGTCGGAGTGATGATGGTTGGCCCAATGGCTCGCACTCAGCAGCAGCAGACTCTCGCGCCCGTCGACACCCGTGCGCAGGTGGCCGATCCGGAGCTCGGGCGAACACCAGTCCGGCAGCACCATACGCGGCACCGTTTTTTTCTCCAAGCCCGGCTCGCGATAGTAGAGCGCCAGCGGTGCATAGCCCTTCGCGAGGTCCTCGCCACACGTTTCCTTGAGCAGCGCGAGATACTCCGGACGCTCGGGGTAATTGGCGACCATCAGCTCGACAAAATTACTGCCCAGCCGCGTGTCGCGGTAGGAGTCGGCATAAGGCGGAAACGTGAGGTCGCCTTGCAGACCCTTGAAACAGTTTTCCCACACGCGCTCATACGCCGTGCCGCGATAAAGATCGACCGCCACGCGGCGTTCCCCCCCGGGCGCGCGGTAGGCCGCCGGTTCTGTATAGCCGCGCAACGCCTGCGGCATATCCCAAATATTTCCCAACGTCATCAAGGCATACGCGGGCGATTCCGAGGTCGTGCCATCAGGGAGAAACCACTCATCGATCGTCCGCTGAAATCCGTCCCAGCCGAAGCGCACGAGCCCGGGATGGCCGACACACAGACCAACGAGCGCGGCGGCCGTGCGGTTGCCGACAGACTTATTGTTAATCTGCTTGTCGCTCACGAGGAGCACGGTGCCCTCGAGCAAAAGGTCCCGCTCGATCAGGCGTCGCTCAGCGTCGGTGTAGAGCGGCGTGCCATCGTTTTCTTTCGCCGTGCAGGTGAAGTCGTAGGCCTCGGTCACCCGTCGGATGAACCCCGACTCCTGTCCACCGCCCGTCGCGCGCCCCGCGGTCCAGTAACCCGTGTGCAGTCGGCGATCGGGAATATTCGGCGGCGGGCAAAGCTCCGGCTCGGGGAGCTGGTTGATGAACTGCGACGCGACGCGCGGGTCCATGTCCGCGTATTCGCCGTAAGCCGTGTGCACGAGCCAGCGCGGATAACACGCGGCGAAGCGCAGCAAGATCGCCTTGACCCCGCGCGCCGCCGCGAGATTTCCCGTCAGCAAGTGCGCCTCCGCCATGGTGCGCGCAATGCCTGCCATGTGGCCGACTTGGTGCGCGCGAATATTGGCCGAAAAACTCGGCCGCCCTGTCTTGTAGGTGAACACCACAAACGGTTCGCCACCGTAATACGTGAGCGTCTGCGGCAAGCCCCACTTCGTGTGGAGCGCGATACTTTCCGGATATTTCTCGTGCGGAAAAACCGTGCGGCACACGGTGCACGTCAATTGGTCCGGCGCGGTCTCGCGCCAACTCCACTGACCATGCGGATGCACGGGTTTACCCAGGTCGCGACACGCCGGACACGGCGTGAACTTGGTATCACCCGGAGTGGTTTCCGGAATCATCGCCCGCAAATACTCGGGCGTGAGTTTGCCGACATTCGCCCGCGCGCTGCGCTCCAGCCCGGCGAAGTAGGTCTTCGCCCACGCGTAGCGCGTCAGGTTTTCCCGCGCCCGCACCACATCGGACGGCTTAAACGCCCCGCTCGGATGCACCACGCCGTCGCGGAATTTATCGGTGTCACTCCAGTCGAACAACGCCTCGGGCTCGGCCGCCACAGCCGCTCGGGCCATCGCGGAAAGCGTGACGAGCACGAGGAAAGAGATTCTCAGCGAGGCGGGGTGAAGCATAATGGCTGATGGCGGGAAGGACGGGAAACGCTGCGGGTTGCGACGCAGCGTTGCACGCGCAAAGGCTCGACGGCCGGGAGCGGCGCGTTGAAGTGTTCACTCACCCCTCCACCGATCATGAACCCCACCCGCCGCACCTTCCTCCACCACTCCGCCCTCCTTGCCGCCGCCGTGCCGTGGGCGAGCACGCGACTGGGAGCGGCGGAACCCGTCGCTCGGGCCACGACGATTCCTCACCCGCGCGCCGCCGGCGTGCTGCGCGAAATCCTCTTCAGCCCGGGCAACATCACGGAGCGGAAAAATTGCTACGACCGCTGCGAGCCGCTAAAGAAGCCCGCGCAGAATCCTCTCCTGACCGCAACGATGCCCTGGGAGAAAGGCGGCATCTGCTGGGGCAGCGTCCTTCACTCGCCGGTCGATGGGAAATTTCGGTTTTTCTACAGCACGGATTTTCCCGGCGTGCAGGCAGGTGCCGTGCTCGTGGATAATTCCATGCAGGGAAAAAACCACTGCGTGGTCTGCTACGCCGAATCCGACGACGGCCTCGTCTGGCGACGCCCCGCGCTCAACCTGCATTTCGCCGACCAGTTTCCCGGTAACAACATCATCCTCACGTGGGCCTCCTACTACAATGACTCGCCCTCGGTGATCGAGGATCTCCACGAGCGCGATCCACAGCG
>CAMBVX010000493.1 GCA_945871085.1 Opitutus sp. GAS368 | reverse complement strand
CGAATCTCCTCGGACAGATCGAATAGCGGAGTCGTCACGCCGAGCACGGCCAAACCCGGTGGCGTCGGGCCGACCCGGGTGAGTCGCGAAGCACTCCGGCTGTAGGCCGCCCGCCACGTCAGCGTCTGACCCGCAGCGAGCTCCCACTTGGACCGCACGACGGCATCGAAACCCTCGGTGCGCGTCCGCGCCTCGTTGCTGAAAAACCGCCCGCCCGTCGCCCCGCTCACCCCTTTGCTCTGGAGGAATGTCGCAACGGTGCTGCCGATGAAGTTCGAGCTGAGGATCAGTCGGTCGTGCAGATCCGTCCGGAAAAAATCCACTTCGACTCCAAATTTCGGTGACACGTTCCACGCCGCACCTGCGCTCATCGTCGTCGCATGTTCCGGCTTGAGCGCTTCCGCGCCCAGCGCCTGCGCCACCGGATGAGCCACCGGAAATGTCCGGTTTTCAAACGGCAGGCCGCCGATAAAATTTGTCGCCGTCGAAGAAAACCACTGCTGCGCCAGATGCGGCTGCCGGTAGGCCGTGCCCACCGAACCGCGCAGCGCCGCACCCTCCCACAACCCGACCCGCGCCCCGGCTTTTCCGTCCGTCGTCTCGCCGAGATATTCCGCCTTTTCGTAACGCGCCGACACCGTCAGCCGCAGCCGCGCCAGGATTTCCTGCGAGAGCCCGACATTCACCGCGCCCGTTTTCCGCGTCACATCGACTTCATCCGCCGGCCGGAATCCCGGAAAACCCTGCGCTCCGTCCGGCGCCTTACGGCCCGCGTCCGGCCCGTCGCTGATCAGCACTCCGCCATCTCGCCACGAATCGGCCGTGCCCGCGCCGATCCAATAGTTTTCCCGCCGATACTGGACGCCCGCCGCGATCTCGGCCGGCTTCGTCAACCCGAGGCTCACCGGCCGGGCGACATCCAACGACGCCGCCGCCTCCGCGTTGCCGAGTTTGCCCGCGTAAAATGCCCGCGGGCTCCGCGCCCCGAGCGTAGCGTTGTTCGTGTTCGTCGCGTCGTAGGCAATCGTGTTCGCCCCCGCCACGAGCGCCGCATCGTAGCGCCAGCCGTGGCTGCGCCCGCGCCAGCCCGCGCCGAAGGACCAATCCGTGATCCGGGTTTCGAGGAACGGCAGAAACCCATCCGGCCAGAGCGCTCGCATCACTCGCGAATCGCCCGGCCGACGGAAAAACGCCGCGCTCTGCGCGCGCCGCAACATAAAGTCGCCGAAGGCATAGAGCTCGCTCTCCGGCGAAACCGGCAGACGGCCGCTCACCGCCATCGACTGCTCGCGGGATGACGCGTCGCCGAACTCCTGCACCTGCCGGCTCGCCGCGGCTTCGCGCGGATCGTTCGTCGTGCCGGCCGGTGCCGCGCCCGTGCCCGACCCGAGTCCGCCCGCCAACGGAGCCGGCGTCGTCGTGCCCGTGAAGACGCCGAAATACTGTTGTCGCGTGTCCGCCTCCGCGCGATCGGTGCGGCCCACGTCGCGCCACGCCACGGTCGCGTTGATGGCGCCGTCCTGCCCGAGCCGCCCGCCCGCGCTCACGGCGGCCTGTTTCACCTCGCCATCCTGTGCGGCCGTGCGGCCGAAAAACACGCTCGTCTCGCGCGCGTGGTCTTCCCGCAGGCGCAAGTTCAGCACACCCGCGATCGCCCCGCTCGCAAACCGCGTGTCCGCGCCCTGCCGCCACACCTCCACCTGATCGAGCGCCGCCAGCGGGATCGACAGCAGTGACGGGCTCATCGCACCACGACCGACCGTGTTGTTTACATTGAGCAACGCACTCGTGTGTCGCCGGTGCCCGTTCACTAACACGACCGTGTGGTCCGGCGAGAGCCCGTGCACCGTAAAGAAGTCCACGTGCGCGGTGCCGTCGTCGATCGCGAAGTGCGGGCTGTTCATCGTCGGCAGCACCGCTTGCAACGCCTTGGCCGGATCGGTGTAGCCGCCGCGCCGCAGATCCGAGCGCTCGACGACGTCCACCGGTGCGCTGCCCACCGCATCCTTTTCGTTATACGGATTCGCAAACGATGGCGCGAATGATGCCGCCGGAGCCCGTGGCAGGGCGAGAGTGCCCTCCGCTCCGCCCGCTGATTCGGCGGTGCAGCCGGCCACGAGGCCTGCGGCGAGCCGACAAAGAGCGGCAGTCAGTGGAGTCGGAGCACGGCCAGTTTCAGCGTTTATGCGTCGCATCGGAATAGGGAAAGAGCGGAAAAGCAGAGGGTCGCCAGTCGGTTCACGGCAATTCGTAGACTTCGACGAGGGCCACGCCCGTCGTATTGCCCACTCCGCTGACTTGCACCGTGTAGGTGCCCGGCGCGAGTGCCAAGGCGAGCGCGGCGTCGGCGCTGTTCGCGGTCAGCTCAAACGCTCCGACCCTCGCAAAAAGCGGCGCGAGGTTGGGATTCCAATTATCGCTGCTGCGTAGCAGCACGCCGTTTTGAAACACTTCGAGCTTCGGATCCGCCAGCGCCTCCGCCACTCCGAAAGCCGCCAGCGTCGGTCCGATCGCGCGGATCAGGACGTTGCGATTGCCCGTGCCGCCCACCGCAAACCCGACCACGAGCACCTCACTGCCCGTGCCGACCGGCGCGCGGGCGGAGACGTTCACGAGCCGGCTCACGGCCGCCGTATCCGCATCGTAGAGTTCGACCAGCGCCACGCCCGGCGCGGTGGCACCGGCCGGCGAAACGGTCGTCGTGTAGCTGCCGGCCCGCAGCGTCGGCAGCACCACCGCATCGCGGCTCGCCGCATCGAGCGCGAAGGCTCCGAGCCGCGCGGCGGCTGAAGCGAGGGCGGCGGTTCCGCCCCAGTTGTCGTTTTCGAGCACCGTCGCGCCCGTCGCATTCTTCACGCTCAGCGTCGGATCGCCCAGCGTGCCCGGCACGCCGAACACCCCGAGCGTCGGCCCCACGGCGCGGATGAGCACGGGCTTCTCCGCCGCGCCCGAGAGGCTGAAGCCCACCACGAGCGCGGCTGCGTCCCGTCCTGCGCTGGTGCGCACCGATAGATTGATCAACCGCGCGGCGGTGCCCGCCACCGGTGGCAACGGCGAGGCTGGGTCCGGCGTGATCGGCCCGCCGCCCGCCGGGCCGGCGATCGCCGTGACCGCAAAGAGCGGCCCCCAATCGCTCGGATACGCCTCGATGAGGCCGCGCGCCTGCAGATTGAATTCGCCGCTGTCCGCTGGCGTGAACGTGAAACTCGTCCCGCTCACATCGGCCGGCACCGACGCCGTCACCTTCCGCACACCGCCCAGCACAATGTCGTCGAAATATCAACCCACCCGATTGTCCGCCGGATTAAACAGCGACGTGCCGTTTGTAAACGTCAGGTTGAACCGCAGTCGGATCGGCCGCCGCTCGTAGCCCGCCAGCGACACCGTCCGCGAGCGAAACGTACTCTCTCCCGCGCTGTCGTCCCCGGCCTGCGTGAAGAGATCGCTCCACACCAAGCCATCGTCGAGCGACACCTGCACCCGCGCCGCCTGCGTCGTCTTGGCAAAACCGAGCCGGCTCAAAAACGACACCGTGGCGCCCAGGTCGCTCGCATAATACGTGTCCGGCAGCGTGAGGGTTTGGTTTTCCTGAACCGGGGGCTGGGTCACGAGACGGAAGCCCGCCGCCCCCGCCCCGCGCACGTCGGTCGTTAACGGATCGTAGCCGCTCACACTCGCCAAAAGTCCTCCGAGCCCGCCCCCTTCCGCGTCGAAGCGCGGCGCAGTCACGGAAAATTGCAGGCTGCGCCATTGGAACCGGGCTAAAAATGCCGGTGCCGCCACCGCGTAACTCCCCGCGCGACCTGCGATCGGCACCGTCGGCCCGCCGAGGATCGCGACCGTGGGAGCACCCGCCGCCGCCACGTCCGGATCAAAGGCCGTCACCGTGTATCGGTAGGATTGCGACGCGCCACCCACCAGCACGTTGGTGATCTCGACCGCATACGCCACATCGCTCGCCGGCCGCGCCAGCGTCACGCGGGCCGCCGGATCCTTGCCCTCGATCGTCCACGTAATCGTATTTTCGCCGAAGCCCGCCACGACACTCCCCACCGCCACCGCCACCGCGGCACCGTCCCGCCGGACCGTGATAAACGCCTGCGAAAAATCTGCGCCTGCGACCGAAAAAGACCAGCGCGGAAACACCAGCTGATACGGCACGTAGCCCGCCGGCGGCCACGCCACATACGGCTGCCGCGTCGCCGGCCGCGGCCCGCCCGCGTTCGCATCGAGGATCCACAGGGCATTCGCACTGTTCAGCGAACCCGTCGCCGGCACGTCGCCCGTGCCCATCTCGCGCGTCTGCGGGTAGAGCACCCAACGCCGGTGGCCCACATCCTTATTGTCTCCGGCATCGAGCATGTAGTTGAAGATCGCCTCGGGCCCCGCCGAAGCCAGCGAGAGATTTCCTTTCCCCGCGGCCTCCGCCGCACGGCGGATTTTTCTAGTTGGGTTGATAGGTCTTAGGCAGATGGTTGGAAAATAAGACGGAACAAATTTCCCGCGTTGTGCCTTCGTCCACGGGATGGATGAGAAACGTTTTCGCAAACCGGCACCGTCAGAGCAGGCGATCTTGGATCGCGTCCAGGTCATCTTGGTGGGGGAGGATGAAGCGCAGCTGGCGCGCTATGACGCATTGAT
>CAMBVX010000492.1 GCA_945871085.1 Opitutus sp. GAS368 | reverse complement strand
TACCTTCGACTCCGGTGCGCTCAAGGGTGCCTTCGCGAGCCTCGGCACGATCTACGTGGGCCCGCGCGACAGCGACCGCGGCGCCAACCCGCGCAACGAGCCCACTTGGATCGCGCCCGCGTTCTGGCGGTTCGACGTCATCGCCGGTTGCAAGCTGCCCGCCACCCGCGGCAGCCGATTCCGCCATGATGTCGCACTCAAGGTGAAAAACGCGCTGAATAACAACCGTATGTTCTTCGTGATCACCCAGGATCGCTACACGCCCGACGCCGGCCGCGAGGTCGAACTCAATCTCAGCACGCGTTTCTAGATCCCAATCCCATGAAACCCCATCCGTTCACTCTCGCCGGCGTCGTCGCCGTTTTCGGCCTCGCCGCCCTCCACGGCCAGACCGCTCCCGCCCCGTCACGCCCGGCCGCGCCCGGTGACCCGGTCCAGCTTTCCGTCTTCGAGGTCACCACGTCCAAGGATATCGGTTACCAGTCCGCCAACGCCGCCGAGGCCACGCGCATGAACACGCCCATCGAGAATATCCCGATGAACGTCACTGTGTTCAACCAGCAGTTCATCGAGGACCTTCTCGCCACCGACACTTCGGACGTGCTCGCCTACGACGCGTCGGCGATGAAGCGGACCGAGAACGACGGTTTCATGGCTCGCGGCTCCGCCAGCGTCGGCACCAACTTCCTCGATGGCTTCGCGCAGACCGGCGGCTTTGGCTCCCAGCCGCTCGCCAACATCGAGCGCGTCGAGGTGCTGCGCGGCCCCGCCGCTATCCTCTATGGTTCTGGCGGCTACGGCGCTACGTTCAATCGCATCACGAAGCAACCCCGGCCCGCCGCCGCCACGGCGCTGCGCTCCATCCTCAGCGATGCGCGCTCGCTCCGCACCGAAATCGACTGGAACCCCGGCACCATGCCGCTACTCGGAGACCGCCTGCTCTTCCGCGTCAACGGCACCCTCAACCGTGGAGAGACGTGGTTCGGCCAGCGCCGGCGCGAGAAGGGCATTGCGCCCACGTTCGCATGGAACATCACCCCGCACACCAAGGTGACCGTTGGTTATGTCTACAATTGGCGCGACACCCAGGCCTCCTGGGAGACGCCCGTCCATCTCGGGAACCCGAAGGGTCTCGTCACGGGCGACGGCGTGTTTCGTGTCATGCCGCGGAAGACCAACTGGGTCGTGCCTGAGGACTTTCGCCGCAACACGCGGCAGGTGACGTCGCTCGATTTCCGCCACGCCTTCACCCGCGATCTTCAGTTCCGCGCGCAGGCCCAATACGAGACCCGCGAGCAGCTCCAGCGGGAAACGAACTCCGGAGGCGGCACCCTTTCGATCCTCCGCGATACCGCGCTCACCGGGCGTGGCTGGCGCGAGCTCCCGCGCACCACGCACAACTACCGCACCCGCGACGAAATTGTCTGGAACGTCCGCACGGGCCCGATCGCCCATCGCCTGCTCGCCGGCTTCGGCGTGCAGCAGCAATACGACCGCAACACGACTTATGCCTCCGCCATCAGCGGCAATAACACCTTCTACCCCAATCTCACCTACGCCCAGTTTCTCTCCAATCCCGCGCTCGGCGGCCTCACCAACCGACTGCTGCTCCTCCCGATGAACGTCTTCGATCGTGGCGCCGAGCCGCCCGTGCCCGCCATCCCCCAGCGCCCACCTGCGCCGCTCACCGCCGATTCCCAGACCTACACCGCCTCGCAGGATTACTACGTCAACGACGTGTTCTCGTTCGCCGAGGAGCGCTTCGTCGTGATGGCCGGTGTGCGCCGCACCGATTTCCGCCGTAAGACCATCAACTGGTTCGCCGGCGGCGGTCTCCGGCGTCCGACCGCCCCCACCGTTTACAGTCTCGACGAGGCCACCACCAGCAGCGCCGGTGCCGTCTGGCATCTCAACGCCGCGAAGACCCTCTCCGTCTACGGAAACCTCAATAACTCCTTCAGCCCCGAGTTCCGTTCCAACCCCGACGGCACGGAACTCGATAACGAAGTGGGCAAACAAAAGGAAATTGGCCTTCGCTTCAGTTTGCTCGCAGGTCGGGTGCAGGGGCTCGTCACCGCGTTCGACCTCATGCAAGACAACGTGGTGCGCGCCGACCCCGCGCCTGATCGCGAAGGGTATTTTGTCCAGGAGAGCGGGCAGCGCAGCACCGGCGTCGAGTTCAGCCTCAATGGGCGCGTGACCGATCAATGGCTCGTTATGGCTGGCTACTCCAACACCGACGCGCGCAACGATCAAACCGGCGTCGCGATGGAGCTCCAGCCCAAGCATCGCTTCACAGCCTTCAATCGCTACAATTTCACCCGGGGTGCGCTCAAGGGCTTCAGCGCCAGCCTCGGTACGATCTACACGGGCGAACGTCCGATTACGCCTTCGACCGGGCGCGCCTCCCCCAACTGGGGCCCGCTGCCCGTGTGGTGGCGCATCGATGCGATTGTCGGCTACAAGTATCGCGCCAAGGGCAGCCGTTACTCGTGGGATTTGTCCGCCAAGTTGACCAACGTTCTCGACAACACCGACATCTACTACGTCGCCGCCAACCACCGTTATACCCTCGACCCCGGCCGCGAATGGCAGGTCGCAACCGGGGTTCGGTTCTAACTGCGATTTCCCCCACGATGCACCTGCGTCTCGCCAGTCTCGCCCTCTTCGCCACCGCCACGCTCGCCGCCGCCGCCGCCGATCGCGCGGCGATCGCGGCCAACGCCCGCGCTTTTCTCGGCGCGCCGTCGCTCCAGGTCCACACGCTCTTCGACGGCCGCGGCGGGCGCGATATCGTGACCGCGCGCAACGGCCACGTGCTAGCGTTTCACGACAAGGTCCTTCGCGAAAGCGCCGACGGCGGTGCGACCTGGAGCCCGCCGCGCGAAATCGGCCGCGATGCCGGTGGCAAGGTCGTCGTCAACGAAACCAACGGCGACATCCTCTACGTCCGCGCCGACCGCGGCTACCTGTGGAAGAGCCGCGACGACGGCCGCACCTGGTCGCGCGCGGCGATCACCGTCCGCCCGAACAAATTTGGCCATGGCTCGCCCGACACCGTGCGCCAGTCGGTCGGCGCGTTTCAGCCAGGCGTCACGCTCCAGTTCGGCCCGAAGAAGGGCCGCCTGCTGCTTGCGACGCGCATTATGGGCCCGACCGCCTCCAACGACGTCGAGTGGCGCCCCTACCACTACAACACCTCGATGTTCAGCGACGACGGTGGCGCCACCTGGCAGGTGAGTGCGCCGTTTCCCGTGCTCGGCTCCGGCGAGGCTGCGCTCGCCGAACTTGCCGACGGCCGCATCCTCTACAGCTCGCGCGAGCACATGAGCGTCGGCAACCGCTACTTCGGCTGGAGTCACGATGGCGGCGAACTCTGGATTTCCCCGTGGCGCAGCGACACCCTGCCGGACGGCTCGCGCGGCACGTCTTACGGCTGCATGGGCGGTCTCATCCGCCTGCCCATCTCGGGCGCCGATATTTTGCTCTACAGCAATCTCGACACCGACGCCGGCGTGATGCCGAGGAAAGTCGGTGGCTCCACCTCCAACGGCCGCGAGCAGATCACCGTCTGGGCCAGCTTTGACGGCGGCAGGACTTGGCCCGCCCGGCGCCTCGTCTACGCCGGTCCGAGCGCGTATTCGAACCTCGGTGTCGGCCGCGCCGGCACGCCGAGCGAGGGCAAGATCTTTCTGCACTTTGAAGGCGGCCCAAAGACCTGCTACGACGGCGTGATGGTTGCGGTGTTCAATCTCGCCTGGCTCCTCGATGGCCGGGAACTGAGCAGTGTGTTGCCAAGATGAAACCGCATCGTGTCATCGTCTGCGTCCTGTTCGCCGCGGGGCGTGCACTCATGCAACTTGGAGTTGCGCCCAAACCGGCACCTCCAATATCGCGCCGTATTTTTCTCCGACAACGGTGACCGCTACCCGCAGCTTGATCGCCTCGAATTCGATTTCAACTGATGCAATGATGACCAGCCGCCTCCGCTTCCTCCTCGCGCTCTTGCTTGCGCCCGCATTGCCTGCCGCACCGTTCCTCGAAAAGGTGTATCTCTTCGAGGAAAACACCGACGATTTTATTTCCTATCGCATCCCGGGCCTCGTCGTCACCGCGAAGGGCACGGTGCTCGTCTTCTGCGAGGCGCGGAAATACTCCGGCTTGGACTGGGGCGAGATCGAACTTCACCAGCGGCGCAGCACCGACGGCGGACGCTCGTTCAGCCCGGCCCGCCAAGTCGCGCACCTCGGCCCGCGCCTCCCGCGCAATCCCGCCAACGCCGACCAACCTGCCGGCAAGGTAATCGGCGACCCCGGCCAGCAGACGGTGAACAACCCCGTGGCCATCGCCGACCGTGACGGCTCCGTGCATTTCATTTATTGCGTGGAATATATGCGCACCTTTTACGTGCGCAGCACCGACGACGGCCTCACGTGGAGCCCTCCCGTCGACATCACCGCCGCCGCCGAGCGCTTCCGCCCGGAATGGCCGTGGCGCGTGATCGCGACCGGTCCCTGCCACGGCATCCAGCTTCGGAACGGTCGCCTGGTCGTGCCGGTGTGGCTGGCGAAGGCGGAAGGCGGCGCGCACGGCAAGGCCGTCGTGGCGACGATTTTCAGCGACGATCGCGGCGCGACGTGGCAGCGCGGAGAAATCGCGGT
>CAMBVX010000491.1 GCA_945871085.1 Opitutus sp. GAS368 | reverse complement strand
CGCCTCCACCTATGACGACATCTTCAGTTCTGCCATTGTGCCGATCCCGACGACGGCGGGGGCCAACGTCGCCAGCTGGGCCGTGCGCACGAACACCGGTATGCGCGCGCTCGATCTCGCGGACCGCGACCAACACACCGTCAACGCGCGCCTTGATACGACGCTGCGGAAAAACCTCGACGCCGGTCTCTCGTTTCAAGCCAGAGAAGCGAAGTTCCCGGACTCCACCTACGGGGCCACGCAGAGCGGCACGCGCTCCGCAAATATCGACCTGAGCTACCAACCGTCACCGCAGCAGTCCATCTACGGCTTTTATTCCTACCAACTTGGGAAGAATCGGATGGCCACGATTTCCACGGCCAACGCAGCTGTGGTCATTGGCGGCGTCACCGCTCTCGGGACGATCACCCCCGCAAATGCGATCGCGTTGGGCGCCGCTCCCGGGGGGCCGATCTTCCCGCTGCTGAACGCGTGGTCTTCCGACAGCATCGACCGCAATCACGTCCTCGGGCTCGGTGTCCGCCAAGAAATTGGCCAGGCCAGCCTCAACGTGGACTATTCCTACTCCACGGGCCGCACGCGTATCACCTATGATTACACGGTCGGCGGCGCGATCAGCGCGGCGAACGCGGCCCTCGCCGGCACGCGTTTCCCCGATTTGGCGGCCGATGTGAACTACCTTGATGCGAGCCTGCGCTACCCCTTCACCAAGCGCCTCTCCGCGCGCCTGATCTATCGTTACCAGAAGGAAACGATTCGGGACTGGCACTACACCAACCTCGATGCGGCGCCGGTGGTCCTCGCCAACGCCAATGCCGCCGCGCTGCCGGCCGCAGTGCTGCTCGACGGCGGACCGCAGAGCTATCGCGTCAATTGGTTCGGCGTGATGTTCCAAATCAAGCTTTGATCCGCGGCGGGTCTAACGGGAAGTGAAGTCAGTGCTTGCGGTGCCATGGGCTTTCCGGCCCACGGATGCGCGAGCGAGCGGGCGTTTTTGAGCTGGCCGGTAGGCCCGCGTGGTTTTCACGTTGAGGGGCGGGACGGCTCGGCGACTAGCCCAAAAATTTCACGCAACGGCACCCAAGTGGTAGCGCGTGGGCTTTAGGCCACGTTCCGACACCACGGTAAATTCCGTCCGCGGGCTAAAGCACCGCGCTACCACGGACCATCGCTGCTGAAACACCGTGTTGCCGATTCTCCTGTGGATGCGAAAGAATCGGACAAGCGCCGGCTTTACGTCCAAAATTGTCCAGAGTTGGTCGACCGAGCTTCGCCTATTTTTCGTCGTCGTCCGGCGCGACCGCCCATTCCGGATATGGGGTGCGGCTGCCTTTCATCGCGCGCCAGAGGATGCGGTTGAGCTGATCCTCGGGCGCTTTGTCCACCTCACGGAAATTCATCCGGGCGGAGGCGATCGCGTCCTTGCGCAAGATCGGGTCGGCAATGGCGACAGGGTCCGGGTTCATCTGATCGAGCGGGACATTGGCGGCCAACGCCGTAAACGGGGTGAAGTCGGGCGTCTCGGTGAAGCAGTTGGCCATCGGGGTCGCGCTCGCATCGAACTGGTTCATCACCGGGAGGCCGAGGATCTGCTCGATCGTGCGGATGATGCTTGTCGTGTTGAATTGCGTGCTGACAACGCTCTTTCGTTTGGCAAACGGGCTCACGACGTAGGCGGTGGTGCGATAGCCACTGACGTGGTCCCAGCCGGCTTGCGGGTCGTCCTCGATCGCGAAGATCGCCATCTCTTTCCAGAAACGTGAATGGCTCAGCCCTTCGACGATGCGGCCGAAGGCGAGGTCGTTGTCGGCCATGCAGGCGGCGGGCGTGGGCGCGCCTTTTTTTGTGCCGCTCGTGTGGTCGTTGGGCAGGCAGATGATCGTGAGGGCGGGAAATTCGCCCTTGGCTTCGAAGTCGCGCAGTTCGCGCAGAAAAACGTCCGCGCGGTATTGGTCGGGGACGTTCATCTCCCAGCCGACGTAGTGGGGCGGAGAGATTGCGCGGATGGTCTCGATCATCGGGTAACTCTTGAACACGGCGGCGTCGCTCGTGCCCTGCCACGTGCGAAAGCAGGTGGTGAAATCGGGCGTGCCCTTGCGGCCGTCGCGCCACGTGACGGCCGGGGCCATGAACTCGCCGTAGTTGCGGATGCTGACTTTGTGTTTCAACGCGTTGTCCCAGATGAAACCGGCGGGCGAGTAGGCGAGGGCGTCGTCGTCGTCTTCGCCCATGCCGTCGGGATAACTGCGGGGAAAGCCGGCGAAGCTCTTTTCCATGTAGTCGGTCGAGAAGGCGGTCGTGCTCCACTGGTGACCGTCGGCGCTGAGGATGCCGGCGCAATAGGTGTTATCGAGCAGCACAAAATCACGGACGAGCTTGTGCTGGTTGGGCGTGGTGCGTTCGCCGAAAATGCAGAGCGAAGGGTCGCCGTTGCCGGCAGGGATGTCGCCGAAGACCTGATCGTAGGTGCGGTTTTCTTTGATCACATAGACAACGTGTTTGAGGCGACTCGGCTCGCCGATGCGCTCGGGGATGGCGCGGGGGAGTTGGCCGGGGCGGGCGGGGAGGCGGGCCGCAACGACGGCGTCGCGGCGGAGATTCCGCCAGACGGTTTCGGAAAGTTTCGGCAGATCGCCTGCGGTGGGCACGGGTACGAGGGAGAGCGAGCCGGCGTAGTGTTTGGAGTTGAAGCCCATCGCGCCGGTCTCGGCCTGGCGTTTCTTAGTTTCGGGCAGGCCCTTGATATTCGCGACGGCGAGCGTGCGGCGCGGAGTATCGAAGACCAGGGCGCCCGGGAACCAGCCGACCGGGAAGAGTCCTTCGAGTTTGGATTCGCGATCGGCGGGATCGAAACGCACGACAGCGATGGCGTTTTGGGTGCCGTTGGCGACGTAGAGTCGGCGGCCGGACGGATCGAAGGCGAGGGCGTTGGGCGAAGCGCCGAAGAGATCGCTGGGTTTTGGTTTTACCCAGATGGTTTCAACGACGGTGTCGATGCGCGTGTCGATGACGCTCAGGTTGTCGGCGGCGGCGTTGGCGCAGACGACGTAACGGCCGTTTGGTGACACGGCGAGCGCGCTGGCGTGGAGACCGGTGAGAATCTCTGTGGAGCGAGCGGGCGCGGCGGCGGTGGTGGGCGCGAGTGGGAGGACGGTGACCGAGCCCTCGTTGGCGATTTGTTTTTCGGCGTCGACGCGCGCGACGGTGCCGCGTCCGGCGGGACCGGTGAGATCGCCGGGGCCGGGGCGACGACCGCCCCAGTTGCTCACGTACGCCTTGGCGCCGACGAGGACGACATCGTAGGGCGCGACGCCGACGGGGAAGGTGCGGAGGACTTTGCCGGTGGCGGCATCGAGTTCGAAGAGCTGGTTGGAGAGATTGCCGCAGACGTAGAGCCGCGCGCCGTCGGGAGAGAAGGCGAGGCCGCTGGGGATTTCCTCTTTGCGCCGCGGGGCGTTCGCGAGGGGCAGCGGCACACTGTGCGACGGCGTGACGGTGCCGTCTGGCGCAACCGCGAAGACCTTGAGGCTGCCGTTGACGTTGCTGAGGACGAGGCGGCGTCCGTCCGGCGAGAATACGAGGCCGGTGTAGCTGACCTGGCCCTTGGGGTCGGGTTCGAGGATGTTGGGGGAGACGACGGCGGGGCGGGGTTCGCCTTGTTTTTCATTCGGCAGAGCGACGCGTTGACGGATGGTGCCGGTGGCGGGATCGACTACGACGATTTCGCTGGTTTTGCCGGAGGTGACGAGAATGCGGCCGTCGGGGGAGAGCGCGAGAGCCTGGGGGCGGAGGCCGGGGAGTTCGACGGTGCGACCGAGGGGCGTGAGGACTTGATTCACGGGGGTGACGGCTCGATTGGCACCGCTGCGGCCGACGCGTTCGGCGGAGGGGGAGGACGACGAGAGGGTGTCGCGGGTCGCGGCGGGGTGGACGCAACTGGCGAGGAGGCAGCCGAGCGTGAGGGCGGTGAGGCCGGTCAACGTGGCAGCGGTGGAGGAGTTAGGGTGAAACGCCATAGCGTAGTGTGGGGCGAAGGGCATGGGGGAGCGCAAGCTCGACGGCATGAGTGGCGTTTTTTGCTAAAGCTAAGCTCGGCATTTGAAATTGAACCACAGAGGCACAGAGCACACAGAGAAAACCATTTTAGCAAAATAGAGGGTGGCCTGAAAACTCACCACCTGGGTGAGTCTCAACCTTTGGCGATTTCCCGCGTTTCTCCCCTCTGTGCCTCGGTGTCTTTGTGGTGAAACTGCCGTTTCTGGGCTCAATTGTCCGCCGAGCGGGCCGATGAAGTTGGGCAGCCGCTATCCGCCGTCTCTTTCGCTATGCACTCGCAAACCATCCGTTCCCTCGCCGTTACAGCGTTGATGTTCGCCATGGCCGGCGGGGTGTTGGTCGCGGTGGCGTGGGCGGGGTGAAGCCGGTGGATGCGCCGACAGCAAAATGCAGTCGGGAGTGGACCGTTACTCCGCTTGCGCGGTGCGCCAAGCGTCGTCCAGACCGAGTGCGCTCACGGCGCGGGCCAGCAGCGGACGGTCGATTTCATCGCCGGAGACGGCGAGCATGCCGCGAATGTCGCGCAGGTGTTTTTCGCTGCCGCCCTCGCGGTAGAAACGGAGTTTGTGGAGGATCACGGCTTCAGGAATTGCAAACCACAGTTTTCGCCCGCCGATCTCCAG
>CAMBVX010000490.1 GCA_945871085.1 Opitutus sp. GAS368 | reverse complement strand
TTTGTGGTTCTTCGCTGATTCCGGTGGGTAAGGGCGAGGCTCGCGGTCGGGTGGCGGGATGACACCTGAGCAATTATTCCACGAACTTTTGGGATTGGGACAGCAGTGGCGCGTGACGCGGTGCGAGTATGCACCGAAGGACGGCACTGCGCGTTGGCGAGCTGGATGGTGTGGTGCGGCTGTGGGTCGAAGAGACGGAGGGATTGTGGTCCGGCGAGAGTGTCGGGGCCGGGCAGGCAGTGACCTGTTACGACCATGTCGCCGAGGAGCTCGTCTGGCGCCACCTGGATGTCTTCGAGCATCGCTGCGAAATCCGCTGCCACTTGCCGCGCGGGCAGCGCACCACCGACGGTAAAATTTACCGGGTCACCCCGCCGTGGGAGGGTCTGGCCAAGCACTTCACGCAGGGCTTTGAGGCGATGGTGCTGCTGCTCTTGCGCCAGATGCCGGTGGCGGCGGTGGCTCGGCATGTCGGCGAGACGGATACGCGGTTGTGGCGGTTGTTGCACGCGCACGTCGCCGCGGCGTGGCCGAAGGTGGATTGGAGCGGGGTCGTCTGCGTGGGCTGCGACGAGCTGAGCGTGCGCAAGGGGCATCACTATGTGAGCGTCTTTTGCGACCTGATCGGTAAACGCGTCCTCTTCGCCACACCGGGCAAGGACGCGGCCACGTGGACCGCCTTTGTCGAGGCGCTCGGAGCGCACAACGGCCATCCGCGAGCGATCACGGAGGTCTCGATCGACATGAGCCCGGCCTATATCGCCGGGGTGCGCGAAAACCTCGGCGAGCAAGCCGTCATCGTGTTCGACAAGTTTCACGTGATCATGCACGCGAACTTCGGAGTGGACGAAACCCGCCGGGCCGAGTGCGCGCAAGCGGAGGGCACCGCCCGTGAACAGCTCAAGCAGACGCGCTGGATCTTGCTGAAGAATCCTGAGAACCACACGGCCAAGCAGGCGGAGCGCTACGCCGGGCTGCTGAAAAGCAATCTGGCGAGCGTCAAAGCGCACCAGATGCGGTTGATCCTGCAGAAGATCTACGAGATCGCGGACGCCACGCTGGCCCGGCGTAAACTGCGCGCCTGGTGCCGCTGGGTGCGCTGGGTCGCGGGCAAATCCGCGCCCGCGTTGTTCGCGGCCATGGTGAAAACCGCGAAGATGATCGAACGACACCTCGAAGGCGTCATGGCACACTGGCTAAACGGCACGACCAACGCCTTTCTCGAAGGGCTCAACAGCGTCTTCTCCGCGGTCAAGCGGAAGGCCCGCGACTTTCGCTCCACCAAGAATCTCATCACCATGCTTTACTTCACCGCCGGGCGCCTCGATTTGCCTGCTACCCACTGAAATCAGCGAAGAACCACAAATACTCGGCCACCGGGGTTGGTCGATTTCAGGCTGCGGAAAGTGGCTGGCTGCATGAGTACTAATCCTCGACGAGGAATCTCTTGACTTCAGTACAATAGTATACAACTAAATACATCTGTGTGCTGCGTCACGACACTCTTTTCCGCATAAAGAACGTGAATTCTGATGCTGCCTGACGCACGCGTCGTCCTCCCACCGCCAACGATGCCCACCTCAATTCCCGAGCCCGCGGCCCTCTCGATCCGCCCTGACGCTCACGAATTCCGTCGGCGGTTCCTGGTGAAGTCCTCCTCCCATTTATGAACGTATCCCACTCCCTTGTTCGCGTCCGGCGGGTGTTCGCCTCCGGCTTCGCGGCTCTCGCGCTCTCCCTTGGGTCGGTGAGCGCCCAGACCACCAGGCCGGGCGAGATCCAGGGTCGGGTCTTCAATGTCTCGAGCGGCAGTTATGTGAACAATGCCCGCATCGCATTGAACGGATCGGATCTCGAAACCTTCACGAACAGCAGCGGCGAGTACCGGCTGTCCCGGGTTCCCGCCGGCGTGGCCAGCCTCGTCGTCACCTATGCCGGCCTCAGTGCGCAAACCGCCACCGTTACCGTCGAGGCCGGGAAAAGCGTGAGCCGTAATTTCGAACTGGATCTCGAACGGGGACGCTCCGCGGAGACGGACCGCGCCGTCATGCTCGATACGTTTTCCGTCGAAGCGGTCCGGTTGAACGCCCAATCGCTGTCCCTGAACGAGCGCAAGAATGCGGCGAATATACGCAACGTCGTCGCGGTGGGCGAATTCGGCGACAGTGGCGATGGCAACGCCGCGGAGCTCCTCAAGTACATGCCCGGGATCAGCATCGAGTACTCCTCGACCGTGGCGCGCGGTATCTCGGTGCGCGGCATGCCGAGCAGCGGCACGCTGGTGACGATCGACGGCGGCGAGGTGGCCAACGGCACTTCGGGCGGCACCGGCCGCAACGTGGAGCTCGACGCCTATCGCCTCAACAACATCAGCCGCATCGAGGTGACAAAAGTGCCGACGCCGGATCTGCCGGCCAATGCGCAGGGCGGCGCGGTGAACGTGATCAGCAAGAGCGGCTTCGAGCGGAAGAGCCCGCTCTTCTCGTACAAGGCCTACGCGACGTTCAACAGCCGCGGCTTCGAAACCACCGGGCTGCACAAGCGGCAGGGCAGCCGCCCGGATCTCTCCACCGGGCCGTTCCAGCCCGGCTTCAACCTCAATTACGAACTGCCGGTGAACAAGTCGCTGGCCTTCTCCTTTGCGGCGGGTCACACCTCGCGGTTCAACCGCTACCGCGAGGTCTTCTCCAACCGCGACCTCTCCACCCTGGCGCTTTCGATGACCGACATCGTGCCGGGCGAGCGCATCACGCAGGCGTCCGACGTCGCGATGACGGCGGAGTGGCGGCTCGGCGATCACAGTACGTTTCGGGCCAATGTCCTGTACGTCGACGGCGCCTTCAAGTTGAACGACAACCGCCTGCGGCTGCTGTACGGGGCCGGGGCCACGGGCGGAGAGACGTTCGTGCAAGGGGCGGCGACCGGTGTCGGCAGCGCCGCGCAGAGTTTCCCAACCGCGCACCGCTTTCAGCAAACCGGGCAGTACAACTTCAACTATCGCTACGCGCGGGGCCACTGGCGTGCCGAGCTCAACGGATCGGCCGGTCGCGATCGCATCGGTTACCGCGACGTCGAGCGCGGCTACTTCGGCGATGCGAACATCAACATCCCCAACCTCGTGCTGCGCGGGCAGGCCATCAACCGCGGCTCCGCGCAGCCGATGGAGGTGAGCGCGTTCGACCGTACCGGCAATCCGGTGGATCTCTTCGACGGGGGCAACTACACGATCAACAGCGTGGACAGCTCATATGGTGGGTACAACGTGACCGACGCCAAGGACGCGCTCAAAGCGGACGTGACCCATGAGTTTGGCGCGGTGGGCCCGTTGTCGCTGTTCACGGTGAAGCTCGGCGCCGCCTACAACCACCAGGAGCGGGACCTGCGCCGGGACTTCAAGCGCTGGACCTTCCGGCCGACGGGCACGGCGGCGGATCGGCTGGCGAAGAACTACGACCTGGTCGATCGCGAGTACTCGGCTACGGCCATGCCCTTCTATCCGGGGCGCACCATGCAGTGGATCAGCACGGGGAAGCTCTACAATCTCTACCGCTCGAACCCCGCCTACTTCGTGCTGCAGGACGGCACGTCGTACGCGCAAAACGTGCTCTTCTCGAAAAACCTCCAGGAGACCATTACGGCCGGGTATGTGCGGGCGGACGCGAAGTTCTTCCACAACCGGCTCTGGCTGGTGGGCGGAGTGCGGTATGAGAAAACCGAGGACGAAGGCAAGGGGCCGCTCACCGACCCCAGCGCCGTGTACGTGAAAGACGCCGCCGGCAAGCTGGTGCGCGACGCGCAGGGGCGCCTGATCGCGATCACCACCGACGCGCAGGCGCGGCAGCTTCTGCTCTACAAGAACCGCGGCTCCCGGACCACGAGCGACTACGCGGGGTATTTTCCGAGCGTGAACTCAAGCTTGGCCCTGACGGAGGACATCCTGCTGCGCGCGGCGTTTGCTCGCACCATGGGCCGGCCGAACCTCGCGGAGATCATCCCGGGGATGAGCATCTCCGATCCTTCTGCGGTCGCGCGGACGATCAGCGTGGTCAACACCGCGCTGAAGCCATGGACGTCGGACGGCTACGACTTGTCGCTGGAAACCTACAACGTGAAGGGCGGCGTCGGGACCGTGGGAGTCTTTTCGAAGCAGATTAAGAACTTCTTCGGCGTGCTGCAGACCGCGGCCACGCCGGCGTCGCTGGCGCAGTACGATATCCCGGAGGAGTTCCCCGACCAGTACACGGGCTACAACATCATCACGAAGCAGAACGTCGGCGACGCCGAGGTGAACGGCTTCGAGATCAGCTACAAGCAGGACCTGTTCTTCCTGCCCGCCTGGGGGAAGGGCCTGCAGGCGCACTTCAACTACACGGAACTGCGGCTGAAAGGCGCGAACACCGCCGATTTCACCGGCTACACGCCGCGCACGCTGAACTGGGGCGTGAGCTACTCGCGGCCGAAGTACTCGGCGCGTTTCAATGTGAACCAGAAGTCGCGCATCCGGAGCGCGCTGCAGGCCCCCTCAGCCGCGATCCCCGCCAACACCTACAACTGGTTCGCCCCGCGCACGCTTGTCGGCGCGGACGTTGAATACCGGTTCTCGAAGAAATTTTCCTTCTACGCCTCGGCGATCAACCTGTTCGATGCGGAGTCGATCACGGAGCGGTATTCGACGACGG
>CAMBVX010000489.1 GCA_945871085.1 Opitutus sp. GAS368 | reverse complement strand
TGGCCCCCCAGCCGTTATCGTCGAGGGCGGCGCCAGCAACGGTGATGGCGTCGGGGCCACGGGTGACGTTGTTCACCCACGAAGAACCCGGAATCACGGCCCCCGTAGCACCGGGATTATTAAAATTCTCCACGTTGATCGACTGAGCCGAAGCGAGCACGGCGCAGCAGGGGAAGCAAAGAAAGAAGGCGCGGAAGGGAACCATGGCGGAGAGACGTTCAACAAACCGCCCGGCAGCGTCGATAGTCAACTGCGGCTGAAAAACGTCCGCACCCGCGCTGCGAGCACGCGTGGAGAGGGTTTTCCGGGATGGCTGGACGAAACGAAGCATGGGAGGCGTCAGCGCACTTCGTAGACTTCAACGAGGGCGACGCCCGTCGCACCGCCGACGCCGGCGACCTGCGCAGTGTAAGCGCCGGGGGCGAGATTGATCAGCAACGCGGAATCAGCGCTGTTGCTCGCGAGGGGAAACGCACCGGCGGCGAGCCCCGCTTGGGTAATGCCCGCAGCATCTGGCGAGGTGGACCAGCCGAGGTTGCGCGCGACTTCGGCCGCCCCCGAAAACACGGCGAGTCGTGGCTGCGCCAACACTCCAGTGACGCCGAAGGGTGTGAGACCGGGGCCGACGGCGCGGATAAGGAGGCGTTGCGGCACGGTGCCTTGCACGACGACGCCGACGATGAGCGTATCCGCATCCGCGCCCGCGTAGGCTCGCACGGAGAGATTGCTGATTCGCTGGCCGAGCACGGCCCCGGAGAGATCGTAGACTTCCACGAGCCCGACGCCGGTGCGGGCGTCGGCTGAACTGATGACGGCGGAGTAGGCGCCGGGGGCTAGCGTGGTGAGGAGCGCAGCGTCGGCCGTGCCGGGGTCGAGGGCGAAAGCACCCACGCGGGCGGCGGCGGCGGCGAGAGTCGGGGCGGAACCACCGGTGGACCAACCGGTGTTGCGCGCGAGGGCCGTTGCATGGCCGCTCTGAAAGAGCTCGAGGACGGGCGCGGCGACGGCACCGGAGACACCAAAACCAGCGAGTGAGGGCCCGACGGCGCGGATGAGCACGGGCTTCGACTCTTCGCCGGTAATCACGAAGCCAGCGATGGCGACCTGGTCACCACTGCCGGCACGGGCGCGCGTGGAATTATTGACGAGGCGCTGCTCGGGGGCGGTGGGTGCCGTTTCACTGCTGCCGATAAAACTCGTCGCACCGCTCACGCCGGAGAGGGTGAGCGTGAGTCTCGCGGTATCGTTGGCGACCGTGCCGGTGAGGGCGCTCTGCTTGAGGGTCGTCACCCGCACGGCTCCAGTGGCGTCGATGCTGCCGAGGCCAGCGTCGAGCGCGCCGACGGTTTCGGTGACGACGAGGATCTGGCCAGCGGCATCGACCATGGCGTAGGCGCGGCCGGAGGCGTTGACGACGGCGGCCTGATAGTAGCCGGCGTGGTTGAGCGTCGGGCCGGGGCCGACGGAGCGGGTCGCCCGGAGCGCGCGGGGCTCAGGCCCGGCGGCGGTGCCAGTGAGTGAACCTGCGGCGGTGATCGCACCGCTGAAGGTCGGACCGACGGCGAACGTGAAGCTATCCCTCGTGCGGATTTCAAAATTACCACTGTCGTCGAGCGTGAGCGCTGGGCCGATGAAGACGGCGTGGGGGAGAGTGGTGAAGCCGAGAAAAACACCCGTGTGGTCGTCGCGGATATACAGGGCAAACGAGCCCGTGGGGCCGAGCGTCCCGACATAGGTGCCGGCGTAGCTGCGCGGCAGCACGCGAAGAATCGCGGCGCGGGAGGTGACGGTGCCGGCTGCATTGGCGAGCGCGACGGAGTATTGGCCGGCCTGCGCGGGTTGAAGGGCGGCGAGGGTCAGCGTATCGGCGGTGGCACCGGGGAGTGGCACGCCGTCTTTGCGCCATTGATACGTCGGCGCGGGCGTGGCACTGGCAGCCACAACCAAGGTGGCCGGGCGACCGACCGCCGCAGTGACGTCGGCCGGTTGGCGGGTGATCACGGGTGCGGTGGGCGCGGCGACGAGGGTGAGTGAGGCGAGAGAGCTGGTGACACTCCCAGACGGGTTGGTCACGACGACCTCGAAGGCCGCGGCGTCAGTCGGGAGCACCGGCAAGATCAGCAACGCGGAGGTGCTCGCACCGGGGAGGATGACGCCGTTTTTCCGCCATTGATAAGACGGCGCCGGGGTGCCACTGGCGTGGACGGTGAACGCCGCACTGCCACCGAGGATCGCGGCCTGTGGGCCGGGTTGGCGCATGATCACCGGTGCGGCCGGAACCTCGATGACGACGAGCGTGACCGCGGCAGGGGCGGAGCGGGCACTACCGACGGAGTTGGTGACGACGACATGATAGTTGCCGAAGTCGGAGGCGGACACGCGTGCGAGCGAGAAAACATCACCGGAGGAACCGGCCAGAGCGACGTTGTCCTTGAACCACTGGTAGCTGAGCGGGCCGGTGCCGGTGGCGGTGACGGCGAGAGTGAGTGGACCACCGAGGGTGAGCGCGCGGCTCGGTGGGGATTGGGCGATGACGGGAGGCGTGACGACGACGACCGGCACGGAGACGGAAAATGTGCGCGTGACGTCGGGGGCGGAGTTGAAGGTGTCGCTCCCGGTCTGCGATGCGCGCACACTGACGGTGCCGGTGCCGGTGATGATGAGGGTGGTGCCGGTGAACGTGGCGGGGCCGCTGACGACGGCGAAGGAAACCGGCAGACCGGAATTGGCGATGGCCGCGAGCGGGAGCGAAGTGACCGTGGGCGGCTGATCGGCAACCGCAGGGAAATCGATGCTCTGGTTCCGCTTGGTCGTGGTGAACGAAAAATCGGTCGTCGCGGGGAGGGCGTTCACGGAGCCGGCTTGGGTGGCGCGGACGGTGATGAGCGCAGGGCCGGTCGGCGTGAGGGCGGAGCCGCTGAGCGTAGCGCTACCCGACAGAAGGGCGAACGTGACGGCACCGCCCGAAGTCGCGGTGGCGTTGAGCGTGACCGGCGTCCCGATCACGAGAGTGGCAGGCAGGGCGGCGAGGGCGATGAGTTGCGAGGCTTTGGCGATCACCAGCGTCCCGGTCGCAGTGCCCGCGTAAGCGGGATCGTTAACGGTCGCGACTACGGGGTAGGTGCCGGCATCGCTGGGCGCGGTGGCACTACCGGCGTAGGTCAACGTGACGGCGAGACCCGACGGCGAGGTAATCGCGGTGACGGCCTTCGCGGTGCCGGTGAAGGTCGCGGCGAGGGCGCCGAGGGTGATGGTCGCGGGCTGAGCGGTGACGGAGAGAACAAAACCGCCGCTGACGACGCTGCCCGCGGCATTGGTAACCGTGCACGTGTAAGTGGCGGCGTCGGTGGGAACGAGGGCGGAAAGCGTGAGCGCAGCGGTAGTCGCAGTGACGTTGGCCGCGATCGGCGTCGTGGAATTTTTGAACCACTGGTAGGTCAGAGGAGCGGTGCCAGTGGCCGTGACGGCGAAGGTGATACTCTCGCCGGCCGCCTTCGTTTTCGCGCCGAAATCGCCCGTCGCCCCGGGTACGATGGTGCCGGTGGTCGCAGTGGCATTAAGCGCGAGGTGATCGAACGTCATACGAAACGGCGTGATCCCCAGCCCGCCGCCGCCGATGCTCCAACTGGAAATTTGCGTCGGAGAAAAACCGCCGGTCCAAGCGGTGATCGGAATTTGCACCGACGTGAGCGAGCCGAGCGCAAAGGCGGACAGGCTGACGGAAAAAATCTGCGTAGTGAGATTTCGGTCTTCGAACTGGATGGCGAACGTCGCGGCGGAGTTCCCGGCGTCGCGTTGGGCGGTAACGGTGACGAAGTTCATCCCGGTGGCATTGAGCGTGAGGCCGGTGGCGCCCCAACCGTTGTCATCGCGGGCGGTGCCGCCGACAGTGAGCGTGGTGGCGTTTGGGGTCGTGCTGCCAACCCAACTCGTGCCGACACGCACAGCACCGGTGGCGGAACCGGCGTTGAACGAGTCGAGCAGGATAGTTTGCGCGGACCCGACGTTGAGGCCGACGAGCACAACGCCGAGTGCGGCGAGGTGGCGCCGCAGGAAAGGCAGGCGAAAGCGGAGCATGGCAGCTGAAGCCTTTACACGCGCGAACCTCGACGTCGATACGCGACTACGCCGAGCGCGGCGAGACCGGCGAGGAGAGCGTAGGTGCCGGGCTCGGGGATGGCGGAGGCGCTGAAGCTGACTTCGTCAAAGGTAAGGCGGAAGGGCGCAGCCGTGTCACTCGAGCTCACGCCGCCACCCCCGAGGCTCCAGCCAGCGATCGACGACAAGCCGAAGTCGATCGTCCATGACTGTAAGGGGATTTGCACCACGGTGGGCGTGCCCATCGCGAAGAGCGAGGTGCTCACCGATAGGACGCGGGTGCGCAGCGACTGGTCTTCAAATTGGAAAAAGAGCGTCGGCGCCAGATTGCCGGTGTCACGCTGGGCGGTGATCGTGAGGAAGTTCATGCCGGTGGTGTCGAGCGAAAGGCCACGCGCGCCCCAGCCGTTGTCGTTGACGGCGGTGCCGGCGACGGTGATCGAGCCGGTATTTTGCGTGACCTGGCCGACCCAGCTGGTGCCGGTGAGGACACCGCCGGAGTTGGGGGCGGTGGAGAAGGAGGAGAGCAAGATCGACGACGGGCCGACGAACGCTCTGAAGATCGCGGGCCCGTCGAGCGAGCTGGGC
>CAMBVX010000488.1 GCA_945871085.1 Opitutus sp. GAS368 | reverse complement strand
GTGCAGAAGGGGCGCTCCTGTGAAAATCGCGGAGGGCGCTGCAAACTCATTTGCGTCACTCTAGGGCCGCACCCCGGTTGCGCGGTTCACCAGCAAGCGAAGCTCTGAACCGGGCCGGGAGATTTTTCCTTCGGCCACCTCGGCCTCGGAGAACCGCGCGAGCAGAATCTCGCGATCGGATTCCCGATCGTGGTCGTAGATCAGGTAGATCATTCCGTCAGTTCCCTGATCGGCGTCCGGGTAGGAAACGACGAGGCGCTCATCGACTAGCAGGCCGCCCTGCCACGTGAGGCCATCGTCCGATGAGAGATAGGCTGTGAGGTGCGAGCGCTGGCGCCACGATGGCTGCACGCGGCTAGCCACAAGCCACGGCTGGTCCATGGGAGGATTGTGTTTCACGAGCAGCAGATTGCCGGATGCGAGACGGCGGATGCAGAAACGCGAGGGCGCGTTGGGGATCGCCGAGGGCTGGCCGGGAGACCACGTGACTCCGCCGTCGGCGGACGTGCTTTCGGAAATGCCCGTATTGGTGCGTGCGAGCATCCAGAGTGTGCCGTCGCGTCGTTCAATGGCGTGATGCTCGTCGTAACGCACATCAGGAATCTTTGCCGTGCCGAGGCGCGTAATCGTGGCGCCCGCGTCGTCGCTTTTATAGACGTGGCTGCCGATCGCGTTGGGATCCCAGGCGAGATACGGGTTCGGAACGGGCGGACGTTTGCCGCCCGGCATGGAGGCGCTCGGTTTCAGCGCCCAGCGTGCGATGGGAAACAACCACCGCCCACCGCGCGTGACGGTGGGTTTGTTCATCATGATGCCGTCGGTGATGCGCCGTGGTTCGGACCAGGTGGGCAGCGGATCGTCGGCGTTTGTAGAGACTCTCGCCCACACTCCGGCGCGACCGTCCCAGGAACCGTAGGTCTGCGCGTGAAACCACCACAGCCGACCGCGCGGATCGCACCACACCACCGCGTCGTAACCGCGCACGGGCGAGGGCGGGTCGATCACCTGCACGGGTTTTGACCACGTGCGACCGCGGTCCGCGCTCGTCGCGAGGAGCACATAGTTGTCCGGTCCTTCGCCGGCGCCGCCGGAATACCACGTGGCCCATAGCCGTCCGCCCGGGGTCATGGCGATGCTGGGAATGCCCTGGAACTGCCGCTGGTCGTCGGCGTAGTGGGGATCTTCTGCCGGTCTCGCCGATACTGCGGCAAGCGCCGGGCTCTCGGCCGCGCGTGCCGCTGGTGCCACGACCATCGCAGCGCATGTCGCGCCAAAAAAGACGAGGAGAGGATTCATGGTGCGGGGCGCAGGAGGATGGAAACGCCCCCGGGGCTGTTGCGATCGGACGACGAGGTGCGGTTGACTCGTTCGGCCACGATGCGGCGTTCGCGGCGCAGATAGGCCGCGAATGCGTCGGCGTTGTCGGCGCGAAACACGCCATTCACCCGTCGTTCGCCGAGCGCGGGATCCACCAGTTCGAACTGTTCCCAATTGTAGAGATTGAACTGATCGAGCGCGTCGGCGAGCCGGGTCTCGGCAAACGGGAGGAGTGGCGCCTGCCAGGCGAGAACCTCCTGCATCTGCGCGGGTGCGAGTTGTTCCGAACGCGCGGGCTTGGCGCCCGCATCGTCGATCGTTACCCGCTCGCCGGCGCTGACGCGCCGGGGCTCTCCGCGGCCGGCCTGAATTTCGGCGCTGCCCGCGGTGACGAGCACGGAGACGCGCCCGTCGGCCACTCGCACAATGACATTCCCGGCCATGCAGCGGACGATCTGTTTCCCTGCTTGGAGAGAGAACCCGGGCGCTCCGGCGATGACGGCGATGCACGCCTCGCCGCGCATCAGCTCCGCCACGGCGCGATCGCCCGCGGTCCGTAGCACGGTGCGCTCGTTGAGTTGCACGATTGTGCCGTCGAACATCAGCCGTTGATAGCCGTGCTCCGTGGTGGCGTAAACCGGCGGCGCCTCGGCCGGGCCCGCCCCGGGCCGCGTGAAGAAAAACGCGGCCGCCATCGAGGCGGCCACCGCCCAAGGCATCCACATCCTCCATTGGATGCGCGGCGCCGTCGTGCCGGCAACGGGAAGCATGGCGCGAAATTCCTCGTCGGCGGCGAAGTGTGCGAGCCCGCGCAGCCGGTCTTCGGCCGCTTCGAGGCGGGCGACCGCCGCGGCTCGGCGCTCGTCGGTCCGCCACCAGCGATCAAACTCCGCAGCCTCCACGGAGGTGAGTCCCCCGGCGCGGCGCGCGATCCAGTCGGCGGCCTCGTGTTCGATCATGCTAGCGTCGTGAAGATCGTCGTTGGACTTCATGGGGATTTTCCTTCGGCGTTTTGAAAATGGGCGACGCAGCGGCGGAGGCCCTTGGCGAGGTGGATTTTCACGGTTTCAGGGGAGATATTAAGCCTTTGGGCTATTTCCTTATTGGTGAGACTTTCCATGTAGCGGAGGAGCACGACTTCACGACAGCGGTTCGGCAGCGCCCGGATCGCGGCGCGGAGAATTTCTCGTTCTTGGGTGCGGCTGGCATGTTCGGCGGCGGAGGGCTCCTCATCGAAGACGTTCTCGGCGTCCGTTTCGGTTATCGGTTTCAGGACAAATCCAGACCGCGCGCGATGACGATCAAACGCGAGGTTGCGGGCGACGGCGAAAATAAAGGCCCGGGGATTGGCGACCGGCCCGAGCAAGTGGGAACGCCAGAGGCGCCCGAAGGCTTCCTGCACCAGATCGTCGACGTCATCGAGTGCGGGAAACTGACGGCGCAGGTAGCCGCGCAACTCGGCTTCGTGCGACTGCACGGCCAAGGTGAACCAGCGGGAATCTTCGGGAGACGTGGACACTACGATGAATAAAACGCGGACCTGACCGCGGGGATTTGACCCCCAGCACACTCGTTTGCGCGCCAAAGCGAAAGTGATTTCACCAGCAATAACCCATTTTCGCCAAACCGCCGTCTTCACTCCATGACCCCGCTCTCTGCTTCGGCTGGCGGCGGAAACCTCAATCGATGAAAACCCTCCTGCTTTGCTGCGCTCTGTCACTGTTACTCCCGATGATCGTGGCGGTGGCGGCCGAAGTCGCGCCGGCACCGCTGCGGCTCAGCGCGGCGCATCTCGCTGCGGTCGATCGCCCGCGGCGGATTTTCTGCCAATACGACTCCGCGTCATTTGAACCGCCGGAGCTGCTCGGTGGAAATATCGAGGCGATGATGCGCTATCGATATGGTTATGCGGACCAGCCCGGCAGTCAGATCGATGCCATCTGTCTCGATGTTTCCAACGAAGGCGTTGCGCCCTACCCCAGCAAGATTCTCCCCATGATCCGCAATCCGGGCCTTCTGCGGTGGCACGAGCAGGGGATCGATTACATCCAGCGGATGATCGAGGAGGGTCGAAAGCGGCAGAAGGAGATTTGGTGGAACCATCGTGTCAACGAAGTGGAGCGCGGGCACGGCGGCTTTCGGATCGGCGGCGGCACTGAGATGGAGGAGCGTAATCCGGTGAAGGCGCAGCATCCCGACTGGGTGATCAAGTCGTGGTGGTGGCAGGGCCATTGGAATCTCGCCGTGCCCAGCGTGCGGCAGCACAAGGTGGCGATTCTCACCGAGGTGGCGGAGCGCTATGAGTTCGACGGCTTCCAGCTAGATTTCGCGCGGCACACGCCGCACCTGCCGCCAGGCCGGCAGTGGGAGCTGCGCGACGGCATCACCCGTTTCGTGGCCGACGTGCGCGCGATGCTGCTGGCGCGTGGCGCCGCCCGCGGTCGTCCCTTCCTGCTGGCGGTGCGCATCCCGGAGAACCTCGAGGGCTGCCGCACCGACGGTTACGACGTGGAGGAGTGGGCGCGGCGAAACCTCGTCGACATCATGGTGCTGGGCACGCGCACGATGCGGGTGGATTTGCCCTCGTTTCGAAAGATCACGGCTGGAACAAACATCAAACTGTTGCCGAGCTTCGACGGCTGGCATGCGACCGACGGATATCAGATCCAACCGATCGAATTCCTCCGGGGAGTATTCGAGAATTTCTGGGCGCAAGGCGCCGACACGGTGGGCACCTTCAACTGGGCCGCCGGTTCGCCTGCTCTCGCCATCGAGATCGGGGCCAAGCCCGGCCCGGCACCCCAGGAGCTGGCGAATTCCGAGATTGGCAGCCTCGCCACGATCCGGGCTAAACCGCGTTTCTACGCAGCGGAGCGCCGTGGCGGGTATCCGAACGGCGAGGGCTATTTTTCCCAAAATCTCTACGCCCCGCTGCCTGTCCGCCTGCGCAATGACGGCTCGCCCGCCGAGGTGCCGGTCTATCTCTGGAATCCGCTCCCCACACCCGTGAGCGCCACCCTGCGACTGATCTGCTTTAACCACCTTCCGACTGATCGACTCGCGGTTGCCCTCAACGGTCACGTTCTCACCCCGGCGCACACCGACGGTGCGTGGAAAGATTCCGAGATCCACTCGCCCGCTCCGCAGCCGCCGTCGGTCACGCCCTTCACTTTGTTGAAAGATGTGAGCAAGCAATCGCTCAACCGGATCGATTTCACCGTGCCTGCGGACGCACTCCGGCACGGTGCAAATATCGTGAGCGTGAGCGTGGCCGGTCGCGGCGCGTTTCGCACCGGCAGCTACATTCACGTGGAGAAAACAGAACTTCATCTCCGCTAAACCCCGCACGGCCGCCGCCGCAGATTCCACCCCATGAACCCTGCCCTTCACA
>CAMBVX010000487.1 GCA_945871085.1 Opitutus sp. GAS368 | reverse complement strand
CCATGGTCACACCGCGTGCGCCCACGATCACGCCGGCGACGCCGGCGGCGCCACTTCGGCCGACTCGCACGACGAGCACCGCTGCATCGTCACCGCCTTTGCGGCCGGTGCGACCGACCTCGTGGTCGTCGCGCTCTTCGTTTTCTCCGGGCTGAACTTGGCCGCACGCCTCGCCCCGACCGTCTCGCACCTCGCGCGCGCGGCTCCGTCGTTCCGGCACGCGCCAAGTTGCGGGCCGCCGGTTCGCGCCTGAGCCCACCTCGCGCCTAGCGCGAGCCTCTTCCCTCCGTCCGGGCTGCACCATGCCCGGATGTTGTCTTCACGCCTCCGCGCCGCTGCGCGCGCCCGCGCCCCTCCTGTTCGATTTTCCATCCATCAACGCTCAACCGAGCTCACCATGTCTTCTCGTCTCTTCTTTTCACTCTCGCTCCTCCTCGGCCTCAACGCCGGGTCCATCGTCCACGCTCAAACCGCGTCATCCGCTCCGCCGAAGCCCGCCGACGACGCCGTCAAACTCGACGCGTTCATCACCATGGCCGAAAAAGCCGCCGCCTTCACGCTGCCGCTCGACGCCACCACGGCCACCGGCACGCGCCTCGGCCTTTCGCTCCGCGAAGTCCCCGCCAGCATCAACGTCATGACCCAGGAGGTCATCGCCGCCCGCGGCCTCCGCACCACCGTGGAAACAGTCAACTCCGTCGTCGGCGTGCAGGGCGGCCTCGCGGTGGGCTCCATCCCGCGCTACGTCATCCGCGGGCTCTTCGGCAACCAGGTCACCATCCTCTTCGACGGCGTGCGCATGAACACGCAGTCGCAAAGCGAACGCCCCGTCGATACGTTCAACCTCGACCGCGTCGAGGTCCTCAAGGGCCCGTCCTCCGTCCTGTTCGGCGAGGGCGCCATCGGCGGTTCGATTAACTACGTCTCGAAGAATCCCGATGCCCGGCCGCGCACCGACTTGTTCTTCGCCGTCGGCTCCTGGGAAAGCTATCGCGCCGGTGCCGGCACCGGCGGCCCGCTCGGCAACTCCGGTAAGCTCACCTACCGCGCCGATGTGTCCGCCGCCTCGGCCCGCGGCTACGTCGAACGCAGCCAGACCGATCTCTTTTCCGCGACGGTCGCCGTCGGCTGGCACGCCACCGACTCGCTCAACCTCACCCTCCACGGCGCGTATACCGAGGATGTGTTCGAGCCCTATTACGGCACCCCGGTCATCCACGACGGCGTGCAAAACACGCTCATCCCCGGCTCCCCGATCCGGCAGGATGTCCCCAACCCCAACTACGACCGTCTCATCAACCCCCGCATCGCCCCCGCGTCGCGTCGCCTCAACTACAACATCACCGATGCATCCGCCGATTCGGTAAACATCCGCCTGCGCCTGCTCGCCGAGGCCACGCTCGCCCCCGGGCTCCGCCTCCGCAACCAGCTCTACGGCGTCCATCACTTTCTCCAGAGCGAGAACTTCGAGCGCTTCCGCTGGAACTCCGCCACGCAGCTCGTGCAGCGCGACTTCATCTGGCAGGCCTACCGCGACGACTGGATGCTCGGCAACCGCGCCGAACTCATCGCCGACCGTCCGCTCGGCTCGCTCGAAAACAAGTTCCTCGTCGGTGTCGACGTCTCCCGCGTCCGCTATTTCCGCGGCATCAACCCCGGCGGCTTTCCCGACTCCCCGACCACGCCCAGCATTCCGCTCACCAACTTCGACCCCGGCCGTCTCCGCACCTACACGATCACGCGCGACCGCGACGTCGTCGTCGAGACCACCGCGCTCTTTGCTGAAGATGCGCTCAAACTCACTCGCGGTCTCACCGCGGTCGCCGGCTTCCGCTACGACGTGATCGACGCCCAGCGCACCACCCGTGCCGACCCCACCCGCGCCCAGGCAGAAATTCGTGCCGCAAAAAAATATAAACCCGTCACCTGGCGTGCCGGCCTCGTTCAAGCCCTCTCTCCGCAGACCTCCCTCTACGCGAGCTACAGCTACGCGCAGGAGCCCGCCTCCCAACTCGTCTCGCTGCCCACCGCCGCCGCCAATCTCGCCCTCCCGCTCCAAAAGGGCGTCCAGTGGGAAGCCGGCGTGAAATCCACGTTCTGGGAGGGCCGTGCTGACTTCACCGCCGCGCTCTACCGCATCGACCGCCGCGATGTCGCCACCACCAACCGCGACTCCGTCACCGGCGCGTTTTCGACCCAGTCCATCGGCAAGATCCACACCCAGGGTCTCGAACTCGCCGCATCCGTCGCCCCCATCAAACCCCTCCGTCTCGAGGCCAACTTCGCCTACACCGAAGCCGAGTTCGACGTCTTCATTGAAAACACCGGGCTCGCCGCCATCGGCGACGCCGGCCGCATTTCCCGCGCCGGCAATCGTCCCGTCGATATCCCGCGCGTCATCACGGGTCTCTGGGCGACCTACGACTTCGGCGGCGGCTGGTTCGTCTCGGGCGGCCCGCGCTACGTGAGCGAGCGCATGGCGAACAACAACAACTCCATCGTCACCGACGCCTACACCGAATTCGAAGCCGCCTTCGGTTACCGCCACGGCGCGTGGAGCTACACCCTGCGCGGCCGCAACCTCCTCGACCAGACCTACACCGACACCGCGATCTACGGTGGCGTCCTCCAACGCCTCGCCGACCCGCGCAGCTTCGAACTCAGCGCCCGCGCGCGCTTCTGATCCCCATGCGCCATCTCCTCACCCTGCTCGCGCTCTCCCTCGGGAGCGCGGGCTTCCTGCCGGCCACCACGCCGACTCCCCACGTCCCCGTGTATCTCGCGCTCGCGGGCTGCCCGCTGGACAGAATCCTGCCGCCCCCGCCCGCGCCCGGCTCGCCCGCCGATCTCGCCGACCTCGACACCGTGCTCTACGTGCAGGCCCGGCTCACCGTCGTGGAGGCCGAGACCGCCCGCGCCCACGGCACCCGCCCGTGGGATGAGTTCATCCGCGACGTGCTCGGTCCCAGCTTCAACGAGAAGAACTGTCCCGAAACCTACCGCGTGCTCGCCGGAGTCCGCGCCGACTTCGAGCCGTTTCTCGCCGCCGCCCGTGCGCAATATCCCCGGCCGCGCCCACCCAACCGCGACGCCCGGGTGCGCCTCGCCAGCGAGCGCACGACGATCGGTTCGTATCCAAGTTCCAAGGTCTGGAGCTTTCTCAATCTCGGCCTGATCCTCGCCGAGCTTTATCCGGAAAGCCGGGATCGCCTCTACGAACAAATTCGCTGGCAAGGCTGGATGCGCGTGCAGGGCGGCCATCACTACCCGAGCGACTGCAGCGCGGGCATTCTGGCCGCCGAGGGGCTCGCCCGGGCCTTCCTCGCCTCACCGAAATTCCAGGCCGAACTCCCGGTCCTCCGCGCCGAAGCCGTCCGCGTGCGCTCCCAGCCGCTCCCGCCATGGCCGCAACCGTGAGTATCGCCCCGCCGCAGGTTCCCGCGCTGCTGCGGCTCGGACTCGCCACCTGTTTCATCGGCCACGGCACCTACGGCGTTCTGACCAAGGCCGCGTGGGTGCCCTACTTCGGCGTCGTCGGGATCGGCGAAGACTGGGCATGGCGGCTGATGCCATGGGTGGGGGCGATGGACATCGCCCTCGGGTTTCTCGCGCTCACGCACCCGTGCCGGGCCTTGTTCGCGTGGACCGCGCTTTGGGCGTTTTGGACCGCGCTGCTCCGTCCGCTTGCCGGCGAACCGTTCTGGGAAACCCTGGAGCGCGCCGGCAACTACGGTGTGCCCCTCGTGCTGCTCCTCGCCGTCGGATGGAAGGGTTCACCGTGGACGCGCGTGTCCGAGACGTGGCGAGACCTCGACCTCACCGTGCATCGTCGCTGCGTTCGCGCGCTTCAGCTTACCACCGCCACGGTGCTCGCCGGTCACGCCGGACTTGGTCTCATCGTGGTCAAGCCCGGCCTGGTGGCTCACTACGCGGCGCTGGGTCTCCCGCATCCGGCCGAGGTGGCCCGGGGCATCGGAGCCTTCGAGTTTGCCCTCGCGCTCGCCGTCCTTGTCGCGCCACGGCCGGCGCTGCTCGTCGCCGTCGGCCTGTGGAAGCTGGCCACCGAGTCGTTGTTCCTCATCGGCGGCACGCCGGCTCCGCTCTTTGAGGTGATCGAACGCGGCGGGAGCTACGCCGCTCCGTTCGCGCTCGCCCTTATCCAATACCCCCGCTCACGCACCGCCCGCGCCCCAAAAGAACTGCGCCTGTAGTAGGTCACGGCCCGCACCGCTCCGGCCAATCGAAAATCATCAATCGCAAATTCATAAATTTCTCCGTGCTTCGTCGTCTCCATCTCTTCCACCGCTGGGCCGGCATCGGGCTCTGCGTATTCTTCGCCGCATGGTTTTTCAGCGGCCTCTTCATGATGTATGTCGAGTATCCGTCGCTCACCCGCCCCGAGCGGCTCGCCGCCGCACCTGAGCTGACCTTTTCTCGCGCCCGCCTCAGCCCATGCCGTGCCGCGTCTCCGCTACCCGCCGGGGACTTCTCCACCCAAGGCACGCCCACGCGCAACCTCACTCTCGAAATCCCGAATCCCGCAGCGAAGATCGATGGTTTCAGCGGCGTCCGCGTCGCCCAAATCCTCGGCCGCCCCGCCTACGTCGTCACGAGCGGCATCGCGCAACCCGTCGTCGTCTTCGCCGACACCGGCGAAAAACTCAGCCGCGTCACCGCCGCCCAAGCCACTCAATCCGCCGCCGCCTTTCTCC
>CAMBVX010000486.1 GCA_945871085.1 Opitutus sp. GAS368 | reverse complement strand
CATCCGCCTGCCGCGGAGAGTGGCGTCGGGAAGCACACCGCCCGCGAAAGCGAGCGCGCCCAAGCGTGTGCGAATGGGAAAGAGCGTGTGGCGCACGCCCACCCCCAAATTTGGCCCCGGGACCGTAAGGTCTCGGGGCCTTATTTTTTCGCATTCCCAAACCTCCGCGAAACCATTCCACTGCTCGCGTCCAGTCGTCCCCCTCCCTCCCCCTTCGACTCCATGCGCTGCTCCCGCTTCCTCGCCACCACGCTCCTCCTGACGCTCACCGCAGCTCTGCCTGCTGCCGAAAAACCTGCTCCGTCCGCTCCTGCGCCGACTCCCTACCCGCTCATTCTCGGGCCCATCCGCCTCTGGGAGGGCGACGCCCCCGGTGCCCTCGGTCAGCGACCCCAGGATACCCCGACGCTCACTCCTTACGCGGCCAACAAAACCAAAGACACCGGCGCCTCCATTCTCATCTTCCCCGGCGGCGGTTATGGCGGACTCGCGGAACACGAGGGCACCGGCTACGCCGAATTCTTCGCCGCCCACGGGATCACCGCCTACGTCCTCAAATACCGCCTCGGTTCGAACGGCTACCGCCACCCGACGATGCTCAATGACGCCGCCCGCGCTCTCCGCATGCTCCGGGCCTTCGCCAAACGCGACGGACGCGATCCCGCCCGCATCGGCGTTATCGGGTCCTCCGCCGGCGGCCACCTCGCCTCGACCCTCGTCACGCACTTTGACTCCGGAAACCCTAGCGCCACCGATCCGATCGACCGCGAAAGTTCCCGCCCCGATCTCGGCATCCTCTGCTACCCGGTGATTTCACTCCTCGAATTCGCCCACTCGGGCTCGCGCAAAAACCTCCTTGGCGACAAACCCGATCCCGAACTCGTGAAGTTTCTCTCCAGCGAACTCCAAGTCACGAAGGACACGCCGCCGTGTTTCCTCTGGCACACGATTGAAGACAAATCGGTCCCCGTCGAAAACACGCTGCTCTTCGCCGCCGCCCTCCGTCGAGTCGGAGGGCTCCCTTCCGTCCATATTTACGAAAAAGGCGCGCACGGCCTCGGTCTCGGCCGGCCCGGCAAACTCGCCCCGCCTTGGTCCGACCAACTGCTCTACTGGTTCCGCGAACGAAAATTCATCCCGTGATTTTCGGCGCGACCGACGGCATGAGCTTCACCTCCGAACTCCTTGCCGCCGCGATCCGGCTCGGTTGCGGCGTGCGGTTGCTCCCCGACGAAGCGCTGCCCGTCGCCCCCTGCGTGTTTTTCGCGAACCACTCGAGCCACCTTGATTTCGCCACCATTTGGGCCGCCCTCCCCCCCGCCCAACGCCACCGCGTCCGACCCGTCGCCGGACGTGACTATTGGGAAAAAACGCCGCTGCGCCGTTGGCTCGCCGTCCGCGTTTTCCACGCGGTCTTGATCGAACGTCAAAAAGTCACCGTCGCTACCAATCCCCTCGCCCCCATGGTCGCCGCGCTCGACGCCGGCGCCTCACTCATCGTTTTCCCCGAAGGAACCCGCAGCGCCGACGGTAAACTCCAACCCTTCAAGTCCGGCCTCCACCACCTCGCCCGCGCCCGCCCGACCACGCCGCTCGTCCCCATTTTCCTCGATAATCTCAACCGCATCTTGCCCAAAGGGGATTTCCTTCCGGTGCCGCTCGTGGCCACCCTCGCGGTCGGCGCACCGCTCGTGTTCGACGCGGTGGAACCGAAGCCCGATTTCCTCGCCCGTGCCCACCACGCCCTCGCCGCCCTGCAACGCCCCTGACCATGAATCCGGATCGCGCCACACTCATTATGGTCGGCGGCATCGTCGCGCTCCTCGCGCTGTCCAGCCTCATCACCGCCGTGCTGAAAAGCCGTCAGCCCACCGGCACGATCAGTCCCGTCATCGCCAACCTCGACGCCCGTGTCCGCGCCTGGTGGGTGATGGTCGCCATCTTCTCCGCCGCGCTCTTCACCGGGGGCCTCGGCTCCATCATCCTTTTCGCGCTCACGTCATTCTTCGCCTTGCGCGAATTCCTCACGCTCACCCCCACGCGACCCGCCGACCACCGCGCGCTTTTCTGGGCCTTCTTCGTCGTTGTCCCCCTGCAATACGTGCTCGTCGCCCAGCAGTGGTATGGCCTCTTCGCCATTTTTATTCCCGTTTACGTTTTTCTGTTTATTCCGATCCGCTGCGCGCTAGGCGCGGACCCTCAACATTTCCTCGAGCGCACCGCAAAAATCCAGTGGGCCCTCATGGTCTGCGTCTATTTCGTGAGCCACGTCCCGGCTCTCCTGATGCTCGACATCCCGGGCTTCCATGGCGCCAACGCCCGCCTCGTCCTCTTCCTCGTGCTCGTGGCCCAACTCAGCGACGTCCTGCAATACGTCTGGGGAAAACTCTGCGGTCGCCACAAGATCGCGCCGGTGCTCAGCCCGAGCAAGACGTGGGAGGGCTTCATCGGCGGCACCCTCTCGGCGAGCGCCGTCGGCGCGGGCCTCTGGTGGGCGACTCCGTTCAACCCGTGGCAGGCCGGAGCGCTCTCCTTCATTATTACCCTGATGGGCTTCTTTGGCGGCCTTGTGATGTCCGCCATTAAGCGCGACCGCGGCGTCAAAGACTACGGCGCCCTCATCGAGGGTCATGGCGGCGTGATGGATCGCATCGACTCCATCTGCTTCGCCGCTCCCGTCTTCTTCCACCTCGTGCGTTTCTTTTTTACCTGAGCCAGAACTCATGAATTTGAACCACAGAGACACCGCGGCACCGAGCGCGAACCCGAGCCTCTTCAGATTGTATTTTTCCGCGCCTCTGTGTCTCTGTGGTTCATCCGTTTTCTTGTTTGGTCGCCACGCCCGTTCCCGCTGATCGCGCCCATGGCCTCCATCTACGATATCAAGCCGGCGTTTCAAAACCTCCTCCGCCCGATCACGCGCGCCCTCTTCAGCGCCGGCGTGACCGCCAACCAAGTCACCCTCGCCGCCGCTCTCCTTTCAATCGCCGTCGGCGCGTGTATCGCACTATTCCCCACCGCCCGCTGGCCGCTGCTCGTGCTGCCGGGTTTTCTTTTCGTGCGCATGGCCCTCAACGCCATCGACGGCCTGCTCGCCCGCGAACACGCGCAGAAATCTCGTCTCGGCGCCGTGCTCAACGAGGTCGGCGACGTCATCGCCGACACGGCCCTCTACCTGCCGCTCGCCTTCGTCCCCGGCTTTGACGCACGCCTCGTCGTCCTCACCGCCACCCTCGCCATCGTCACGGAAATCACCGGCCTCGTCGCCCTGCAAATCGGCGCCACCCGCCGCTACGACGGGCCCATGGGCAAGAGCGACCGCGCCTTCTGCTTCGGTCTCTTGGCCCTGCTCGCCGGTCTCGGCGTCCCGCTTACTCCTTGGCTCACCCCTGCCCTCGTCCTCATCTTTATCCTCCTCGTCGTGACAGTCCTGCATCGCGCCCGTCGCGCCCTGGCTGAGTCGCCCTCCCACCGATGACGAGCGCCTCTCACCCCTACACTGCGCCGGGCCCCACGCCGTCGCTCTCTGCCCACGTCATCGCGTTCGCGTGGGGCCTCGCCGAGTCGACTGTTTTTTTCATCGTTCCCGATGTTTTGCTCACACGTCTCGCTCTCAGCGATTTTCGCCGCGCTTTGGTCGCCGGCCTGTGGGCCGTCGCCGGCGCTTTGCTCGGCGGCACCGCGCTGTGGTTCGCCGCCCGCCACGATGCCACACAGTTTTTCCTGAACGCCTTCGACTGGCTCCCCGGCATCTCGCGCGGACTCATCGTTCGCACCGCCCAAGCCCTCGATACCCACGGCCTCACCGCCCTCGCAACCGGCGCGCTCTCGGGTCAGCCTTACAAACTCTATGCCGTCCACGCCGGTGCCCAAGATATCCCCCTAACCGGCTTTCTCCTCGTCTCCGCCGTCGCGCGTTTCGCCCGTTTCACGCTGACCACGACTGTCGCGTGGCTCGTCGGCCGCGTCCTCCGTCACCTTCCGGAAGCGTCTCGCCTGCGACTGCACCTCTACTGCTGGCTGATTTTCTACAGCTGTTACTTTGTCCTGATGCGTTAGTTGCCGCGCGTCTCTTTTGCCCGTGCCGCCGCCGCTTGGAGACGCTCTGCCTTCGGCCTTGCATTCGCCGTCCGCGCTCCGCACTTTCTGCTCTTTTCCATCGAACAATCAGCCTCGTGACCATGAACCAGAGCATCCGTAACATCGCCATTATCGCCCACGTCGACCATGGCAAAACCACCCTCGTCGACAAACTTCTCAAGGAAGGCGGAGTTTTCCGCGCCAACCAACGCGTCGAGGAGCGCGCCATGGATTCCATGGACCTCGAAAAGGAAAAGGGCATCACGATCAAGGCCAAGAACACCTCCGTTCACTGGAAGGACAAGATCGTCAACATCGTCGACACCCCCGGCCACGCCGACTTCGGTGGCGAAGTCGAACGTGCGCTCCGCATGGTCGATGGCGTTCTCCTCGTGATCGATGCCTACGACGGCCCCCAGGCCCAAACCCGTTTCGTGCTCCGCAAAGCGCTCGCCCACGGTCTCAAGGTCGTGATCGTCATCAACAAGATCGACCGCGAAAACGCCGAGCCCGCCAAGATGTATGACAAGGTGCTCGAACTCCTCATGGAGCTCAACGCCACCGAGGAGCAGTTTGACGCCCCGGTCGTCTACGGCTCCGGCCGCGATGGCTATATGATGTATCACCTCGGCGAGGAG
>CAMBVX010000485.1 GCA_945871085.1 Opitutus sp. GAS368 | reverse complement strand
GCGCGCGAGGAGATCTTCTTCGCGAAAGGGCTTCGGGAGAAAATCGTCGCAGCCGGCGGCGAAGGCATCGTCGCGGTTAAACGACAGCACGGAAGCGGACATGGCGATGAGTTTGGTGCGTGGGCCCGCCGGGAGGGCGCGGAGGCGTTGGGCGAGCTCAAGGCCGTCCATACCAGGCATGCGGAGGTCGAGAAACACGAGGTCGGGTGGCGTGGCGGCGGCGAGCGTGAGGGCGGTGGTGCCGTCGGCGGCTTCGGTGATTTGGAAGCCGAGGGGGGCGAGGAGCTCGCGGAGGACGTGGCGGTTGATGGCGACGTCATCGACGATCATGACGTGGCGGCGCGCGCCGGTATAGCCAGTGACGTTGCGCGGTGAATCGCCGGGGCCGGTCGCATCGACGGCGAGCACGGGGAGGCGAATGGTGAAGGAGAATTTGGTGCCGACCCCGCGCTCGCTGGTGACGGCAAGTTTACTGTCCATCAGCGCGACGAAGCGATGGCTGATCGCGAGGCCGAGACCGGTGCCGGGTTCGGGCGGGCGGCCGTCGGCGACTTGGTGGAAGGGTTGGAAGAGGGCGGGGAGGTCGGATTCGGCGATGCCGACGCCGGTGTCGAGCACGGTGAAGGTGAAACCTTCGCCGTGCAGTTGAAGCTGGGAAGTTGAAGTTGAAGATCGCGGGTGCGTGTCGTCGCGAGAGACGCGGAGGGTGAGGCTGCCGTGGGCGGTGAACTTGATCGCGTTGCTCAGGAGGTTATCGAGGATTTGGCGGAGCTTGAGGGCGTCGCCGATGACGAGTTCGGGGAGATCGGCGGCGGCATCGAAAATAAATTCGAGTTCCTTTTGCTCGGCGCGCGGGCTGAGGGCGGCGGCGATGTCGCGGAGGAGTTGGGGGAAATGAAACGGTGCGGGGCGCAGCTCCATGCGGCCGGCTTCGATTTTCGAAAAATCCAGCACTTCGTTGATCATGCGCAGGAGATGCTCGCCGCTCGTCTGCACGACGCGCAGCCGCTCGCGGTTTTTCGCCGTGAGATCGCGATCTTTCATGAGCACTTGGGCGTAGCCGATGACGCCGTTGAGGGGCGTGCGCAGCTCGTGGCTCATGTTGGCCAGGAAGGCGGTCTTGGCTTGGTTGGCGGACTCGGCTTTGGCGGTGGCAATGGCGAGTTCGGCGGTGCGGTCGGCCACGATTTTTTCGAGGCGGGCGTGTTCGCGGACGGAGCGGTGCAGGCGCCAGCGGACGAAGCCGAAGACGCCGCCGGCGAGTGCCAGGCCGTAGAGGGTATAGGCGAAATTGCTGCGTGGCCAAGGGGGCGTGACGCGTAGTTTGAAACGGGTCACGGGGCCGGGGCGGCCTTGCGGATCGACGGCGCGGACTTCGAAGGTGAAGGGGCCGCGTTCGAGGGCGGTATAGCTGACGTCGTTGCGACGGGTGGGGGCGCTCCACGCGGCGTTGAAACCGAGGAGGCGAGTCTGAAAGCGTTCGACGTCGGGCGAACGAAAATGACCCGAGGTAAACGTGATCGTGATGGGGGTCGGCGAATAATTGAGGGTGAGGTCGGTGGGACCGCCGGGCACGAGGGTGACGGTGCGCCCCTCGGCGGAAAGGTCGCGGATCAACGGCGCGGCGGCGCGGCGGCGGTCGGTGAGACGCGCGAGTTCGATGCGCACGAGACCGAGTTCACCCTTGCCCCAGACGATGCCGCGACCGTCGGGGCCGGGTTCCCAGAGAATGCGGCGGGCACCGGAGCCGGCGAAGAGCTCGTGGATTTCGTCGGGCATGGGCGACGGCTGGATCGTGCCATCGGCGGCGCGGCGCAGGCGCAGCAGCGGGTAAGGAACCTCTTTGGTTTTGTAGTCGGTGAGGAGGCCGTTGGTCCACAATTCGTCGGGTGCGCCGCCGGCGACAGGATTGAGGACCATGGGGCGCGCCTCCCACGCGGTGAGGGCGGTGTCGGCGACGAATCGAGCGGTGGTGTCGTCGTATCGGAAAAGGCCCTTCGCGGTGTCGAAGTGAAGTCCGAAGCCGGTTTCCCAGAGAAAAATCAACGAGTGTCCTGCGGGGAGACCGGCGGGGGTGGTGAGGAGTTCGGCGGTCGCTTGTTTCCAGTCGGTCGCGCCGGCGGCGCGGGTGACGCGATACACGCCGCGGCTCACGGTGCTGATCCAGAGCGTGCCGTCGGCGGTCGCAATGGTGTCTTCACATTCGCCGGTCACGCCGGGAATCTCGCCTTCATGGCGCCAAGTGCCGTCGGCGGCAAAGGTGCCGGTGCCGACGCCCCGGTCGGTCGCGAAGAATACGCGGGAGGGATCGGACTTGGAGGCGTTGAGGGATTTGAGGCCGTCGGGCACGGCGCTGAGTAACTCGAGACCGGCCGGGCTCAGGCGTTGGAGCCCGGCGGCGCTGGCGAGGAGCAGACCGCCGGAATGCGAGAGGAGGGAGGAGAGACGGACTTGCACGCCGACGCGGGAGTCGCGCTCGAACCGCGCGGGACGGCGCGGATCATCGGATGAGTTCAACCGATAAAGTCCGTCGGCGCTGAGATAGTAAAATGAGTTCTGATGGCGCGCGAAATCGGCGGCGGCGGCGTCGGTGATGCCCGAGTTGCGGTGATCGAACCACGTGGCGGCGGAGCGCCAGTTGACATGGGCTGGGCCGCTGTTGGTGCTCGCCCAGAGACCGCGATCGCGATCTTCGGCGAGCGCGAAGACGGTGGCGTGGGGGAGACCGCTCTCGCGGGAAATCTGACGTTCGAAGCGGCCATCGGCAGCGAGGATGATGAGGCCCTCGCTCTCGGTGCCGATGGCGATGGAGCCGTCGTGGAGGCGGAGGGCCGTGAGGAGTTGCGTGCGGGCGAGAATGGCGTCGGCGCCGGTGCGCCACGGAACGAGCGTGCCGTCCGCGCGGACGCGAAAGATTCCGCGCTGAGAGAGGCCCACGAGGAGGTCACTGCTGGGCGCGGTGGCGCCGTCACTGGGGGCGGAAAGGATAAAGCCGCTGGCGGAGGTGGTCGCGTTGTTGGCGGTGAGCAGCGGATCGCGCGAGATGGGTTGCCAGTCGGAGCGGTTGACGAATTCGTAGATGCCCTCGCCGCGACGGTGCAGGAGCAAGCGGTCGCCGACGACGGTGAGGCGGTTGCGAAACGTGCCGGTGAGCGGCCACGCGCGGAACGATTGGTCGGTGGGGCGATAGCGGAGAATGTTTTTGTCGGTGGCGAAAAACATGTCGCCGCGCCACGCGACGACATCGCGGACTTGGCCGAAGGGTTTGGCGTCGGCGGGCACGTGTTCGAGCAGCGAACGGAACTCGGGATCGCCGGAGCCGGGGCGGGAGATGACGCCGATTTTCTCCTCGTCGCCCACGTAGATGTCTCCGGTGGGACTTGGGGCGAGGGCGCGGGTGTAGGTGAGAGGGATTTTTAGGATACGCCATGCGCGACCGTCGTATTCCATGAGCGCGAGTTGGTTGCCGGCGTAGTAGAGTCCCTCGGCGCTGATGAAGGGTGCGTGGAAGAGCGCGTGGGCTTGGTGCTCGAGGCGACCGAAGCTGCGGAGGAGCGGGAGGCCGCGCTCATCGTCGGCGGCGTGCGTGAATGCGGGGAAAAATGCCGGGCAGAGGAGAGCGAGGCAGGCGAGCCAGCGGAGGGAAACACGCGCGGTCATGGCCGAATAAGTCGTGGGACGGACGGGGGCGTCAACGCGGCGGCGAATCGTCTACGTACGTTTGCGTAGGAGCGGCGGAGTTACGTTGGCCGAGGCGGGCGGGCGGGCGTTGGCGATCAAGCGCCGGCGACGGCAAGGAACGCCGCGAGCGCGGGTTCGGGTGCGCCGGACTGGCGCCAACCGAGGACGAGGCGACTTTCGGGGGCGGGGCCGGTGAGTGGGAGGAAAGTGACTTCGGGCGGGAGGTGTTGGGCTTCCGAAGGAGTCATGAACGTCGCGCCGAGACCGGCGCGGACGAGGCCGATGCCGTTGGCGCGAGGCCAGACTTCTTCGGCGATGCGCGGCGTGATACCGGCGCTCGCAAACGCGGCGAGGATGCGGTCGTAGAAGCCGGGATTGTGCGTGCGGGGGAAGAGCACGAACGGGGTGTCGGCGAGATCGCGGAGGCGCAACGAGCGCGGCGCGCGGCGCGTTAGTTTAAGTTGAGAAGTGGACGTTGAAGTGGCTTTTGAGGAGCGGCGGGCGGGCGGGCTGGGTTGGGCGAGGGGGTGAGTGGAGGGGAGGAGGATACCGTTGAGTTCGCGGAGCAGAACGCGGGTGCGGACGCCAGGCGTGGGCGCATCGGGGTGAAAAAAGCCACAGGCGATGTCGCCGGATTGGAGCGCGGTGAGTTGGGCGGACGTGGGGGACTCGGTCAGTTCGAGGCGGATGCCGGGATGGAGACGATGAAACTCGCGGATGATCGGCGGTAAGACCGTGGCCATGGCGAGGCCGGTGAAGGCGACTCGCACGTGGCCAATTTGGCCACCGGCGAGGGCTTGAAGGTCGGCGGGAATCGCAGCGACGGAGCGCAGGATGGGGGTGAGGCGTTCGAGGAGGAGTTGACCGGCGGGCGTGACCTCGACGCCGCGGCGCGTGCGGTTGAGGAGATCGGCGTCGAGTGCGGTTTCGAGTTGGGCGATGGCGCGGCTGAGGGCGGGCTGCGCGATGGCGAGCGTCTCGGCGGCTTTACGGAAATGGAGCTGGCGGGCGACCTCGCGGAAATAAACGAGGTGACGTAGCTCAAAGGGAAACTGATACTCGCTGGGCAT
>CAMBVX010000484.1 GCA_945871085.1 Opitutus sp. GAS368 | reverse complement strand
CCGCGGCGGGGAATGCCGCGGGCGCGGAAGTTCTCACGGCAGTTGGCGCAGGAGAGCCGCCGCACTTTCCGCGCGGCCCTCGGTGGTGAGTTGCTGCGCCCTCGTGCGGACGAGGTCGGCCACACCGGCGTCGCGTTTGAGCGCTTCACGTAACGCTTCCCCTGCGGCGGCATCGTCCCCGAGGTCGAGACAGCGAAACGCGACGCGGGCGAACCCGGCGGCATCGTTCGGCAGTGTTTCTGCGGCGAGGCGTTGGCGTTTGGCCCAATCTTCGAGCCACGCGAGGCGGCGCTTGCCATCGGCCAAATACGCCGGGCCGAGGGTGGCAAGGTGGCTCGTGTAGGTTTTCACGCGTTCCGCTTCGGGCCACTCGGTGGTGGACGTGAGCCAGCCGCGCGCGGGAAACTGCGCGGCGATCGTGCGTGCGATCACTTGGTGACCGCCGATGGTGGGATGCACGTGGTCGACATACCAATCGTTTCCCGGAATGCCGGCCGGGCTGCGGGCGGCGATGACGTGCGCGGCGTCGACGAGCGGAGTGTGAGTCTCGGCGGCAATACGCAGGAGCGTTTGCTCCAGTGGCGCAGTGATGCGCAGCGGGCAGATGTCGGAGTCCCTGGCCTTTTCGAAATAGGACAACGCTTCCTGCGTGCGGCCGAGACGGTCGAGGACGCGCGCGAGGCGGAAATTCAGCAGCGCGTAGTCGGCGTCGATGGCAGCGGCTTCCTGATAGAAGCTCAAGGCGCGCGGCAGATCGGTTTTCTCGGCGGCGGTCGCGAGATCGAACGCGGCCTGCCAATCGGCTTCGGCTCCGGGGGCGAGACCGAGGCGATGCTCGGATTTGTAGGGCGGACAATCGCGGAGGTTGGAGCCGAGGCGGACCAGGAGCACGGGCACGTGCGCGGCGCGACACGCGGCAACGATCTGGCGAACGGATTCGTCGTATTGGGCGACGACGTTTTGCCACCACGCTTCGTCGCGGCGGTAGGACGCGTAGCCGCTGGCGTAGTCGAGCCGGGTGTTGACGTGGGTGCTGAGTTCCGCGCCGGCGGCGGGGTCAGCCGCGGAAAATAGCGCGGTGGCGCTGCCGCGATGGAGCGACTGGCGCACGAGGTTGACCGTGTGGAGCGAGTAGGCGGTGCGCTGAAGCCCGGACCAAAGGGCGGAACGTGTTTTGAGCGAGTGGTAGGTGCGATCCTCGAGGAATTCGTTGTGGCCGGTGGCGACGATAATGAGGTCGGGTTGATAGCGCAGGACCTCCTGCACCATCGGGGCGATGCGATAGCTGGCGTAGGACACGCCGCCGCAGTTGATCGCCTGCCAGGCGCGCGACGGATCGCGGCCGGCGAGCTCGAGCTCCAGCCATTGGGGGAACGCCGTCTCGCCGGTGTAGGGATGGCCGTAGACGGTCGAGCCGCCGAAGCAAAACAGGCGGAAACCGCCACGTGGTTTTTCCGCAGGAAATTCCTGCGACGCGATAAACGGGGCGCGCGCGCGCGAGGTGCGGTAGACGGCGCCCTGACGCTCGAAGAGCGGGAAATTTTGGTTGAACCCCGCGAAAGGATCGGGGTCGTCGGCCGGCCGGCCGACGTCGAACAGGCGGAGGCCTGCTTCGAGCGCGACGAGCGGCAGCAACCCGGCGAGCACCGCGAAAACGCGAAACCAGCGCCGTCGTGAAGAGCCGGTGGCCGATTCGGGCGCGTGCGGGCTGGGAGCGGGGGTGGTCTCGGGGGTTGTATTTTGTTCACTCATCGCTACGCAACGTCGCGTTGACGACTACATGAGCGAAAATTCACGTCCATCACAGTTTGCTGCCACGCTGGGAACCAAAGCCTTGGCCGCACTTGGAGTGGCCGCGGTGGCCCTGCTGGCGGGCAGTGGATGGCTGCTGGCCACGACGGTGCGGAAACAACGGAGCGAAGCGCGCGAGCGGGACTTTTGGGTGCTGTGTCAGCCGGGCTTCACGGCGGACGAGCGCGTGGCGGCGTTTCGCTCACTGGTGGTGGCCGGCAACCGGGAATGGCGTGCGGCCAATGTCGGCGGCTTAAATCTGGCGGGTTGGGCGCTGCCGGGCGCGGAGCTACAGTTCGCCCAATTTTTGCGGGCGAATTTGGCGGGCGCCGATCTCACGGGGGCGAAACTGAACGGGGGTTCCCTTGAGCTGGCAGATTTGTCGCACGCGAAACTGGGTAACGCGGAGATGGTCGAGATGCGCCTGCTGCAGGCCGTGCTGCGCGGCGCCATGCTGCGCGGAGCCGTGCTGCGCGCGTGCCGGCTGGCGCAGATCGAGGCGCAGAATGCCGACTTCTCGATCGCGGATCTGGCGGATGCCGACTTGGTGATGGCTAATCTGACCGGCGCAAAATTGATCGGGACCAATTTCGCCGGTGCGAAGTTGGCGTCGGCGGTGCTCAAGGGAGCAAACCTGTCCTTGGCGCGCTTCGAGGGTGCCGACCTGACCGATGCGGATTTCACCGATGCGAATTGGTGGACGGCGCGCGGGCTGACCACGAAGCAGCTCACGCTGTTGAAAGCGAAATTCCCGCCGACGGTAAACGCACCGCAGGCGTTGAGAGATGATTTCGCGCGCTGGGCGGAAGTGCCGCTGCCGTCGCAGTAGGGCTAAAACAGCGAGTAGATGAACGGCGCGGCGGCAGTGCCTCCGAGCAGGGCGACGAGTCCGAGCAACAGCAGCGCGGAGAGCAGCGGAAGCAGCCAGAATTTTTTGTTCGTGCGAAGGAAGAGTAGAAATTCGCGCACCACACCCGGCGGCCTTTGCCGGCCCGCCTGTTGAAATTCCTGCGTCGGATCGTCGTGCATGGGCGGCAGGTTAGAATTGACGATAGTAGCGAGCGGCGGGGGCAGGCTTTGGAGCGTCGCGCCAGTAGGTCGTCGCGCGGCGATCAAACGTTTTGGAAAATGAGGGTTTGCCGAGCAAACGCCTCACCCAGCCGGTGGGCGTCACCAGCAGGAAATAGACGGCGGCGAGGAGGGCGTTGCCGGTTACGAAACCGATCGCGCACGCCAGGCCATACCAGACGACGTAGAACGGCCGCGCGATCCGCGGGAACGCCCATAAAACTGCGCCGAGGGCGACGCCAGCGGTCGCGAGCGTGAGCGCGGGCGAAAAATTCCATGCGCCGTTGGGCCAGCGTTGGACGAGCAGGACGACGGTCGCGACGCACGGAAAACCGATGACGAGACTCACGGCGAATTTTCGCCGCTCGGTTGAGTCGGGACGCCAGTTGATCTCTTGAAACGGATTCAGCACAGGGGGGAAGTTTGCTCAGTCGCGGGCGAAGCTGGCAATGTGTTGTTCCCGCTCGGCGGCGGACAGCGGGCGCTGCTCCGTGCGCCGCAGCACGAAGTCCTCCAGCACGAGCACGTCCATTTCGGTCGCGAGAAAACAGCGGCACGCATCCGCGGGCGTGCAGACGATCGGTTCGCCGCGCACGTTGAAACTCGTGTTGATGACGACGCTGCAGCCGGTCTGCCGTTTGAACTCGCACAGCAGGCGGTAGAAACGCCCGTGCCGCGGCTCGTCGACGGTCTGCACGCGCGCGGAGTAGTCGATGTGGGTGACGGCGGGAATCGTGGAGCGCGCGACGCCGATGCGTTTGCGCAGGTCAGGGTCGGACGCGAGTTGCTGGTCGTCGACGCTGGGTTCGCGACACAAGGCCGGTCGCACCTCGGCGACGAGCGCCATGTGGGGCGATTCACCGTCGAGGTCGAAATACTGCGTGGCGTCTTCGGCGAGGACGGCCGGGGCGAATGGGCGAAACGACTCCCGGAATTTCACGCGCAGATTCATCGTGGATTGCATCGTGGGGCTGCGGGCGTCGCCGAGAATGCTGCGAGCGCCGAGGGCCCGCGGGCCAAACTCCATGCGGCCGTGAAACCAGCCGACGACTTGGCCCTCGGCGATCGCGGCGGCCGTCGCGCGCAGGAGGGCGGCTTCGTCGTCGATGCGTTCGTAGCGGAGGCCAAGTCGATCGAGCACGGGCTGAATGTCGTCGGGGCGAAACGCCGGGCCCAAGAGCGAGCCGCGCAGCGTGTCGCGGCCGGTGGTGACGCGAGGGTGACCGAGCAACTGGTGGTGCACGAAGAGCGCGGCACCGAGGGCACCGCCGGCGTCGCCGGGCGCGGGCGGGACAAAGAGGGCGTCGAAGATTTTGGCCCGGGCGAGTTTTCCGTTGGCGATGCCGTTGAGGGCGACACCGCCGGCGAGACACAGGTTGCGGGCGCCGGTGAGGCGTTGCGCTTCCCGGGCCATGCGCAGCACGGACTCCTCCGTGATATATTGGATGGAGGCGGCGAGGTCCATTTCGCGTTGGGTGAGGGGCGCCTCGGGAGTGCGCGGAGGACCGTCGAACAAGGATTCGAGTTTTTTCGCGGTCATGCGCAGGCCCGCGCAGTAGTCGAAGTAGCTCAGGTCCAGGGCGAGCGAGCCGTCCGCTTTGAGGTCGACGACGTCGGCGAGCAGGGCGTCGGCGAAACGCGGCCGGCCGTAGGGTGCGAGGCCCATGAGCTTGTATTCGCCGGAGTTGACCTTAAAGCCGCAGAAATACGTCACCGCGCTGTAGAGCAGGCCAAGCGAATGAGGAAAGTGCAGCGACTTCAGGAGCTCGATCCGGTGGCCCCGGCCGTGGCCGATGGTCGCGGTGTCCCATTCGCCGACGCCGTCGATCGTGAGGATCGCGGCCTCGTCGAAGGACGAAGGAAAAAACGCGCTCGCGGCGTGGGCTTCGTGGTGGTGCGTGAAGAC
>CAMBVX010000483.1 GCA_945871085.1 Opitutus sp. GAS368 | reverse complement strand
GACTTCACGATCCGTCCCTTCCCGGGTGCGACGCCCACGGCGGGCATCGATCGCTACGTCATCACCTACGTCGAGCCCGAGGCCAGCAATCGGGCGGCGCTCGGGCTCGATCTCGCCACGGAGACCGCCCGTCGCGCGGGCGCCGAGGCCGCGCGCGACTCCGGAGATCCGCAGATCACGTCGCGCATTTCCCTCGTGCAAGACGGCGCGCACCGCCCCGGCTTCTTGCTCTACGTCCCCGTCTACCGCCGCGGCGCACCCGTCTCGACGGTCGAGGAGCGCCGCGCCGCCCTCCGCGCGTGGGTTTACGCTCCGTTCGTCACGGAAAATTTCCTCGCAGGCGTGCTCGGTCGGCGCACCGGAATCCTCCAGCTCCATTTGTTTGAACAGAAAACCACCGATCGCGCGCACCTCGTCTATACTTCTGAGCAGCTCGGACCCACCCTACCGACGTTTAAGCGGGTCCGCTCCCTGCAGCTGGCCGGACAAACCTTCACGCTCGGTTGGAACCGCGGACCCAATTTTCCGCCGTCCGATCAATCGATGTCCGTCGTCATCGCCTCCAGCCTCGCGCTCGGCACCCTTTTGTTGGCGGCCCAGGTGCGCAGCCTGCAAAGCTTCCGCCAGCGGGCCGAGGAGCTCACGGCGGAACGCACCCGGGAGCTCCAGGAGCAAATCGCCCACCGGGAATCCCTCGACCGCACCCTCGAAGAAGTCTCGGCGTTTCAACTCTCGCTGCTGGAGTCCGCCAGCACGGCCATCATCGCCACCGATCCGAACGGCGTTATCCGCACCTTCAACGCCGCCGCCCAGCGATTGCTCGGCTACACCGAGTACGAACTCGTCGGCCGCCAGACGCCGGGCATCTTTCACGATCTTGCCGAAGTGGCGGCACGCGCCGCGCAGTTCAGCCGGGAGCTCGGCTGCACCGTGGAGCCCGGCTTCGATGTATTGGTGATCAAAGCGTGCCGCGATCTGCCGAACGAACATGAGTGGACCTATGTCCGCAAAGATGGCGGGCGGATCACCGTGCTGCTGGCGGTCGCCGCGATTCGCGACGCGGCGGGCAACTTTACGGGCTTCATGGGCACCGCCACCGATATCACCGCCCGCAAACAGGCGGAGGCCAGCCTGCAGCAGGAGCAAAACCTCCTGCACACTCTCGTCGAAAACTTACCGGCCGCCATCTTCGTCAAGGACGTCGCAGGACGTTACCTGCTCAGCAACAAAGCCCATGCCGAATCCTTGGGCCTCAGCTCCGCCGCGAGTATCATCGGAAAAACCATGCACAGTTTCTTTCCGCAGGACGCGACCGGAGTTTTTTCCGCGACGGACACCGCCGTCTTGTCCGCCGGCCGTTCGTCCTTTGAGGTCGAGGAACGATTCGAACGCGACGGGCAGGCGGGGTATTTTTCCGTCACCAAATTACCGTTACGCGATGCCCAGAACCGGGTGATCGCCATCGTCGGCATCAAGCACGATATCACCGCCCGCAAGGCCCACGAGGCCGCCCTGGTCGCCGCCGGTCAGGCGGCGGAAGCCTCCAGCAAAGCCAAGAGCGAATTTCTCGCCGTAATGAGCCACGAAATCCGTACCCCCATGAATGCCGTCATCGGCTTCACGGAACTGCTGCTCGAAACTCCGTTGCAAGAACAGCAACGCGACTTCGTGGAAATCATCCGTTCCTCCGGCCGGAGTCTGCTCTCGCTCATCAACGATATTTTGGACTTTTCAAAAATCGAAGCCGGCAAACTCGAGGTGGAACACGTCCGCCTCGACGGCGTCAGGGCCGTCGAAAGTGTGGCCAAAACCCTCTCCCTCCAGGCCAAGGCCAAGGGCCTCGCCCTCCGCGTCAGCGTGGCGCCTAACGTGCCGCGGGTGCTCGTCGCCGATCCCAGCCGCCTGCGACAAGTGCTCATCAATCTCGTGGGCAACGCGCTGAAATTCACCGCCCAGGGCCGCGTCACCCTCTCCGTCGCCGCCGCGGGTCCGGCCTCCCTCCGCCTCGGCGTCACCGATACCGGGATCGGCATCCCGCCGGACCAGCAGGCGGCACTGTTCCAGAAATTTGCGCAGGCCGACGCGACGATCACGCGCAAGTTCGGCGGCACCGGCCTCGGGCTCGCGATCTGCAAACGGCTCGTCGAATTGATGGGCGGAACAATCGGCCTCACCAGCGCCGCCGGCGAGGGTTCGACCTTTTGGTGCGAACTTCCCCTCTCTCCTGACCAGACGCCCCTCGACGCGACGGGGCCCGACGCGGCCCCCGTCGCGTCGCCCCCCCCTGCACTCGCTGCGGTGGCGGCTGACCGCACGCCGCCGCCACCGACCGGCAAACGCCGGGTCTTGGTGGTCGATGATCAGCGACTCAACCAGCGGCTCGTGCAAATTTTCCTCAACAAACTCGATTGTGAGTCCTTCTTCGCCAACAACGGCGCCGAGGCCGTGAGCCAAGTGCAGGCGGCGCCCTTCGATCTCGTGCTCATGGATCACCAAATGCCGGTGATGGACGGCCTCGATGCGACAAAAGCGATTCGCCTCTGGGAACAGGAGCAGCGACGCGCCGTGCACCTCCCCATCCTCGCCCTGACCGCCAACGCCTCGGAGGGTGGCGAGGCGTTTTATCTCGCCGCCGGCATGGACGGATATCTCACCAAACCGCTCCTACGACCCGCGCTCGAGCGGGCGATGGCCGCCGTGATGGCGCCCCGCGCCGCCGCCGTGCCGGTCCTGCCCCCACGGCTCGACCGCCCGTCCCCGTGGCCCCACTAATGGACTACGCCCGCGCCTGGGCCCACGCCGACCAAGACCCCGCCCTCCGCGGTATTTTGGCCCAAGCATTCACGAGTCAGAGCGAAGAACTCCTGACCGGTATCCGCGTGGCCGTACCGCACGCGACGCCACGGCGCTCGTGCAGCACGCGCACAAACTCAAAGGGGCCGGGAGCGTATTTTCCGCTCTGATCGTGGCCGCCGTGCAGCGATTGGAAAAACCGCCCGGCCCGCTGGATTGGCCCGCTTTGGAACATCAACGCGCTCAGCTTGAGACCGACGTGCGACGAATGCTGCCCGAGCTCGCCGCCCTCGCGCCCATTGCCGCTGCGGCCATCTGAGAACCCATCCCGTAGCGGCCGGCGTCCCTGCCTGCCGGTCCGATGATTTCGGCCCGACCCCACCGGCACCGCGGCCGGTGGCTACGCCCGATCCCGGAGCGGCCGCCGCACGCTTTCTCCGCATCGAAATCACCGATACGGGTATCGGTATTCCTCCGGAGGTGCAGGGACAACTTTTCCAGCAATTCATCCCAGCCGATTCCTCCACGACGCGCCGCTTTGGCGGCACCGGAATCGGCTTCGTGATCTGCAAGCGCCTGGTCGAACTCATGGCCGGCCAGATCGGCGGCGCAAGCCAACCGGGCGCCGGCTTCACGTTTTGGTTTACTTGGCCGCTGATCGCCGCGCCCGCCTCCGCGCGACCACCCCTCGACGGCACTTCTCTGCCACGGCCTGCGCCCCACGACGGCCGCGCGGTCACGCCCGCGTTCCGCCTCCGCATCCTCATGGCCGAAGACAATCTCACCAACCAGATCCTGGTGACGACCTTGCTGCGAAAATGCGGTTGCCAAGCCGATGTCGCGGCCAACGGCGCGGAAGCCGTGGCGCTTTTCAACGCCAGCCAGACGACCTCATCCTGATGGGCTGCCCTATGCCCGGGAGGGATGGCTTTGAAGCCACGGCCGCGATTCGCCCACTGGAGGAATTTGCGCCCGGGCCGGGCGTGGTTTCCGCTGTCATCCCCGGCGCACCCGGCCGCGCGAACGGGCGCCAGCGTTTAGAACGTCGGCGTGAGGGCGACCTTCGTGCCCGACCCCACAGAAAAATCCTCGCCCGTGCTCCAGCTCAGATCGTTGACGAGAAACTTGAAGACGATGGGTCGGGCGGACTCACCCAGCACACATTGCCATTCGCTGTCGCTCACGCAGTTCATCAGCAGGCCCTTGTCCCAGCTGAGCCCCGCACCCTCGCCCCGCACGTAGAGCGCATTGCCGAACCCGATGTCGATCTGCGCTGTGATCGTCGAAACGACGGGCTTGGTCGCAACGGTTTTGACTGCCGGTGCCGCGGTGCGCACGGCGGATTTTTTCTTGGCCACCGGCTTGGCCCGGTTGGACGACGGAGCTGCTTTGGGAGCCGCAACGGCCGCTTTGACGCTAACAGGAGCCACTTTCATCGCTGGGGCGGGCGACTTGGCGGCAGATTTGGATGTATTTTTTTTCATTACAGTGATGGTGGTGACGAGAGGTCGGACTAACCCCGATTCGCTGACGAGATTAGCAAATGTGGGGCCAATGCACCAGTAGGGTTTTGCGGAAGTTGCCCTGTCGTAACATCTGTCGTCGAAAAATGTGTGCAACCAAGCGTTTGCGAAAAAAAACGTCCCGCTGAGCCCGGCCTATCATCGCTCCAATCCCGCACGCGAAGTGACCACGCTGGCACCAGTGGTCTTGCTGGGGAACGGCTCACCCACCGTGCAACAGAGATGATCGGCCTCCCACGGAAAACGCACACTGGGTGACGTTCGCCTCTCCCGTGGCTCATCGCTGGGTTGAACTTTCCTCGCGGCTGCGGTGATGGCGCGCGCCCCGGCCAGCAGGCTGGTCAGCCAACCACTCGTGCCCATTCCGATGGAAATGATGACTCCGCTCGACGAGTGGCGCTCGGTCTGGTCGTCGTGGTGAATCGTGTCGCGTGCCGAACCATGAGTCTTCG
>CAMBVX010000482.1 GCA_945871085.1 Opitutus sp. GAS368 | reverse complement strand
GGCAAACCCGGCTACTCGGGCGACGGCGGTCCCGCCTCCGCCGCACAACTCAATCAACCGCACAGCCTCCAATTCGACCCCGCCGGCGACCTCTACATCTGCGACATCCGCAACCACGTGATCCGCAAAGTCGCCACCAAAACCGGTATCATCACGACCTTCGCCGGCACCGGCAAGCCCGGCGATACACCCGACAATGCCCCCATCGTCGGCACACCCCTTCGCGAGCCGCGCACGCTCGACTTCGATTCCTCCGGCCACCTCTGGCTCGCCACCCGCGGCGGCAACCAAGTCTTCAAATTCGACCTCGCCGCCGGCCGCATTTACCACATCGCCGGCACCGGGAAAAAGGGTTTCACCGGTGACCACGGCCCCGCGAAACTCGCCACGCTCGCCGGCCCCAAAGGCCTCACCATCGGCCGCGACGGCCGCATCTACCTCGTCGACACCGAAAACCACGCCATCCGCGTGATCACTCCCTCCACTCACTTCATCACCACCCTCGTCGGCCTGGGCAAACCCACCGACGGTCCCGACGGCGACAGTCCCCTCACCGCCGGCCTCGCCCGTCCGCACGGCATCTGGATAGACCCCGACGGCACCGTCTTCATCGGCGACTCCGAAAACCACCGGCTGCGGGCACTAAAGTAATCTAAATCCGTTTCACCACAGAGACACGGAGGCACAGAGCCCAATCACTGCCTTTACCTCTTCTCTGTGTCTCCGTGTCTCTGTGGTTCAATCCTTCTCTCCATGCGCCTCCTCACTACCGCCCGCACTCTCACTTTCACGTTCACTTTCACTTTCCTTTTCACTCTCCCTTTCAGTTCCCGCGCCCAAACACCCCCACCCCCCGCCAAACGCCTCCCGCCCGCCGGCATCGCCATTCCGGCTCCCGCGCGCACCGAGCTCACCGCCGCCACCGCCGCGCTCGCCACCGAAATTTCCACCCTCCGCACCGAACTCACCACCGCGCGCAAAACCACCTTCCTCGCCCTCCTCCCCGACGTCGAAATCTACCACAAAGCCGTCGACTGGGCCCTCCGCTACGACGAATTTTTCGACCTCAAACAACTCGACTCCGCGCGCCACCTGCTCGCCGTCGGCCGCGAACGCGCCGCCGCCCTCCGCGCCGGCAAAGCCCCCTGGCTCGAAGCCACCGGCACCATCATCCGCGGTTACCGCTCCAAGCTCGACGACTCACTCCAACCCTACGCCCTCGTCGTCCCCGCTAATTGGAGACGCACCGCTACTCCGGCCACTGCCACCTCCCCGGCCCTTCCCGTCCCCGCCCGCCGCCTCGACGTCGTCCTCGCCGGCCGCAACGAAAAGCGCACCGAACTTGCCTTCATCGCCGAGCGCGAAAAATCTCCCGGCGAAATTGTCCCCGCCGATGCCATTGTGCTCCATCCCTACGGGCGCTACTGCAACGCCACCAAATTCGCTGGCGAAGTCGACGTGATGGAGGCCATGCAGCTCGTCCGCAAATTCTACAAAATAGATACCGGCAAAATCGTCGTCCGCGGTTTCTCCATGGGCGGCGCGAGCACCTGGCACCTCGCCACCCACTTCCCCGGCCTCTGGGCCGCCGCCTCGCCCGGTGCCGGTTTCGCCGAGACCGCCATCTACAACCAAGCTCTCGCCCCCGGCAAACCCGAGCGCACCTGGTGGGAGCAAAAGCTCTGGCACTGGTATGACGCCACCACCGTCGCCGGAAATCTTTTAAACGTCCCGACCATCGCCTACAGCGGTGAACTCGACCCGCAGAAGCAATCCGCCGACCTCATGGAAAAAGCCGCCGCCGCCGAGGGCCTGAAACTCGAGCGCATCATCGGCCCGCAGACCGCGCACAAATATCACCCCGACTCCAAAACCCAGCTCGCCGCCCGCCTCGCCGAACTCACCGCCCAGCCCCGCCCGCTCTGGCCCGCCGAAAGCCGCTTCACCACCTACACACTCCGCTACGCCGTCTCCGATCGTATCAAAATTATGGAGCTCGAAAAATCCTGGGAGCGCGCCGACGTCACCGTAAAATTCCCCGCACCCCAGCGTCTCGAAATCACCACCCGCAACGTCGCCGTCCTCAGCATCATGTTGGACAGCGCCGACGGCCTCACCACCACCGTCGACGGCCAGCCCGTCACCATCGGCGAAATCGTCCCCTACTACTGGCTTGTGAAAGCGGACGGCAAGTGGACGTACCAAGACCACACCTACACCGCAGGACGCTGGCGCAAGCAGACGCGCAAAATGCCCGGCCTGAGCGGCCCCATCAACGACGCGTTCATGGACCCCTTCGTCTTCGTCCGCCCTACTGGCCTGCCCCTCAACGCCAAGGTCGGCGCGTGGACCACCAGCGAACTCGCTCACGCGACCAAAATGTGGCGCGACATTTTCCGCAGCGAACTGATCGTCAAAGATGATACCGCCCTCACCGACGACGACCTCGACAACAAGCACCTCATCCTCTGGGGCGACGCCACCTCCAACGCCGTCATCGCTAAAATTCTCGCAAGCAAAAAACTCCCGCTCACGTGGGATGCACAGTCGCTCACCTTCCAAGGCAAATCCTACGACGCCGCGCACCACGCCCCCGTCCTCGTGTTTCCGAATCCGCTCAGCACGCAACAACGCTACGTCGTCCTGAACAGCGGCATCGACTTCCGCGACGAAGCCTACGGCACCAACTCTCTCCAAACGCCCAAGCTCCCCGACTACGCCATCATCGATCTCCGCGAACCTGCCGGCCCCCGCTGGCCCGGCAAAATCGCCACCGCCGGCTTCTTCGACGAAGCGTGGAAATAAAATAGGGCGAGGTCTCCGACCCGCCCTGATTGGCCCACGGAACACACAGAACACACGGAAGAAATCCATCGAAGGTAGGGTTTGGTTTCCGTGTATTCCGTGTCTTCCGTGGGCACCTCCTCTCACCATGCTCGACCTCACCCTCACTCCCGCCACCGACCCCACATCCGTCTACCGCTACCGCGACGGACTCTACGCGGCCGATCTCCTCACCGCCGCGATCACCGAATTCGACCTCTTCACTTGGCTCGCCGCGCACCCCTCCGACCTCCCCACGATCTGCCAGCACTTCGGCCTCACCGCGCGCCCGACCGACGTCATGCTCACGCTCTTCGTCGCGAACAATTTCCTCCGTCCGATCGCGTCCGCCACGTCCCATTCCGCCACCTGTCCCGTCTTCCACGCCACCGACGTCGCCCGCGAATACCTCGTCAGCACCTCGCCGTTCTTCCTCGGCCCCTACTACGCCTCGACGAAAGAGCGCCCCGTCGTAAAAGACTTCGTCACGATCCTCCGCACCGACAAACCGGCTAATTGGGCGAGCTACAAAGACGAAAAAACCTGGACCGAGGCGATGCTCACCGACGCGTTCGCGACCACGTTTACCGCCGCGATGGATTGTCGCGGTTTCACGCTCGGCCCCGCGCTCGCGAAAAAAATCTCCACCGCCGGCCGCACACGTCTCCTCGATATCGCCGGCGGCTCCGGCATCTACGCCTGCACGATCACCGCGCATCACCCGCACCTCACCGCCACCGTCTTCGAGCGCCCACCCGTCGACGGCATCGCCCGCCGCATGATCGAGAAACGCGGCTACTCCGCCCGCGTGTCGGTCATCGCCGGCGACATGTTCACCGACCCGCTCCCGAGCGACCACGACGTCCACCTCTTCTCAAACGTCCTCCACGACTGGGACGTCGCCAAAGTCCGCCCGCTCCTCGCCGCCTCCTATGCCGCGCTCCCACCCGGCGGCCTGCTCGTGATCCACGACGCCCACCTCAACGCCGACAAAACGGGCCCCCTCCCCGTCGCTGCCTACTCCGCCCTCCTGATGAGCGTGACCGAGGGCAAATGCTACGCGACCTCTGAAATGGAAACGCTCCTCACCGCCGCCGGCTTCCACGACTTCACCTTCGCCGAAACCGCCGCCGACCGCAGCGTGCTGACCGCCCAAAAACCCTAATACCAACGTCCTTTGAACGCTGGACTATTCGGTAGCCGCGAGCGCCAGCGAGTGGACGGATCACCACTCGCTCGCGCTCGCGGCTACCCGGCAAATCAAAGTCTGAATCATTTGGGCGATTGAAATAACCTCCGTGGTAGGAGACCTGCCAGCAGGCGATTGGAATCGGAGTGGCACGGGTCTCCCAACCCGTGAATCGACCACCACTATTCGTCGCTGACTCCGACGGCTTGCCCACTCAAACGACTGCCGTGATGCGAGCCTAAAACGCCGGCGCGTGCTGGCTAAGAAAATCCACCGGAGCAATCCCCGGCACCGGGGATCGCGCAAAGTCCGCGACATTGCGCGTGACCACCAACGTCGAGCCGCTAACCGCTGCGACCGCCGCCACGGCGGCATCCTCGAAATCGCCCATCGCCAACAATCGTGCTCGCTGCCAGCCCGCCGCATCGAGGTTGCCGATTTGAAAATGCCGCAGGACGCGATCCATCGCGGCCTCCGCATCGGCTTTCGTGGCGTGCTTTCGCACGAGATAGTAGAGCGTCGTCAAGCCGTGAGCCGGACACACCCCGGTGAGCTTTCCTTCTGAGACGAGACTCACCACTTGCGCCGACGCGGCGTAGTGCGGCTGACGTTGCTGGAAAACGTCCAGCAACACATTGATGTCCACCGTGACCGTCACGCGTGCTTCGTTTCGAGGTAAGCGCGGTGCGCGTCCTGACTGGCTACACTTGCCGCGATGATGCCGCTGGCCGCCTTCACCTCGGGATGCACGGGCTTTTGCAGCTGCTCGCGCAAACTGCGCGCCTGCCGAGCCA
>CAMBVX010000481.1 GCA_945871085.1 Opitutus sp. GAS368 | reverse complement strand
GGCTCGCTCCCCGGCACGATCACCTACTCCGTGCGCCTCGCCAGCGGTTGGAGTTGGGTCGCCTTATTCAACACGCGCCCTCCCAAGAGCGACAACTTTTCCGGCGACATCGACAAATCCATCAACGCCGCCCTCCGCGCCGTCACGCCCCCCGCCACCGGAGATCTGTTCTCCGGTCCGACACCATGAGGCATTTCCCATTCGCGCGCACTTCCCTCTGCGCGCTGACCGCGTTGTTTTCCCCGTTCGCTATCACCCTCCGCTCCGGTGACCACTACGGCTCCCTCCGGACGCATGACGTGACGAGATCGTCTTGAACGAGTTCAACACACCTCTGAGCTCAACCCACCTCTCGACTCACACGAACACGCTTTTTCGGGAATATCACCCCACCGTGCCTACCCTGCTCGCCTGCCGCGCTCGCTATCCGAGGATTTACTCCGCCTTCGCGGCCATCTGCATTCTCCTTGGAATCATGGCCCGCGCGCAGTCGGACTCCGACGCGATTTCGATTCTACCTTCCTCGACCACGACCGTGCTCGCCGGCAAGTCCTTCGGCTGGGGCTCAGGAATTCACGCGACTACGCTAGTCGCAGAATCCGGCCGCAAGGAACTTACGTTCCAATGGTTCAAGGACGGCGCGCCCATTGAAGGGGCAAATCGGAGGTTCTTTGTTCGTCTCGCCGCAGAAGCTGACGACGGCGGCTCATACTTCCTGCGTGTCACGTCGCCCACCCTCGGTGCCATCGACTCCAAATCCGCCAACCTTATCGTAAACGCCGTCCCTGCCGCTCCGTCATTTGGCGATTTCTCCGCGGTAAGCAGCCCCTTTGGCTTAGCCTCAACGATTCAAGCCGGCACCCGTTGCGCGCTGGAGGCTCCACCACTGGAATCAGGAACGGGGCCGTTCACCTACCAGTGGAGAAAGAACGGCGAAACCCTGCCGGGGGAAACACGCGCCACGCTTTTCCGCGCCGCGTGGTCCGTCACCGACGGAGGCTCCTATCGCGTCACAATTTCCAATCCGCTCGGGTCCACCACGAGTGCGCCTCGGGTGCAGGACGTAACCGACCAATTTGAAAAATGGGAATGGGCCGCCCCGCTCCCCTCAGGCAATCCCCTTGGAAACGTTGTCTGGCTCAATGGCCGATTCTTAGCCGGCGGTGCGCGCGGCACCCTGCTCGATTCAACAGACGGATCGGCATGGCAGCTGCGAAGGTTCGGAGGATCAGCCGATGTCGGGCCGTTCGCCTTTGGCAACGGCACCTACGTCGCACTGGCCACCGCAGGGGGCATCTTCACCTCGCGCGATGCTATCACGTGGACCGCTCGCGAATCCGGCCTCACCGATGGACGAACCTTGCTTCGCATCGCCCACGGCGGCGGACGTTTCATCGCCGTCGGCACGCGAGGCACCCTGCTTGTGTCGATCGATGGAAACGCATGGCAACCTGCGACTGTTGGAACTACCCAGGACATCGCCGCCGTAGCGTTCGGGAATGGTCGCTGGCTTGTCTGCACGGCATACGCCTCAAACCGCCCAGCGGAGTCACCAAAGGTTTTTTCGTCAGACGACGGGGTGACGTGGACACCTCGGTCGTTTACGCCTGAGCCGACCGCACATCTGGCCTTTGGTGGCGGGGTCTTCGTGGTGGCCCCCGCCGGTGACGTGGAGAGCTTCTACACCTCACCCGACGGCCTCGCTTGGACGCGGCGAACAAGTTCACTCAGCTTCAATCCTGTCGCCAGTCTTCAGCACACCGACGCGGGTTTTCTGGCAGCCGTGCCCTTCGCGCCTAGTTTTCTTGGACCCGCAGTTGGCCGACTGATCGGCCCCAGCGACGGCAATTTGTGGTTCGTTCGAACCTTTCAACCTGCCCCTCTGTCGCCTCCGACCGATCTCACTTTCGGCAATGGACGCTTCGTGATGACCGCCGGTGCATCCGACCCACTGCGCACCTCGACCGACGGCTTCACTTGGTCCACTCCGAGCCAAGTGGATTCTCGCACCATCTATGCGATTGCCGCCAATACCACGACCGCTGTTGCCGTCGGCGGCGCACTATCCCAAATTCCGGAAACGGCCGTGATCCGCACAACCTATGACGGCACCACATGGTTCACTCGTCAGACGTCGATTAATGCCGACCTTAGGGACGTCGCGTATGGCGCCGGAGCCGCCAACACCTTCGTGGCGGTTGGCGACACCCGTGACGGTCGTAGCGTCGTCGTTGCGTCACCCGATGGGCTCACGTGGAGCGAGCGGCACGTCATCCAGAAAAATAATGCGCTGAGCAGCGTGACCTACGTCAACGGACGCTTCCTCGCCGTCGGCAACAACACGATGCTCTCCTCCGTGGATGGATTGAAATGGGATGCCGTGCGACTCCCGGGCACGCCATACCTATCCCGGGTCGCCTACGGTGCGGGCGCCTACGTGGCAGCCGGTGAAGGCGGCATCCTCCTCCGCTCCACCGATGCAATTACGTGGACCCCGCAACCGACCGACATCACTCCGGGCGGCAACAGTGCTTGGTCCTCAAACGTGATTTTCGCCGCTGGAAAATTCGTCGCGGCCACGGTCTATCGTTCGGCCACTCACAACGTAGGCCATATCGCCACTTCGCCTGACGGCCTCGTCTGGACCACCCGCTGGACCGATCCGGGGTTTCTGGGAAGGCTCATTTTCTCGGGCAACCGATTTGTCGCCCTCCGCTCCGGCAGCGGCGGCGCCTACCTCGTGTCCGACGATGGGGAAACGTGGTCACTCGCACTGCACGGCAACAGCCCCGGCATGCTGGCCATCGCCGAATTCAAAAACCGCGTGATTCTGGGTGGTGAATCGGGCGCAATTCTCACCCAATTGCTTACGCCGCCGGTTGGCTCGAGTTTTCCGATCATCACAGCCAAATCTGGCGACCAAGCCGTTCGCACCAGACAAAACGTTTTCCTTTCGACCACCGCCACGGGAACTCCCGCCACCGCCTTTCAATGGTTGAAAAACAGCACCCCTATCCCCGGTGCCACAAACTCAAGCCTCACGCTCGGTCCGGTGCAATTCACCGATGCCGGCTCCTACGCCTGCGTCATCTCCACGCCGGCCGGTGCCGTGACGGCCACGTCCACACTCGGCGTCGCACCAGCGTCCCAGCTCTCCAACCTCTCCATTCGCACCACTCTCGCCGACGCTCAGAGTCTCGTCGTTGGCCTCACGGTCGGCGGCCTTGGCGGCACGAAGCCGATGCTTTTCCGTGCGGCCGGGCCCGCCCTCTCCTCGCTGGGCGTGCCGAGCACCACTTCCGATCCGAGATTAGAGCTCTATTTTTCCGGCCAAAAAATCTCGGAGAACGATAACTGGTCCTCTGACCTCGCATCGACTTTCGCCCAAATCGGGGCGTTTGCTTTTCCCGCTTCCAGCAAGGACGCAGCGATATTGCGCCGATTCGCAGGTAGCGTATCCGCTGTCGCATCGGCCACCGGGCCAGGCGCGATCTTGGTCGAAGCCTATGACACTGATCTTTCATCGGCGACGTCCGCCCGCCTCACCAACCTCTCCGCCCGCAATCGCGTCGGCACCGGCTCCGATATCTTGATCGCCGGCCTCAACATCGCCGGCACCGGCACGCTCCGCCTGCTCATTCGCGGCGTCGGTCCCACCCTCGCTGCCTTCGGTGTCACCGCGCCTCTGGCCAACCCCCAAATCGCGATCTACGACTCGAGCGGCGCGAAGATCGCCGACAACGACGACTGGCCCGCCGGCCTAGCGCCCACCTTCACCAGCGTCGGCGCGTTTGCGCTCCCCAGCTCCAGCCGCGATGCCGCGCTCATCGCCACCCTCTCCGCTGGCCGCTCCTACACGGTGCAAGTTTCCGGCGTCGCCGGAACCACCGGCGAAGCCCTCGTGGAAATCTACGAACTCCCCTGATTCCTCATGCTTTCGCAACGCACGTTCCTCGTATCCTTCGCCCTCACTGCCGCCCTCGCCGCAACTTTCTCAGCGTCCCTCTCCGCCGCCGATTCCCCGCGCCTCCCCGCGTGGCGCGAGCGTATGGCCCGGCTCGTCCCACTCACCTACGTCGCCCGCCACACCGACACCACCACTCCTCTGACCATCGACGGAAAACTCGACGATCCCGCCTGGGCCAATGCGCCGTGGACCACGGACTTCGTCGACATCGAGGGCGAAGCCAAACCCAAGCCCCGCTTCCGCACGCGCGCGAAAATTCTCTGGGACGACACCTATCTCTACATCGCCGCCGAGATCGAGGAGCCGCACGTCTGGGGCACGCTCACCCAGCACGACTCCGTGATTTTCAACGATCCCGATTTCGAAGTCTTCCTCGATCCCAACGGCGACACCCACGCCTACTACGAATTCGAACTCAACGCCCTCAACACCGGCTGGGACCTTTTTCTCCCCAAGCCCTACATGGACGGTGGCAAAGCCCGCGACGACTGGAACATCCTCGGCCTAAAAACCGCCGTCCACCTCCGCGGCACGCTGAACGATCCCAGCGACACCGACACCGGCTGGTCCGTCGAAATGGCGTTTCCGTGGGCGGCATTCGAGCCGCCCGGCACCCTCGCCACGGTTGCACCGCGCGCCCCCGCCGAGGGCGCGCAATGGCGCATAAATTTCTCCCGCGTCGAATGGCAATTCACCACCTCCAACGGCCGCTACGAAAAAATCCCAAAGACTCCGGAGAACAACTGGGTCTGGTCGCCCCAAGGCGTGATCGACATGCATCGCCCCGAGATGTGGGGCCGCGTGCAGTTCACCCGCCGTCCCGCACCGGAGCCCGTGGCC
>CAMBVX010000480.1 GCA_945871085.1 Opitutus sp. GAS368 | reverse complement strand
CCGAAGGCCGCGTGAGCCTGAAGAATCCCGGCGACATGGGTGCCTTCGATATTCTCGCGGAGTTGCCGAAAAACGTGAGCCCGATCACGGGCCTGCGCTTCGTGATGCATCCGGTGGCCGACGCCGCGTTGGGCGGCTGGGGCTTCGGTCCGTCCAAGGGCGCGCCGGCCCGCGGGCCTGCGGCCAAGAAGAAGAGTGCGGAAAAAATGACGCCGCCGCCCGAGCCCACGCAAAAGGGCTCGTTCAAACTCACCGCCATCGCGGCGTCCGTCGACGCCGTGCCGGGCGACCAGGTGAATCTGCACAAGTTCGAGAAAATCTCCCGCGTCACGGCCAGTTCCTGGGAGCCGAAAAACCCCGCAGTGGGCGTCCTCGATCCGCGCAACGACTCCGGTTGGTCGCCGGACCTCGCCACCGACGGGCCGGTGCATCTGACCGCTACGCTCGCGCGTCCGATTGATCCGGCGGCAACGCCGCACCTCACGGTCCAGCTAAATTTCGGAGCCGGCAAAGCCTACATCGCGGGGCTCATCGAAGTGTGCGCGATCACCGGCACCGACGACGGTACGGATTTGCCGGCCGACGTCGTCGCCGCGCTGAAAACACCCCAGACGCAGCGCACCGCCGAGCAGGTGGCGAGCCTTTGGCGCGAGTGTGCCGCCAACGGCCCTGAGTTGCGCCGCGACCGTGTCGCGCTGGAGAATTTGCGGGAGCGCCTCGGCGCGCTCACGGAGCCGTTTACGACGATGGTGATGGAAGTCGCGGCCAAGCCGCGCGACACGTTCATCTTGAACCGGGGCGACTACGCCCAGCCGACGGCAAAGGTGTCGGCCGGCACACCGTCCGCGCTGCCTCCCTTGCCAGCCGGTGCCCCGGCGGACCGTCTCGGCCTCGCCCAGTGGACCGTGATGAAGGACAACCCGCTCACAGCGCGTGTGGCGGTGAACCGCGTTTGGAAACTATTTTTCGGGACCGGCATCGTCGGCACGCTGGCGGATTTCGGTTCGCAGGGCGAATGGCCGAGCCACCCGGAGTTGCTGGACTGGTTGGCGGTGGATTTCGTCGAACACGGTTGGGATGTGAAACACCTCGTGCGGCAGATCGTGATGAGCGCGACGTATCGGCAGAGCTCGGCGGCGAGCGCCGAACTGCTCGAACGTGATCCGCAGAATCGCTTGCTCGCGCGTGGTCCGCGCTTTCGGCTGCCGGCGGAATTCGTCCGCGACAACGCGCTCGCCGTCAGCGGCCTGCTTGTGCCGCGCCTTGGTGGGCCGAGTGTGAATCCCTACACGCCGGGTGATCTCTGGCGCGAAGTCAGCCACTACGGCAGTTCGCCGGCGACGGCGCAGACGTTCGTGCAGGACCACGGCGAGAAACTTTATCGCCGCTCGCTCTACACCTATTGGAAACGCACGGCGCCGCCGCCCAACATGATGGCCTTCGACGCGCCGAACCGCGAAGTCTGCACGGTCGCGCGCGGCAACACCACGACGCCGCTCCAGGCGCTCGTGACATTAAACGATCCGCAATTCGTGGAGGCGGCGAGATGCTTCGCCGAACGGGTCCTCGCGCGGAAAGAAGTCGGGAGTGACGAATCCCGCATCCGCTGGGCTTTTACCGAGTGCGTTGCTCGTCCTCCGAAAGAAAAAGAACTTGCGGTGATTCTGGCCGCCTTGAAACGCGAACGGACGAACTACGCGAAGAATGTGCCGGCTGCGCGGGCACTGCTCGCGGTCGGCGAATCGCCGCGCAACGAGAAACTCTCTACCGCCGAGCACGCCGCGTGGACGCAGATCGCGTCGACGTTGTTCAACCTCAGCGAAACGATCACGCGGAACTGACGCTATGAAAGAAGGAGAGAAAGAGAGAAGGGGAGGGCGGGAGGAAAAACCGCGGAGGCGATTGGTGCGTCGGCACACCGACTTGGAAGTCTACCAGCGGTCGTTTGCGGCGGCGATGAGGCTATGTGAGCTGAGCCGGAAATTTCCACCCGAGGAGCGCTATTCGCTCACGGATCAATGTCGGCGCTCCGCGCGCTCGGTGAGGGCTAACGTCTCCGAGGCTTGGCGCAAACGTCGCTACCCGGCGGCGTTCGTCGCGAAGCTCAGCGACGCCGAGGGTGAAGCGGCCGAGACGCAGACGTGGATTCAGTTCGCGGTGAGCTGCGGCTACCTCGAAGCCGAGGTTGGTCGACCTCTCTATTTCGAATACGACGAAATCATCGCGATGCCGGTGCACATGATCACCCACCCCGACGACTGGACGCTCTAGCCCATTCTCCCTCTCTCTTTCCCTCCCTCTCTCCCTCTTCAGCTCCGCCCATGCAACCCTCACCTCCTCTCGCCGACTATCTCCGCCATCTCACGCGTCGCACGTTCATCGGCAACGCTGCCCGTGGCATCGGCGGCGTGGCGCTCGGGTCTTTGCTTTCTTCGAGCATCGCACGTGCGGTCGAAGCCAAAGGCAAGGGCCGGCCCGGTTTGCCGCACTTCGCTCCGAAAGCGAAGCGGGTGTTGTGTCTGTTTCAGAGCGGCGGCCTGTCGCACGTCGACTTGTTCGACGACAAACCGATGCTCCACAAACACGCGGGGCTCGAGATTCCCGCGTCGATCAAGGGCACGCAACGGCTGACCGGCATGACGAGCGGGCAGAGCGCGTATCCCGTCGTGCCGCCGCTGAAGTCGGGCAAACTCTGCGGTAAACACGGCACGTGGATCAGCGATCTGTTGCCCAATATTCAGACGATTGCGGACGACATTTGCATCATTAAGAGCCTGCACACGGAGGCGATCAACCACGACCCCGCAATCACCTACATGAACACCGGGAATCAGCTTCCCGGTTACGCGAGCATGGGCGCGTGGGCGAGCTACGGGCTGGGGACCGAAAACGAAAATCTCCCGGCGTTCATTGCGATGGTCTCGCAGGGCACGGGGAAGAATCCCGGGCAGCCGGTGTTTTCGCGACTGTGGGGCAGCGGCTTTTTGCCGGCCTCGCATCAGGGCGTCGGCCTGCGGCCCGGCGCGAATCCCGTGCTCTATTTAGACAATCCGCCGGGCGTCGAACGCACGCAGCGCCGCGCCCAACTCGACGATCTGGCGAAACTGAATCACCAGCGCGCCGACGAACTCGGCGATCCGGAAACGCTCGCGCGCATCGACGCCTACGAGATGGCGTTTCGCATGCAGACCTCCGTGCCGGAGCTGACCGACATTTCGAAAGAGTCGCCGGCCACGCTCGATGCCTACGGCCCCGAAGTGCGGAAGCCCGGCACCTACGCGGCGAATTGTTTGCTCGCGCGGCGACTCCTCGAGCGCGACGTGCGCTTCGTGCAGTTGTTTCATCGTGGCTGGGATCAGCACATCGCGATCGCGCGGCAGTTGCCGAACCAGTGTCACGACATCGACCAGCCCACGGCGGCGCTGATCAAAGACCTGAAAGCGCGCGGCCTGCTCGAGGACACGCTCGTGGTGTTTGCCACGGAGTTTGGGCGCACGGTGTTTAGTCAGGGCAAGCTCGGCGATCCCGCGATGGGCCGCGACCACCACGGTCGCGCCTTTACCGTTTGGCTTGCGGGCGGCGGCATCAAGGGCGGTATCGAATACGGCGCGACCGATGACTTCTGTTACAACATCACGGAAAACCCGGTTCACCTACGCGACCTGCACGCGACGATTTTGCACTGCCTCGGCATCGACCACGCGAAGTTCACGCACAAATTCCGTGGCTTGAACGTGCGGTTGACGGGTGTCGAGGAGGCGCATGTCGTGAGAGCCATCTTGGCCTGATCCCGATGCACATTTGTTCCCCGTTTACCCGACTCACCCGTTTGCTTCCTTGGTTGGCGTGCGTCGCCACGTTCGCGCGCGCGGCGGACTTGGACTTGCCGGCCAAAGTGGAGTTCAACCGCGATATCCGGCCGATCATGTCGGACACGTGCTTTCATTGCCACGGTCCCGACGCCAAGAGCCGCGAGGCCGGCCTGCGCCTCGATCTGCGGGACGAGGCGCTGAAGAAGACCAAGAGTGACGCGGTGCCGATCGTGCCGGGCAACGTGGCCGAGAGCGAAATCATCGCGCGCATTTTCGATACGGACGAACCCATGCCGCCGGAGAAGGCGCACAAGCCGCTCACCGAACGCCAAAAGGCGCTGATGAAACGTTGGGTGGAGCAAGGGGCGGTTTACGAGCCGCACTGGGCCTACGCGCCACTCAAGCGGCCGGCGCTGCCAGTGGGGGCGCAGAAAGGGAACCCCATCGATGCCTTCGTCGAGGCGAAGCTCGCCGAGAAAAAACTTACGCTCTCGCCCGAAGCGCCGATGAACCGGCTGCTGCGGCGCGTCTCGCTGGACCTCACGGGGCTGCCGCCGACGCCGGAAGAGCTGGCGGCGGGGGGACGAAACTTTTTTGGCAATGCCTACACGAAGCAGGTCGATCGGCTGCTCGCGTCGTCGCATTTCGGCGAGCGCATGGCGGTGTGGTGGCTCGATATCGCGCGCTTCGCGGACACGGTCGGCTTTCACGGCGACCAGAACCAGCGCATCTTTCCGTATCGCGACTATGTGATCAACGCGTTCAACGCGAACAAGCGCTTCGACCAGTTCACCCTCGAGCAACTCGCCGGCGATTTGTTGCCCCACCCGACGCCGGAACAGCTCGTCGCGACGGGTTACAACCGGCTGAACATGATGACGCGCGAGGGCGGGGCGCAGCCCAAGGAGTATCTCGCGAAGTATGGGGCCGAGCGCGTGCGGTCGGTATCGGCGGCGTGGTTTGGCAGCACGTTTGGTTGTGCGGAATGCCACGATCACAA
>CAMBVX010000479.1 GCA_945871085.1 Opitutus sp. GAS368 | reverse complement strand
CCAAGATCGCCTGCTCTGACGGTGCCGGTTTGCGAAAACGTTTCTCATCCATCCCGTGGACGAAGGCACAACGCGGGAAATTTGTCCCGTCTTATTTTCCAACCATCTGCCTAAGACCTATCAACCCAACTAGAAAAATCCGCCGTGTCCGGCCGGTGTGATTTCCGCTTTGCCAAATTGAAGGGACCGCTTCTTTCCGGGTCCGTAGTCCCGCCTTTAGGCGGAAGGATTGAAGGATTCCGCCTCAAGGCGGGACGACGAACCCGGCGGATCGGTACAGATTTTACTACCCGCCCCGCCCGCCCACGGCTCCGGCCCCGGGGCGTGGTCGCGAGCTCCGGGCACTGCAAAATCCTGAATGATACCAACGTCCTTTGAACTCTGGAATTTTCGGTAGCCGCGAGCGCCAGCGAGTGGACGGATCACCACTCGCTGGCGCTCGCGGCTACCTGGCAAATCAAAGTCTGACTCTTTTGGGCGATTGATATGATTTGTTACACATCCCCGGTTGCGGCACCCTGGAACTAGCGCCAGTGTAGCGCGTCTTAAACCGATCCCGCTCCTCGCCCTTTTCCTCTCTCGCCCGCTCATGCCCACCCCGTCGCTTCCGACCTTTCGCTCGCTCGCCCTCGCCACGCTCCTTGTCTGGCTCGCCCCGCGGGACGTCCGCGCCGAAAATTCCGTCGCCTATAAATATTCTGACTACCGCGAAGCGAACGGCCGCATCGCCGTTGAAACGCAGGGGGCGTATATCCAGCAGGGCCTCGGGACCGCGATGCATCTCAAATTCGAAGGCGTCCTCGACGCGATCACCGGGGCCACGCCCAACGGCCAACCGGCTCCGACCGGCAGCGATCAGGTGCCCGTTTCAAAACTGACCGAGCGGCGCAAAGCGTGGAATGCTGACTTCTCCCGCCAATTTTCCGGAATCAACATCGCCCTGGGCATCGGTAACAGCCGCGAGAGCGACTACGTCTCAACCGGCTGGTCGTTGAATACGCTCACCGATTTTAACCAAAAAAATACTACGCTCCTCGCTGGCGTCGCCGGCACCGACGACGATATCAAGGTCTTCTTCCAAAGGCCCCTCGTGAAGAAACGCACCAACGACGTCATCGTGGGCGTCACCCAATTACTCGATCCGCGCACGTCCGTCTCGCTCAACCTCACCTGGGGCCGCGCCACCGGGTTTATGGCGGACCCTTACAAGCTCGTGCAAAAAAACACCGAGCTCTTTCCCGGCGTCTCGCTCCCGCTCACCTTTCCCGAAAACCGTCCCCACGAGCGCAACAAGGGCATCCTCTTCCTCGGCCTCAATCGCAGCTTTCCTGAAGTGCGCGGCGCCCTCGACGCCAGCTATCGCTACTACCGCGACACCTATGATACGGATGCGCACACCTTCGACGTGGCGTGGTTCCAGCGCATCGGGGAAAAAGTAATTCTCCGCCCTTGGCTGCGTTTCTACGACCAGACCGCCGCCGGTTTCTACCGCTACAATCTCGACCGCACGTCCCTCGTTCCCGCCTTCGGCCCGCCGCGCGTCGCCGGTCCGTTCTACTCCTCCGATTTCCGCCTCTCCGCGTTCCGCACGATCACCTACGGCCTGAAGGTGATCTGGAATGTCACCGACGCCGTCGCTCTCGATCTCGCGGTCGAGCAATATGACATGCACGGCCGCGACGGTGTCACGCCCGCCAGCGCCTACGCGAAAGCCCGCATCGTAACCGCCGGCGTCAAATTCACCTGGTAGTTTTTCGCCGCCCCCGTGTCGATCGTCGCCCAACAACACCGCGCCCCGCCGCCCGCTCCGTCCGGACCGGCCGACGCGCTGCCTTTGCGGAAGCTCACGTTTCCCGCCCTCGGCACGCAATGTGAAATCCACTACACCGCCCCCGCCGGCGACGATCAGGCCGTGACCTTCGAGCGTGCCGCCGTCGCCTGGGTTGTCGCCTTCGAAGCCAAATATTCCCGGTTTCGCGCGGATAGTCTCATCAGTCGCATCAACGCCGCCGCCGGGCGCGACTGGGTCGCCGTCGACGCCGAGATGGAAGGACTGCTCAAACTTTGTGACACGCTGCACTTCATGACGCAGGGCGTGCTCGATCCGACGACGCTCCCGCTGATCCGTCTCTGGAATTACCAAGCGGAGTCGCCCCGTATCCCCGCCGCGTCCGAGATCGCCGCCGCCCGCGCGCTTGTGGGCTGGAAGCAAGTTCAGCGCGCACCCGGCCGCGTCTTTCTTCCCTCGACCGGCATGGCCCTCGACTTCGGTGGGTTCGGCAAAGAATACGCCGTCGATATCGTCGCGTCGCTCGCGCTCGACCACGGCATCACCAGCGCGCTCGTGGATTTTGGCCACGACCTCCGCGCCCTCGGCACTCCTCCGGGCCGTCCCGCCTGGCACATTGGTCTCGAAGATCCGCGCCGCCCCGGCACCGCCGCCGGCAGCATCGGCGTCACTGGCAAGGGCGTCGCCTCCTCCGGAGATTATCTGCGCAGTTTCACCGTCGGCGGAAAACGCTACGGTCACATCATCGATCCCCGCAGCGGCTGGCCCGTCGCCAACGGCTGCACCCAAGCCACCGTCCTCGCCGGCTCCTGTCTCCAGGCGGGTGTCCTCTCCACCACCGCCTTCGTGCTCGGCGTGCCGAAGGGTCTCGAGTTCATCCAAGCCTGCCCCGGCGCCGAAGGTCTGCTCCTCACCGCAGACACCCGCGCCCAAACCCGCGGATTTTTTAACTATGTCGCCTCGAATTAAATTCCTCCTCGCGCTTCCGGTTGCTCTCGCGCTCGTCACGTTCGCCCGCGCCGAGATCAAAGTCGGCGATCCGTTTCCCGCGCTCGCTCCCGCGGGCGTCGTCGCGATTTCCGGTGCCGCCCTGCCTGCGACCGACGGTCAAGTGGTGCTCGTCGATTTCTGGGCCTCCTGGTGCGCCCCGTGCAAAGCCTCCTTTCCCTCCCTCGCGAAAATCCACACCGATCTCGCCCCGCGCGGTCTCGTCCTCCTCGCGATCAGCATCGACGAAAAACCCGCCGCCGCCGCCGCCTTCGCCAAGAAACTCGCACCGCCCTTCGCGACCCTCCACGACCGGGAGCAGAAACTCGTGAAAGCCGTCGTCGTCCCCACGATGCCCACCAGCTACCTCGTCGATCGCACCGGCAAAGTCCGCTTCGTTCACGACGGCTTCCACGGCGCGGCCACCGAAAAACTGCTCCGTTCCCAAATCGAATCGCTCCTCGCTGAAAAAAAATAATCTCCATGCGCACTTCGCCCGTTCTCTCTCTCTCTCGTTCTCTCCGTCTCTCCCTCTTCCTTTTCGCCGCACTCCTCGCCGCGTGCTCCTCCGGTTGCACCAATACGAACCTCGTCCGCGTGAAGCCGTGGGAGCGCGCCACGCTCTCCGATTACACGATGAACCCCGGCCGCGACCCGCTCGCCCGGTCGATGGCCGAGCACACCTTCTTCTCCCGCGAGACGGCCACCGGCGGCCGCGGCGTGGGCGGCAGTGGGTGCGGTTGCAATTGAGCCCACCCGTCTGGTACCCCTTCGGCCGGCTTTTGCGTCTCACCGTGTCCTCTTCTCCTTCGTGAAATTCATCCTCCGTTTCCATCGCCACCTCCCGTGGATCAATCTCCCCGTTGCCGCGCTCCTTGCGCTGCTCCAACGCACGCCGCTCTTGCGGGTCGTCGCCGCGGCTGAGTCGCTCGTCCACGCCTCCCCTGTCGGTCACGTGCTGCGCTCCGCGTTCACCGCTGTCGCGTCCCTCGGTGCCGTTCACGCGCTCGCGGGCGCGACGCAGTTTAGTGTCAGCAGCACGTCGGTCCGCGGCACCGTCGGCACCGCAGTCCAGGTCGTCGCATTTTCCGTCACCGGTGCCAACGCGCAGCCCGGCTCCTACCGCGTCGCCAATCTCCCTCCCGGCGTTACGATGACCGGCGTCGCCGCCAATGGCGTTCTCAACCGCTCCAACGGCACCTTGAGCGGCACGCCGACGGCCAGCGGCACGTTCCTCGCTTCGATTACGGCCTATCAAAACGCCGGCGCGGGCGGCGACGCCTACGGCCCCACCACGGTCGCCTTCGTCATCGCCCCCGCCACACCGGTCACCGCCGTTTTTTCGCTCCAACCGGCGAGTCGGACCGTCACCGTCGGTGGCAACGTGACGTTCACCGCCTCGGCGAGCGGCACGCCGTCCCCGACGTTTCAATGGCGCAAAGATGGCGTCCTTATCCCCAACGCCGTCGGCGTTTCGTTCACCCTCACGAATGTTCAGCTTGGCCAGGCCGGTGCTTACAGCGTGGCCGCCACCAACTCGGCCGGCACCACCGTGAGCGAGTCGGCGATTCTTATCGTTAACTCGATTGCCGTCGGTTTGCCCGCGTTTTCAACGCAGCCGACCGCCTCCGTGACAGTCGGACTTGGGGCCACGGTGGTCTTCAATTCCACCGCCACGGGCGCCACTTCCTACCGCTGGCAACGTAACAATGAGAATCTCCCTTCCGCGACTTCCGCCAACCTCGTCTTGACCAACACGAGCGCCACGGACGCCGCGACCTACCGGGTCATCGCCACCAACTCCGTCGGTTCAGCCACGAGTCGCGCCGCCACGCTCATCGTGAACCCCGTCGCGAGCACCGACCTTGGCCGACTCGTCAACCTCTCCATTCTCACCACCGCCGGCCCGGGCGCGAAAGTTCTCACCGTTGGTGCCGTCGTCGGTCCGCTGAATTTTTCGGGCTCGCTCCCCCTCGTCATTCGCGCGGTCGGGCCGACGCTCAATACCGCCTTCGGCATTGGCGGTGTCCTCGCCGACCCCGTCCTCACCCTCAACGC
>CAMBVX010000478.1 GCA_945871085.1 Opitutus sp. GAS368 | reverse complement strand
GCGATGAAGCGCGGCGGCGTGACGCACCTCCTCATTCCGATGACGGGCTTCGGCCATGGGTTTCAAAATGCCGAGGCGAATCGCCGCGCGCGGCAGTTCTTCGACCGGTATTTGCGCGGCGTCGTGACGGAGATTTCGACGGAAGCGATTGTGGCACCGGCTAAGAAATAAGGAAGGTGCGCGGATCGGTTCACCGCATCGCAGCGCGACACTCGCCGGAGCGGCGATCGAAGGAGACGGCGCTCACGGTGGCACTCACGGCGGTCTTCACTTTGTAGCCGAGTGCCGGGAGTGCGGTGAGTTCGGCGGCGGGCCAGGCGACCTCCAACTCGACGGCGGGCGTGCCTTCGGTGTGGGCGCGCGGAGCGGCGACCGCGGCTTCGAGCGGTTGGTTGAGGGCGACGAACTGGAGGAGAGTTTCGAGCGTGGCGTTGGGGATCTTGCGTCCGCCGCGTCCGCCGACGGCGAGGACGGGGTGGCTGTCACGGAGCACGATGCTCGGACACATGTTGTGGAGCGGGCGTTTACGGGGGCCGGGCGAATTAGCGTGGCCGGGTTTGGTCTCGAAGCGCGACATGCCGTGGCCGAGCGTGAGCCCGAGGCCGTCAACGGTGACACCGGCGCCGAAGCCGTTGCCGTGAGTGAGCGTAACCGCAGCCATGTTACCGTGGCGGTCGACGGCGCTGAGGTGAATGGTGCCGCCGTGCGGGCGGGGTGTGGCGCGTTGGGGGAGGATCGTGCCGGATTTTACGGCGTGGCGAATGCGATCGGCGCAATCGCGCGCGTAGGCGTCGGAGAGAAGTTTTTCCTGCGGAACGGCAGCTTGGGCGGGGTCGCCGAGGAGGGCGAGACGGTCGCTCCACGCGAGGCGGAGGGCTTCGAGGTAGGCGTGGGTGCGGGCGAGGCCGGCGGGCTGCTGGTGCCAATCGAGTGCGCGGAGCGTGGTGAGGCACTGGAGCATCGTGAAGCCACCGGCGGTGAGCGGGGCGGTGCAGACTTCGTGGCCGAGCCAGCTGAAACGCAGCGGGGCGACTTCGTGGGCGCGGTAGGCGGCGAGGTCGGCGGCGGTCACGATGCCGCCGTTTTTCGCGAAGTCGTCGGCGATGCGTTGGGCGATGTCGCCGCGGTAGAAGGAGTCGACGGAGTTGCGTTGGCCGAGGGTGGTGAGGAGCGCGGCGAGATCGGGGTTGCGGAATGTCTCACCCGCGGCGGGGCTGGTGCCGTTTTTGAGGAAGAGCGCGCGCCCGCCGGCGTGAGTGGAGAATGTCGGCGTGAGGTTGCGCATCGTGGTCGCGACGGCGGCGCTCAGGGAAAAACCGTCGCGGGCGAGCGCGATCGCGGGCTGCACTGAGTCGCGAAAGGAGCGCGTACCGTGGCGGTCGAGGGCGAGTTGTAGTCCCGCGAGGATGCCGGGCACGCCGGCGGCGAGCCAACCGACCTCATTGACGCGACCGCGGACGTGGCCCTTTTCGTCGAGGGGAAACAGGTCGGGCCGGGCGGCGGCGGGCGCGGCGGAGTTGGCATCGATGGCGACGACTTTTTTGCCGTCGGCGGACGCGATCATGATCGCGGCGCCGTAGCCGCCGATGCCGGTCATGGCGGGGGCGCAGACGGCGGCGGCGAGGGCGGATGCGACCACGGCGTCGACGGCGTTGCCACCGGAGGCGAGAACGTCAGCTCCTATTTTGTCGGCGGTGGGTTCGCCACGGACGACGCCGTGCGGATGGGCGGGCGCGGTGGCGGCGCGGAGGACGCGGGGAAACGCGAGGGTGGTGGCGACCGCGCCGGCCGCAGTGACGGAGAGGCGGAGCGCGGCGCGGCGGGAGATGGGACGGAACATGGGGGAGGGTTGATTGCTATAGCAGCTACGCGCGGGCGAATGAAGCCAAGAATGGCCGGAGGCGCGGCGGAACTTTTGCACGTTGCCAAGGGGAAGTCCGGGTATTCTCGTCCGGGCGATGAGATTTCCCCGCTCCGCTCCAGCGCTGTCGCGCGTCCGTTACGCAGTCTTTGGGGCCGGTTTGGCGGCGATGATCCAGGCGGCCGGCCCGGCGCCGCAGACAGCTTCGTTCAGGTTTTCCACGCAGACGCTGACCGTGCCGGCGGGATTCACGGTCGAACTCGTCGCGGCGCCACCGAGGGTGAATCGTCCGATCTCAATCGCGTTTGATGATGAAGGTCGACTCTACGCGACGGATTCGTCGGGGCTGAGCGAGAGGGCGGATAAACAGTTTGAACAGAAGCCGCACCGGATCGTGCGACTCGCGGATCGCGATGGGGACGGGCGCTTCGAGGAGTCGACGGTGTTTGCGGAGAACATGATGTTTCCGCAGGGCGCGATGTTTTACGAAGGTTCACTCTACGTGGGCGCACCGCCGCACATCTGGAAGCTCACGGATACGGATGGCGACGGCGTGTCGGACCGACGGGAGCAGTGGTATGACGGCAAGACGCTGACCGGGTGTGCGAACGATCTGCACGGGCCGTATCTCGGGCCGGAGGGTTGGTTCTATTGGACGAAGGGGGCCTTCGCCGAGCAGCGGCACACGCTGGGCAACGGTCGCGAATTCGTGACGCGCGCCTCACACATTTTTCGGGCACGGCCGGACGGCACGGGGCTCGAGCCGGTGCTGACGGGCGGCATGGACAATCCGGTGGGCGTGGCGTTTACCGCGACGGGCGAACGGGTGTTGAGCGGGACGTTTTTTCAGATCGGTACGGCGGGAAAACGCGACGGGCTGATCCACTCGGTTTACGGTGGCCTCTATGGCAAAGAAAACGCGAGCACGGCCGGGCATGCGCGCACGGGCGACCTGATGCCGATCATGACGCATATGGGCGCAGCGGCGCCGTGCGGGTCGATGGCGTATCGCTCGCGAGTATTTGGGGCGGACTACGCGGACAACCTCTTCGTGTGCTATTTCAATCTGCGGAAAATATCACGTCACGTGATGGTGCCCGCTGGAGCGACGTTCACGACGAAGGATACGGATTTTGTGACGTCGGACAGCCAGGATTTTCACCCCACGGATGTGTTGGAGGATGCCGATGGCAGTCTGTTGATCGTCGATACCGGTGGTTGGTATAAAATTTGTTGCCCGACATCGCAGCTCTCGAAGCCCGATGTGTTAGGTGGGATCTATCGGGTGCGAAAAACCGGTGCGCCGAAAATCGCCGATGCGCGCGGACTAACATTGCCGTGGGCGACGATGGGAGCGGTGGACCTCGCCGCGCTGCTCGCCGATGGGCGACCCGACGTGCAGCAGCGGGCGATGCAGACGCTCGGCCAGCGAGGGTCGGTGGTCGTGGCGGCGGTCGTGGAGTTCTTACGGAGAGCACCTGCGGCTGAAGCGCGGCGCAACGCGGTGTGGGCGCTGGCGCGAATCGACACGGGTGAGTCACGGGCGACGGTGCGGGCGGCGCTGGAGGATAACGATGCGTCGGTCGTGATGACGGCGATGCAGGTTCTGAGCGTGTGGCGCGATGCGGGTGCGCTCGGGCGGCTGGTGACATTTCTTGGGGCGGAGAACGTGGCCCACGCGCGCATGGCGGCGGAAGTGTTGGGTCGGCTGGGCGACGCGCGGGCGATCGGTCCCTTGCTCGCAGCGGTGGGGCGGAGCGGTGAAGTCGCATTTACGGCGACGGGTGCACCGGAAGGTGCGGCGGAGCGCGCGTGGGAGCACTCGTTCATTTACGCGTTGATTGAAATCGGCCGACCGCAGGACGTGTTGGCGCAACTCAAGTCCGAGGCGGCGCCGCGGGTCGTGCGGGCGGCCCTTGTGGCGCTCGATCAGATGGTGGGCGGCGGATTGCAGGCCGAGGATGTGGTGGGTCGTCTGGAGGCGAGCACTGCGATGGTGCGGCAAACGGCGGCGTGGGTCGCGGGGCATCATCCGGAGTGGGGCGCGACGCTGGCGGATTTTTTTCGGCGGCAATTGGCGGTCAAATCGCGTGGCGTGGCTGAGCAAGCGGACTTGCAGGCCCAACTCGCACGCTTGGCTCCGGCGACGGCGATTCAGGAGATTTTGGCGGCGACGGTCAGCGACACCCGGGCGCACGCCGAGGCGCGGCTCCTCGCGCTGCGGGCGATGGCGGCGGCGGGTTTGAAGGAAGCGCCGGTCGGGTGGCTCGCGACGCTCGCGGGGTTACTCACTAGCACTGACGCCGCGCTGATGCGCCAGACGGTCGCGACGGCGCGTGCGCTGGCGCTGCCGAAGGCAGGGCACGCCGGGTTGTCCGCGGCGTTGGTGCGCGTGGGGCGCGCGGAAGGTGTGCCAGCGGACGTCCGGTTGGACGCGCTCGCGCTCGCAGCGCCGGGGGCGTTGGCGCCGGTGGATGAGAGCCTGTTCAATTTCCTGCGGGCGCACCTCGGGGCGCGGGAGCCGATGCTGGTGCGGAGTGCGGCCGCGACCGTGTTGGCGAAGGCCCCGCTGTCTCCGGCCCAGCAGCTGGCGTTGGCCGAGACGATGACGATGGTGGGAGCGCTGGAGGTGCCGAAGCTGCTGCCAGCGTTTGAAAAATCTCCGAACGAAGCGCTCGGCCTGAAGCTGGTCGCGACGTTGAAAACCTCGCCGGGTTTGCCCGGAGTGCGGGCCGGTGCCCTCAAACCGCTGTTCGCGAAATATCCCGCGTCGGTGCAAGAGCAGGGCGCGGCGTTGCTCGCTCTGATCGACGCCGACGCGGTCCGGCAAAATGCACGTGTCGACGAGTTGATGGCTGGCGTCAAGGGAGGCGACATCCGCCGCGGCCAGGCGGTCTTCAACAGCGAGAAAACGGCCTGCACCCTTTGTCACGTCGTCGGCTATCTGGGTGGCCGCCTCGGGCCCGATCTTACCAATATTGGAAAAATCCGGAGCGAGCGCGAGCTGTTGGAGGCGGTGGTCTATCCGAGCGCGGTGATGGTGCGGGGCTTCGAGCCGTTTGTGGTGATGACGAAAAGCGGCGAAGCGCACAGTGGCATCATGCGCAAAGACGCGG
>CAMBVX010000477.1 GCA_945871085.1 Opitutus sp. GAS368 | reverse complement strand
GGCGTAGATGTCGGCGCGGGATAGCGTTTCGGTGAGGAGGACGGTGCCGGGGAGATCGGCGACGCTGGCGCGGAGGGCGGCGAAGTCGGTTTCGTTGCCGGTGACGTTTTGGACTTTGATGACGAGGGCGGCGGGGGATTCGGCGGTTGGAAAACCGGCGGTCCGTTGGGCGGCCGCGAAGGCCAGGCGGAAGGCGGCGATGACGGCGCGGGGGTTTTTGCGTTCGGCGTAGGAGTTGAGATCGAAGAGGGTGAGGAAGAGGAATTGATCGGCGGGGAGGCCGAGGCGGGCGCGGAGGGCGGCGGTGGAGTCCGTGGGGCGGTCGAACGCGATGGCGTGCGGCATCGTGAGCACCGGAAGCGGAGACTTCATCGCGATGGCGGCGGTCGCGAAATCACTGGGGGTCCAGATTTCGTCGTAGTAGTCGAAGGCGGACGTCCAGGCGTCGGGAAACTCGGGGAGCTCCCAAGCGAGGTAGCCGATGTTGTATTTGCCGGCGCGGAAGGACGGGCCGTGATGGTGGTCGATGTCGCGGGAAGCGGGCGGGTCGACATGGACGACGTTTACGGCGTGGGGATTGTCGTCCTGGAGTCGGTTGGCGTAGGTCTGGTCGCCGAGGCGGTTTTTGCAGTTAAGCTTGAGGGGGACGAGGGCCGACGGAAGGCCGGCTGCGTCGGCGGCGCGGACCATACAACGGGCGGATTCACCGACCCCGAGGTCGGCGGTGAGAAAGCCCACGATGTTCAGGCCGAGATGGACATGGGCGCGCGCGTAAGCGGAAGAGTAGGGTGCGTGGCGGACGGAAAAGTCGTAAATCAGCTCGCCGTCAGAGCTGGCGATGCTGATGAGCCGGAGTTGGCGGTTTTTATTTTGTGCGCGGAAGCGTTGCAGGGACGTGACGCCCGAGACACGGCCGAGCCACGCCAGCGTGTTGGTGACGAAGTTGCCGGTGAGGCGGAGCGTGAGGGTCCGGGATATGGGGTCAGGGGTTTGGGGGCCGGGGTTCGCGGGTGGCAGCGTGAGGAGGATTTCCCACGGACCGGGCTTGAGGTCGGTGAGGGAGCCGGCGGGGCGATCATTAAAAAGGACGTGGAGACCGGGCGCGGTGAGTTCCAGGCCGCGTGCGTCGGGGTGGGGACGAAACTCGCCGCGCAGGACGAGCCGGCGGACGTCGCCGAGAGGCGGGAGGTGGATGGTGCCGCGCTCACGCAGCCAGGCTGATTCGGGTGCGAATTCGTCAAAAAAAATACCGGTATAGTTGGTGAAGCGCCGGGAGTGGGTGCCGCCGGCGGGAGGCGTGCGGTGAGCAGGACGCATGGAATCGGCAGCGAGGGAAGGGAGGGCCGGCAGGCTTGGCAAAACTTAACGGGGTGGATTCAACGGCCGGACTCGTTGGAGCCAGCTGTGCGCGTCGTCGCGTGAAACTATCTCAATACGTGAGCTTGCGTGAAGGACCGTGCAACGGTGAGTGTTGGGGGCCGGCTGCAATCGGCAGGATAGTTGTAGACTTGCTTTGGTGAAATCTCCCCTGACCTCCCCTTTTCGTTGGCTCGCTGCTCGCTGGCGGGTGGCTCTGCTCGCGCTGGTGACGACCCTCGTGTGGGTCACGCACTATGATCGCTGGACGTTGGCCAGTTGGTCGGTCCCGACGGATTACAGCGGCGATTCGTTGGAGATATTGGCGCGGATCGCGGCGGCAGCGGACGGTGAAACGGGGCTGCTGCAAGCGCAGACGATCGGTAGATTGGGGGCGCCGTTCGGGGCGAACTGGAGCGCCTATCCCGCGTCGGATCTGCCCCTCGTGGTCGTGCTCGGTTGGTTGGCGCGAGTGGTGGGAGTCTTTGCCGCGGCGAACCTCGCGCTGTGGATGGCCACGGTGAGTGCGGCGGTGGCGTTTTACGGTTCTGCGCGGTGGCTGCGCACTCGCTGGGAATGGGCGTTTGCAGGGGCGATCGTATTCGCATTTACGTTTCAGACATTCAGCCGGGGCTTGCCGCATTTGTTTTTGGTGTTCGCGTGGACGGTGCCCCTCGCCTTGGTGTGTGTGGGGCTGGTGGCTTCGAGTCGGCGACTCAGGCTGCGGGCATGGGGCGGAATTTTTTGTCTCGGAGTCGGTTTGGCCATTGGCGTGGGCAATCCCTACACGCTGTTTCTTTTCCTGCAGTTGCTGGGGTGGGCGTTGGTGGCGCAGTGGCTGGGCGTGCGGCGCAGGGAGAATTTGCTCGTGGGCGCAGGGACGATGGCGGTGGCCGTGGTGGCGTTTTTTATCGTCGAATCGCAGGTGTGGCTGTTTGCCCCAGATACGGCGGCGGCGTCACCGCTCGTGAGGAACTACGGTTCGACGGAGCGATATGCGCTGAAACCGATTGAGCTATTTATGCCACCGGCGTCGCATCGGTGGGAGGCGCTGGCGTTTTTCGGCAACCGCTATGTGCGGTGGTCGGAGTGGCGGACGGGCGAAGCGTTTGCCCCGTATTTGGGCGTGGTGGGCATCGTGGCCTTCGGCTGGTTGGCGTGGGTGACCTTGCAGGCCATCCTGCGCCGGCGCCGGGTGCCGGGAGTTGCCCTGCCGGCAGGCTGGGTGCTGGTGTTTGCCTCGGTGGGCGGCCTGACGAATATCATGGCGTTCTTTACCGGGCTGGTGGTGTTTCGGGCGACGAACCGGTTCAGTATTTTTTTGTCCGCGGCAGTGCTCTTGTTTTTTGTGTCGCGGGTCTCGCGGTGGTGGGCTCAGCGGCCGGCGCCATGGCAGCGGCTGAGTGCGCTCGCGGCGGTCGTGGTGCTCGCGGTCGGCTTATCGGATCAACTGCCGCGGGCTCCCGGGCCCAAGAAGCAGCAGCAGATAGCGGAGCGCGTCGCGAACGATCGCGAATTGGGCAAGCTGTTGGAGGGAAAATTGCCGCCTGCAGCGATGGTCTTTCAACTGCCGGTCATGTTGTTTCCCGAGGGTGGACCGCGCGGGCAGCTCGGCGACTACGAGCATTTCCGCCCCTATCTGTCGACGGGTTCCTTGCGGTTTAGCTATGGGACTTTGAAGGGCCGCAGTCGCGGGCGGTGGCAGCGGGAAGCGGAAGATTTGCCCACGCGGGAATTGGTGCAGCGACTCGAACGTTACGGGTTTTCGGCGCTCTATTTTAACAAGCGGGGATTTGCGGACCAGGCCGAAAAACTCATCGCCGAGTTAAAGGCGCTGGGTCGAACCGAGATGATCGAAGGGCGGCAGGGCAATCAGTTGGCGGTCATCTTGCAACCGCATCCGCAGCCGAAATTGCCGGTGGCGCGCACGCTGACGTTTGGCGAGGGCTGGCATAGTGCATCACCGGGCCAACCGCGCTGGGCCCACGGACCGGCCACGTTTTCGTTCTACAATCCGTTGTCGCGACCTTTGCCGACGCACGTGCGGCTGGCGCTGAGCGCCGAGGGCGAGCGCAACGTGCGACTGCGCCATAACAACGAAGAGAAACTGACGACGAAAGTTGGTGTTGGGCGGCAGGACGTGAGCGTGCAGGTGACGATGCGCCCGGGGTTCAATCGGATTGATCTCTCTTCGCCAGAGCCAGCGAATCGATCGAGCCAAGAGCGCGGTCACCTGCGGACGTTCGCGGTGCACGAAACCGCTGTTGCAGCGCAAACCGATTTGGCTGCGGTCGGACGGTGATCAGGTGAGTGGACGGCGCCGGGCCAGGAGCAGCACGACTCCTCCGGCGAGGCTCCACAGGATGCCGATCGCCCAGACGAGGACTGCGAGCAGGAGGGCATGCTGCCGGGCGGCATCGTCGGGCAGGAGACCCAGGAGGGCCAGCGTCCCGAGCATGGCGCCCTCGCGAATCCCGTGACCGCCGACGCTGACAGGCAGCACGGTCGCGGCGTAGGCGATCGACATGGCGAGCGAGACTTCGATGAACGGCAGCGGAAAACCGATACTGCGGGCGAGCAGCCAGACCGAGACGAAATCGAGCCACCAAATGAGGTAGCTCAGGGCGAGGGCTACGGCGAGCGCGCCACGGTCGGAGCCGCTGCGTTGCAAGATGTCGGCGAGCATGGCGGTGCGGGCCGCGCCCAACCCGCGCGCGAGCCAGCGGGGTGGACGACGGCAGGCGAGCACGAAGACGACGACACTGGCGAGCGACAGGGCGGCGCAGAGTCCGAGCAGGAAACGGAGCTCGGCATGGCGGGCGACGGCGTCGAGTTTGAGGAGCAAGGTGAACCCGGCGATACTCAGCAGCACGACGAGGCCGAGAATGCGGTCGAGCAAGGTCGCGGCCAAGCCGGCGGCCTTGCGGGACGGAGCGTCGCGACAAACATAGAAGGCTTTGGCGGCGTCGCCTCCGAGTCCGCCGAGGAGGAAGGCATTGTAAAAATTTCCGATCCACGTGACGACATGCGCCCAGTGCAGCGAGAGCGTGAGGCCCTGTGCGCGGAGGAGCAACCACCAGCGCCACGCATGGAGAGGGAAGGTGACCCCGGCGACGAGGGTGGCGAGAGCGACCGGGCCGAACGCAAATTGACCGCGAAGATCGGCGAACTGGCGCCAGTTGACGCTCCACACCATGACGCCGACGAGCGCGGCGGAAAAGGCATAGCGGGCGGCGCGACCGGCGGGGGTGTCGAAGAAGGCGAGGAGGCGGCGCGTCATTGCGGCGAAAAAATGAGAGTGGGCGGCACAAGCGGTGGGCGGCAATGGATAATGTTGCGAGTGAGCGGCGCGGTCATCCCAATGGGCAGACTTTCATGAACAATGATGAATACCTGAAACTCGCCGAGGTGGAGGACCGGATGTGGTATTTTCGGTCGTTGCACACGCATGTGGCGCGACGATTGATGCGGGCCGGGCTCGGGCCGGATGCCACCGTCCTGGACGCGGGCTGTGGCACGGGCGGGATGATTTTGCGGCTGCGGGAAACGCAGCCGGATTGGGTGTGGAGCGGCATCGATTTTATGCCGATCGCCTGCGAACTCGCGCGTCAGCGCTGCGGGGCGGG